>NZ_JBDNXK010000087.1:0-12076 GCF_047721705.1 Acetobacter sp. | reverse complement strand
GCTCGTCAGGCTCATAACCTGAAGGTCACAGGTTCAAATCCTGTCCCCGCAACCATCTTTAACGAACGCTCGTCCAACGCCACAGAGCCAACGCTCGTGGTGCTTTTTGTGTTTGTAGGTTCAGCGGTACGAAGAAGATCACCCGGTTCGCAGTGTTGCGCTCCGAACCGCGACAGTGAAACTCAATGAGTGTGCAGGCGAGACAAGAACAAGCCCAGATTCACGCGCAATGCGTAAAGCAAATGCTGTTGGGGAAGAGAGCGCAACAACTGCGCTGATGCCTGCGGTTACAGCCTTGGCGACCATTTCATAAGAACAGCGGCTCGTGAGCAGGCAGAAGCCCTGTTTGAAATTCAAATTTTCCCGAATACCGAGACCAATCAGCTTGTCCAGAGCATTATGGCGCCCCACGTCTTCGCGAATATGTGCAATATGTCCATCTGGGTGGCACCAGGCCGCCGCATGCAGCATGCCGACGTCTTTGTTAAGAACCTGATGAGAGCGGATGTTTTCCAATGCTCGGTGCAGGGAGGTGGGAGATGGTTCATCGCCAGTGAGAGGCATGGGTGGACGGTTGTGCAAGAGGCTGTTTTCATCCGACCCACAAATGCCGCATCCAGTGCGACCGGCGATAGGGCGACGGTTGCGGGACAGCACTTTCCGCATCGCTTCCGGTCCGACAAGAATATCTGCCTTCAGGCCATTTTCAGTTCTGGTGACGGTTATCTGCCGCAGCTCTGAAACGGACGAAATAATACCTTCTGTCAACGAAAAGCCGGTGACGAAATCATTCACATCATGAGGTGTGATCATCATGATTGCGTAATCGATACCGCCATAAACGAGCGATAAAGGCACCTCTTCTGCGACAGTCAGTATTCTCTTTTCGCGGATGATTTCCGTGTCTGACCAGCGGATCAGTTCAGCGTCGTAACTGTGAGAGATCGGAAGTTGGATATCCTCAGTCATGGTAAAGATTGTTCTCTTTCCATTCTTGCGCGGCGGCGAGATCTTCTGGCGTGTTGATGTTCATGAACGGATCTTTTTCATGCAGATCACCGAAGTCCACCCCGCGTGCTCCAATGGCGCGTGCTAGGGTGCGGATGCGGGTTTGATGCTTTTTCGCCTCCCCGACAGCACTCGCCAGTTGCGCTGCCAGTATTGGACGACATGAGACGGGCCACGCCGCCACCAGAGGATGTTCCTGTCCATTCCAGCAGGCAAAACTTGGTGCGGGTAAAAGAGAGATAACTAGATTGGACGGGATGAAAGGGGTGTCGACAGGGACACTCACCAATGTTTCGTATCCTTCAGCTTCCGCCCATTCCAATCCGCTCAGCAGGCCTGCCAGAGGACCCATGTCATGAAGACGATCTGGCAGAATAGGGCAGGACCATGCGTCAAAACGGGATCGATCGCCATTCGCGCTTATGGCGATAGCGCTGCATTGGCTGTTCAGGCTGGAGAAAACATGCGCGAGTGAGCTTGTTCCGTTGATATTCAGAAAGGCCTTGTCTCGTCCCTGCATGCGGCTACCCTGTCCGCCTGCCAGCACCAGCCCTGCCGTGTTCAATACATTCACCCTGTTTTCCGCCCGTCATTGGCTTTCGTCATTACGACCTTTTAGAATGTTTTTGTCACCCCATCTCACAAGATATGAGTTTTCCCGTCCATGCCAGCCCGCCGTAAACAACCCGTCTTTGGTATTACAGGGCGAAGCGGCTCGGGAAAAACAAGCTTGATCACACGTCTTCTGCCTGTTTTGACGCAGCAGGGTCTGCGTGTCTCGACCATCAAGCACACTCATCACGGGGTGGATATGGACCAGCCGGGAAAGGATACCTTTCTACACCGGGAGAGTGGGGCGCAGGAAGTCATGCTGGCGACGCCGGAGAGGTGGGTGCTTCAGCATGAAACGGCCACGATGCCCTCTTTGGAGGCCTTGGTGCAGGCCATGACGCCTGTCGATCTTATTCTGGTTGAAGGGTTTCATGCGACTGTGCCAACCAGTCTGGAAGTATGGCGACCGGAGACTGGAAAAGCCCCTCTGTTTCCAGACACGTCAGCCATCGCACTCGTGGTGACAGACAGCCCTGTTATCCCGCAGAATCGACCGGATCTGAAGTTCATGCGATTGGAGGATGTAGCTGCCATCGCCGTTTTCATAAGAGAGCATGCTGCAACCTTAATGCTGGCATAGTCAGCCTTTACAGCCGAAGGCCTGTAAATGGCAGCATTTCACTCCAGTCTCCAACCTGCACCGACTGACCTGCATCGATCCGCATGATTCCATCTGCGCGCGTAAGGCACAGGATATCCGAAGATCCGACAGAAGGAACAATATGGAAGCGTGCTGCACCTGCCTCCTGCAGGATGCTTACAGGCAGAAAGCAGGTCGCATCCTGTGGTGGCGTGTAAGCAAAGGTACTGCGTCCCCGCATTGAAAGGCCACTGTGCGGAAGGTCCGAAGAAAGAATCATGGCTTTCAGAAACGGTATGACGAAGAGCTGCGCGCAGAGTGCCGCCGCCCCTGGATTTCCGGGAAGACAGAACACGATTTTCCGACCAAGACGCATGACCGTCATGGGTTTGCCGGGACGCATGCTGACCCGTCGAAAGACGCAGGAAGCGCCCAGCTGCAACAGAACAGACAGAACATGGTCAGTCTGGCCAACGGATATGCCGCCCGTCGTGACGATAACGTCCGACTGTTCAACGCAGTGAAGCAGAGCGTTTCGGAGTTCTTCCTCTCTATCGGATGCAGCAACCTGCCGTGTGACATGCACGGTGTCGCTGCGCAGCATCGCCGCCAGCATGTGCGTATTCAGTTCTTCCCGAGCATCCTCCGCCTGAGAGGCGAATTCAGCGCCATTGGCCAGCACGCTGACAGTGATCGGCCGATAAACCGACACATCCGTTATTCCCTGACTGAGAAGGAGCGGGATATGCCGCCAGTCCAGAGATTGGTCTCGTTGCAGCAGGCATTGCCCGAGGGGGAATTCTTCTCCTTCCCGCCGGATATTCAGACCAACTCTTGCGGTCTGATCAGTCAGGGTTACACGGTTTCGGATTACATGGGTGCGCTCTCGTGCCATGACGCAGTCAGCGCCTTCCGGAATCCGCGCCCCCGTCAGGATCAGGCAGGCAGTACCTTCTGAGAGAGGAACCGGTCTGTCTCCCGCCGCGACATGGCCAACAATCGGGAGACCGATGTCACCTGCATTCCGCATATCGTAAGAGCGGAACGCATAGCCGTCCATGGCGGAAATATCGGCTTCCGGACGAGGGGTCAGCGCATGCACGTCCTCCGCCAGAATGCGCCCGGACGCCAGAGCAGTCGGCACGCGTTCCATGCCTATGGGCGGCAGATCACACAACGTGGCGGCAAGAAGCGCCTGTGCCGTGTCATAACTGACCATCTCGGGCATGTTGGCGCAGGCTTTATGCGTGCGGATCACCGGATTTTCCACCAGACAGAGTTTCATGCTGGAAAGGAAAAGGGATTCAGCCCCAGTCGGGTAAATCCTTCCTCTTCCACCATTCTGTCTAGCATAAGACTTCCGAGATCATCCGCCACGGCTTCCAGTTCGGGATCGTAGTCGAGACGGAACACTTTTACGTAGGTCTTGCAGTCGCCGCATGTCTCCGCCTGTATCGCGGATTTCAGATCATCGAGCGTATAATGCTCTAGACGACCGGAAGCCTCACAACTGATGCAGACGCCTCGCACCCGATGCCAGCGCGTTTCGCACAGACTGCACTGCAAATAGCGCAGGCCCTCGCGGTCTCCGCCCAGAACAAGGCTGCCCACCGGCGGTGCGCCACAGCACGGGCACGAGGCTACCTGTCCGCCTTTTGCTTCCTGACCGACATGCGCCATCGTTTGCGCCCAGCAGACAGAAAGCGCCGCCCACAGCACGACGGCCAAGCCTGAATCCACATTGCTATAGTCGCCTCGCAGAAGCCGGGCTGCCTGATGACTGAGAGTCGATGGAGCCCACAATGCAGTCTCCAGAGTGGCTCGTGCGGGTGAGGGCAGCGAGGCCGCCAGTTCCCTGACCAGTTCCGCATAAACATCCTGCCAGACAGACAGATCCGCAAGTGCCTGTTCCAGTCCGGGGTGATCGTAACCCTGCCGGATGAGAGCATGAAGTGCGGCAGCAGCTGATGCACTCAGGAATGAGTGTTCCACCAGCCGTTTCTGCACATCCACAAGCCGGGACAGGAAATGGAAATATTCCCCCTGTTGGTCGGCCAGCGCGGTCAGTCTTTTGGCGCGCCGCGCATATAACCGCTCCAGCTTCGGGAAAATCAGCGGCTCGATCGTGGGAACGCCGGGCGTCCGTTTGTCGAGTGGAACGACATCTGATTCACGGCGCATCAGGAATGCCGTTTCGTGGAGGAGGTTTCTTCAGGCAGAACTTCCTCGGCGTACCAGCGGTCATGATGCTGGCGTGCCCAGGCGCGGGAGACATAGCCCGTGATCATGCCACCGATCGAGCCGCGCACCCAGATGCCCATATAGATGTGACCCAGCACCAGCAGAATGAGCGCCAGAGCCGCGGCCGAATGAGCGAGAAGCGCCACCCGGATCACAGGAATGGGGAAATACATGGCGAAATAGGCGCGCCAGATCACCAGTCCGGTGACGAAGAGCGCGCTGATCAGCGACATGATGCCCCAGAACAAAATCTTCTGGCCAGCGTTGTATTTTCCGATCTGAAGATCCTCGCCGTGGCGGTTCATCAGCACGTCGAGCACATGGCGGAACCAGATCCCATCCGTGCGCACCGGCATGTTGTGATGTACGAAGCGCACGAACATGCACATCAGCAGCAGGAAGACGACCACGCCGAGGAATGGGTGCAGGATACGCGCCAGTTGCGGCGGACCGAGAACGCTGCCGAGCCAGTGCAGGCTGGGAAAGAACCATGACAGCCCGGACATGGCGACAAGGAAGAAGCACGCCACCATCGTCCAGTGGAGGAGGCGATCACCAAATTTCGTGCGCAGAACGCGATTGGTGGTGTCCATCACACATCCCTCCGATCTTCTTCTGACGATCTGTTATCGGCCCCTTGCGGTTCCCTTTCGGGTTCCGGTTTCGGGTCGATGTGCGGCGTTTCGTCCGTTGTGTTGGGGCCGACGCCCATATAGTGCGCGAAAGCGCCAGCGACGGTGGCGATGAAGCCGAGTGCGCCCACCGGCTTGAGCCATTCCTTCCAGCCCCGCACGATCGGGCTGATTGTCGGGTTGGCGGGGAGGCGATGATAGAGTTCCGGCTTGTCGGCATGGGTCAGCACATACATGACGTGCGTGCCGCCGACGCCTGCCGGATCGTAAAGACCCGCGCCCTCATGACCGCGGCTTTTCAGCTCTTCCACCCGTTCGGCGGCCAGATCCTTCATTTCCGCCTTGGAACCAAACGCGATCGCGCCGGTGGGGCATGTCTTCGCGCAGGCCGGTTCCTGACCGACAGCCACCCTGTCGGCGCAGAGGGTGCATTTATAGGCGCGGTTGTCCGTCTTGCTGATGCGGGGAATGTCGAAGGGACAGCCCGCCACGCAGTAGCCGCAGCCGATGCACTGTTCGGACTGGAAATCGACAATACCGTTGGCGAACTGAAGGATGGCGCCGGGGCTGGGACACGCCTTCAGGCAGCCCGGCTCCTCGCAGTGCATGCAGCCTTCCTTGCGCAGCAGCCATTCCAGCTTGTCGTTCTCGTCTTCCACCTCGTCAAAGCGGATGACGGTCCATGTCTCCGACGTGAGATCGGCGGGATTGTCGTAAACGCCGACATTGTGCCCGACCTCGTCGCGCAGGTCGTTCCATTCGGAACAGGCGACCTGGCAGCCCTTGCAGCCCGTGCAGAGAGACACGTCGATCAGTTTGGCGACTTCCGTCTCATGACTGCGGACCTGCGGCGTGGGCGTGAAGTCGTTGGTGGCGGAGCGGCGGATGATGTCCTGTGACTGCATGCTCATCGTGACGCTCCTCAGGCTTTCTCAACATTGACAAGGAACGCCTTGAATTCCGGCGTCTGGGAATTGGCGTCGCCCATGGCCGGTGTCAGCGTGTTGGCGAGGAAGCCCTTGCGTGTCGCCCCCTTGAAGCCCCAGTGGCAGGGAATGCCGATCTGATCGAGATCGTTGCCCAGCACGTTCAGGCGCTTGAGCCGCTTGGTGACTACGGCCTTGGCCTCGATATAGCCGCGCTTGGAAGACACGCGGACCATGTCGCCCGCGACGATCCCGAGCTTGCCTGCCAGACGGTCGCCGATCTCCACGAACTGCTCCGGCTGCATGATGGCGTTCAGCTGGGAGTGCTTGGTCCAGTGACGGAACAGTTCCGTGATGGAATAGGTCGTGGCGACATAAGGGAACTGATCCGGGCTTCCCATACGGGGTGTTTCATCGGCGAACACGCGGGCGACCGGATTATGCCGCACGGTCTTGCCGAGCGCCGGACCGGTGACGGGGCTTTCCGTCGGCTCGTAATGTTCCGGGAAAGGACCATCGACCAGAGAGTGCCCGGAAAACAGGCGCGCCGTGCCTTCACTCTGCATGATGAACGGACCGACGCCGCTGCCCGGCGGGGAGGTCAGCGGATAGTCCGGCACATCGGCGCCGGTCCAGCGCTGGCCATCCCATTCGATGATCTGGCGACGCGGGTCCCACGGACGGCCCTGCGGGTCCATCGACGCACGGTTGTAGAGCAGGCGACGATTGGCGGGCCATGCCCACGCCCAGCCCGGCGTGTTGCCGAGGCCGGTATCGGTGTTGTCGCGCCGCGCCATCTGGTTTCCGGCCTGCGTCCACGAACCGGCGAACACCCAGCAATAGCTGCTCGTTGTGCCGTCATCCTTCATCACGGAGAAGTCGGGCAGCAGTTCGCCCTTCCGCACTACGACCTTGCCGGAGGCGTCCTGAATGTCCGCCAGTGCGTAACCGTTGGATTCCTGCGCCACTTCTTCCGGCGTGGGTTCTTCCGGGTCACGGTAGTTCCACTGCATGTTCAGCACGGGCTCGGGACAGGTGCCGCCTTCCTTCGCGTACAGTTCGCGCATCTTGGTGTAGATGGTGCCGAGAATGCGCCCGTCGCTCCACGCTTCGCCGGGCGGTTTCGCACCCGAAAAATGCCACTGGAGCCAGCGGGCCGAATTAACGATGGAGCCGTTTTCTTCAGCGAAGCAGGTGGAGGGCAGGCGGAAGACTTCGGTCTGGATCTCTTCCGACTTCACGTCGTTATAGACGCCTTCATTCTGCCAGAAGTTGGACGTTTCCGTATCCAGCGGGTCGATCGTGACGAGGAACTTCAGCTTGGAGAACGCCTCGCGCATCCGGTTCTTGTCGGGCATTGCGGCAAGCGGGTTGAAGCCCTGTGCGATGTAGCCGTTGACCTTGCCCTGATGCATCAGTTCGAAATAGGCCAGCATGTCGTAGCTGCGGTCCCACTTGGGCAGCCAGTCATAACCCCAGCTGTTAGCGGCAGTCGCGTGATCGCCCCAAAGCGTTTTCATCAGACTGACGAAGAATTTGGGGGTGTTGTGCCAGTAATTGACCTCGTTGGGCTCGTCCGCTTTGGGTGTCGAGGCATGTAGATAGGTGTCCAGCGTCTGCTGGCTGTCCTTGGGCAGGTTCATGTAGCCCGGCAGGCGCGTGGAGAGCAGGCCGAGATCAGTGTAACCCTGAATGTTGGAGTGGCCACGCAGAGCGTTCAGGCCACCGCCGGGCATACCGACATTGCCGAGCAGCATCTGGATGATCGCGGCGGTGCGGATGACCTGCGCGCCGTTGGTGTGATGTGTCCAGCCAAGAGCGAACAGCATGGTGGCAGTCCGGTCGGGCACGCTGGTGGAGGCCAGCGTTTCGCACACATGCAGGAAGTCCTTTTCCGGCGTGCCGGTGATCTGCGAGACGAGTTCCGGCGTGTAGCGGCTGGCGTGATCGCGCAGAAGGTTCAGCACACAGCGCGGATTCTGGAGCGTCGGGTCTTTCTTCGCAAAACCCTGCTCGTCGCGTTCGTAATCCCACGAGGCCATGTCGTAGCTACGTTTCGCTGCGTCGTAGCCGCTGAAAACGCCTTCATGGAACTGGAAGTCTTCCCGCACGATCAGGGCCGCGTTGGTGTAGGCCTTGACGTATTCATGCTGGATCTTGTCATGGGAGAGCAGGTAATTCACCACGCCCAGCAGGAAGGCGGCATCGGAACCGGCGCGGATTGGCGCGTAGAAATCTGCCACGGCAGCGCTGCGGTTGAAGCGCGGATCGACCACCATCACCTTGGCGGCGTTGCGGACCTTGGCTTCCATCACCCACTTAAAGCCCACCGGGTGCGCTTCCGCCGGGTTGCCGCCCATGATCAGCACGACGTTGGCGTTCTTGATGTCCACCCAGTTGTTGGTCATCGCGCCGCGTCCGAAGCTTGGACCAAGGGCCGAGACGGTCGGGGCGTGGCAGAGGCGGGCCTGACAATCCAGCCCCAGCATGCCGAGAGAGCGGGCAAATTTGAAATCCAGCAGTCCGGTTTCGTTGCTGGCGGCAGAGGATGCCAGCATGCCTGAACTGAGCCAGCGATTGACCAGCTCGCCCTTTTCATTCCGCTGGATGAAGTTTTTGTCGCGGTCGTCCTTCAGGAGACGGGCGATCCGGCTGGTCGCCTCTTCCCAACTGATCCGCTTCCATTCACGGCTGCCCGGCGCGCGATAGGTCGGATATTGCAGGCGGCTCTCGCTGTGGATGAAGTCCACCAGCCCCGCGCCTTTCGGGCAGAGGGAGCCACGGCTGACGGGATGATCCGGGTCACCTTCGATATGGAAGATGCTGGGTTTGGCGTTCTTGGCGCCGTCTCCCAGCGAATACATCAGGATACCGCAGCCGACCGAGCAGTAGGTGCAGTTGTTGCGCGTCTCTTTTGCGCGGAGGAGTTTGTACTGGCGCGTTTCCTGCGCATGAGCGCGGGGAGGCGTGAACCCAAGGGCAATGGCGCTGGCACCGGCGACGCAAGTGCCTGTATTTCTTAGAAACTCTCTACGCCCGAGGGTCGTCATAGGGGATATCCTGCTATCCTGATCGCTAAGCTGGATAACCTCCTAGACGCGATTTGTTTGCCTTGTCTTTGATCCGGATCACGGATTTTTGCTTTTATTCAGAATTTCGCGGGTAGATCGGCTGTTTTTACTATAAATAGAGGAATATAGTTGTCTATATTTCTGTATTTATAGTTGTGTTTTTGAATGAGGCTGACCTGTGAAGTGCTGATATCTCTTTGCGGGAAAATGGAGATGCGGCACGCGTGTGACACGGCCCTGAAAACAGGAAAGGGTTCCGTGTCGTAGCGGGGGTGGCCACGACACGGAACCCTGTTGCTGGTGGCAGGATGCCTGGATCAGAAGTCGGCCCTGATGGAACCGAAAGCGGTACGAGGCATGCCAAGGATCATTGACTGGTAGCTATAGCCGGAGGCGGAATCCAGCGGGTTACCGTTCTCACCCATGGTTGCGATATAGGTCTGGTTCGTGATGTTGTTGAGGTTGAAGGAAAGGGTAAGGCCTTTTACGAAACCACCCAGACGTTCGCCCTTATCCGAAGGTTTCTTGACGTGCCACTGCAGGCCAAGATTTGAGAGCCAGTATCCGGGAACATGCAGCTGACCCGAATAATCGTAGTTTCTGTGGCTTAGGTAAATGCCTTCAATATAGAAGCTCAGAGAACGCCAGTCATAAGTAAGGTTCGCCTTATACATAAAGCGGGGATAGTTGACGACCTGCTGACCCTTGGTGTGATAGAGGGTTCCCTGCTGTGTGATGTTGTTGTCGTAAGTCGCGTGGTTATAGCTCACACTGTTGGAAATCGCGAGGTGAGAGATGGGGCGGATGACATATTGGGCATCCACGCCGTTCATCGTCACACCACCGACGTTTTCAACAGCTGAAATCGGGTTGATGACCGAACCGGCCGTGATCTGCTGCAGGCGATTGGAAAAATTGGTTCTGTAAGCGTAAACCGATGCATCCATCAGAGGATCCGAATAACGATACCCGATAGCGTAGGTCCATGCTTTTTCCGGACGGATGGAGTTGCGGCTGGCGTTATAGGCTTCCTGCGTCACTGCGAAGGGTGATGCGGACAGCTTGAAGCCGGATTCCATATAGTTTCGCGCATTTTCCGAAATATCAATGTAGATTTCATGATGCTTCAGGAACCGGTAATCAACGCCGATGTGCGGAAGGAATGCTTTGGCGGTTGTCAGGCTTTCGCCGCTCGTGATGGTGTCGTTGTTACCGTAATACGCGGAACTCAGGTGACCATCGCCAACACGCTGCGTGGACAGCAGGGATTTGAAGCCAAAATGTAACGCGAGATTGTTGATGGGGCGATAAGTATCATTCACAAAAGCCGTGAATGTGTTGGAGTTATAGTTCTGGTTGAAAATCTGGTCGAATGGATTGCTGTAATGTCCAAGCGGGTTGGGGATGGAGCCCATGACCTGCCCGTTGACAACATTTGGCAGACTGTAAGCATACATCGGTGACTGGTAAGAGTTATTCTCATACCATACGCCAGCACCAATGTGATTCTTGGCGATATCGTAAGTTACCCGGGAGAGAATGCCGAAGCGCCGGATTCCGGGTTCTTTCACGATTTCACTCAGAGGAGAGCCGTTGGGCGAGCCATAATAGGGCGAGGTCCAGCCCGTCTGCTGCGAATCACCGTGGCCATAAGCGGTTGTAACCCACTTGATCCGATCAGTGAGGGTCAGATCAGATTTGATATAACCCAGATATCCGGTTTCGTTGGTCGGTCCTTCATAATAGGACGCATCAAGTGGATCAGAAAGTTTTTCATAACCGGCAGGATAAATACCCTTTGCGGCGTTGATGGCGGTCAGATACCCACTATTTTTACCGTTATAATAATAATCGATCTTGTTCCCCATCTTCTGAAGAATTTCTGGGGACATGTCCTGATAAACGTTTTCATGCAGATCGTAATAGTTGAAATAAGCTGTAACCGAGCTTTTTTCTGCGACCGGCTGAATGAATTTGGCGCTCACCTGCTGCTGGAACTGCTCACCATAGCCTTTCCACTTCTGCTGATCATTGCGCACATAGGAAACATAGAAGCGTGTTCCAATGGAATTCAGATCACCGCTGTCTACCCGAACAAACGTATGGTAATTGGAGTAGCTGCCAAAACCCTGCTGTACCGAGCCGCCCAGTTTATGGGAGGGGTCGATTGTGCGGTAGGCAAGTGAGCCACCGAGATTGTTGGTGGACGCAACATCTTCAGCACCGGCAGATTGAGAAACATCAATGCCAGCGACGTTCTCGGGAGCTGATGCCAGAATGGGATTGACGCCGTTATAGTTACGATACGTCATTTCACCGAGAGGCATGTCATCGAGCGTCATGCCGACTTCAGACTGGGCGAAGCCATGCATGAAAATTTGCGTGGACCAAGTCGATGTTCCCTGCCCATCTGCCGACTGGAAGTTGACACCAGGCGACTGATTCAGAGCCGCCATGGGATTCATACCCGGCGCCAGCCGTTCGATGGCGGCTTTGGAAACAAGAATATGTGCGGGGGCACTGCGACGGCGAACCGAGACGGATACGTTTTCTCCGCCACCGCTGGCATGCATCGGACCAGTGGCCCGTTTGCGATGTGCAGCGGGAGCAGCAGAGGGCGTCACGGAAGGTTTGGCGGCAGCGCTCTTCTTCACCGTTCTGGCAAGAGCATCCGATAGTGTAACGATATCGCACGAAAATATCGTTGTAACGAGAAGAGAACACGTAAAAGCGAGTTTCTTCTTCATTGTAAGATTACCCTCCCGAGAATGCCCACGAAACATTTTCTGTTTCTTCATGTGCGAATATCGCGCTGTCCCGTTATCCTATCGCAATGAAATCAGCATTTTGAAGTCGATTTCATCCCGAAACAGCAATGATGGGTGGATCGATAAAAATCTGTTGTTTTTTTGCAACTATATCGCTGGAGTGATGGGGTAGTATTTTGCAGAAAAATAGGAAAACACGTTTAAATTAAAGGAAATATGAAAACAGTGTGTACATTAT
>NZ_JBDNXK010000086.1:0-12108 GCF_047721705.1 Acetobacter sp. | reverse complement strand
GTGCGAGGCCGAAGGTGCGCCACCGGAAGTGACCGAACACTGGATTCATTCCCTCGACTGGTGGCGCGAAAATGTGCCGACCGTGCAGGCGAACGGCAGTCTTGTGGTCGCACCACCCCGCGACACGGCAGAGCTTGCCCACTTCGGGAGACGCACGAGCCATTTCAGAGAAATCGGGCCGGATGAGATCACAGCGCTTGAACCAGATTTGTCACAGCGCTTCCAACGGGCCCTTTTCTTTGCGGAGGAAGGCCATCTCGATCCCCGCAAAGCCCTACCGGCTCTTGCCGACAGGCTGGTGAATGAATTCGGTGGGCGTGTCCTGTTCAATCACCCCGACATCCCTGCCGACCAATCTTTCGACTGGATCGTCGATGCGACAGGTCTGCGTGCCCAAAAAGAACTTCCAACGTTGCGCGGCGTTCGGGGAGAGATGCTGCTGCTACGTTGTCCGGATGTGACACTCCATCGGCCCGTCAGAATGCTGCATCCGCGTATCCCCATTTATATCGTTCCGCGCGAAGACCACCTTTTTATGGTTGGTGCGACGATGATCGAGAGCGAGAACGCGGGGCCCATAACCCTGCGTTCGATGAGCGAACTTCTCAACGCGGCGTGGACCTTGCATCCCGGCTTTGCCGAGGCGGAAATTGTCGATATCGGCACCGGACTGCGCCCGTCCTATCCGGACAACATGCCACTGGTAACGCAGGAGGGCCGCACGATTTTCGTCAACGGCATGTACCGCCACGGTTATCTGCTTTCCCCTTGGCTGGGAGAACAGGTCACGAAAATCGTATGCGAATCGTAATCCATCCAGCGGGTTGCACCCATGCGTCTTACGCACCAAGTGATAGGGCGAATGGTTGTCGCCTCAGACGGTCAGGGAGACTGACATGAATATTCTCGTCAATGACGAAGCCCGGACTGTGACTGCCCGCACGCTTGCGGCACTGGTGGATGAGCTGGGGCTGACCGGTGCCCGGATTGCCACGGCGGTGGAAGGAGAATTCGTGCCTGCCTCACGACGTTCACAACTTGCTATTTCCGAAGGCATGAAGGTCGAGATCGTTGCCCCCATGCAGGGAGGCTAAAGATATGAAGCAGTTTTACGGAACCACTCTTTCCTCTCCCCTGATGCTCGGCACCGCGCAGTATCCTTCGCCGGATATCCTCGCGGGCGCGGTCAAAGCGGCGCAGGCCGGCGTGATCACGGTTTCCCTGCGACGCGAAGCGGCAGGTCAGAAAGCGGGGCAGACCTTTTGGTCCCTCATCCGGGAACTGGGCGTGCCCGTCCTCCCCAATACGGCAGGCTGTCACACGGCCAAGGAAGCTGTCACTACCGCCCAGATGGCACGTGAAGTCTTTGAAACGGACTGGATCAAGCTCGAAGTGATCGGCGAGTCCGACACGCTGCAACCGGATGTATTCGGGCTGGTTGAAGCTGCCCGGATTCTGACCTCGGAAGGGTTCAAGGTCTTTCCCTATACGACGGAAGATCTCGTAGTGGCGGAGCGCCTTCTTGCGGCGGGTTGCGAGGTTCTGATGCCTTGGGGCGCCCCCATCGGATCAGGGAAGGGCCTGAACAATCTGTTCGGTCTCCGCGCCCTGCGCGCGCATTTCCCCAATGTTCCTCTGGTGGTAGATGCGGGCATTGGCGTTCCATCCCATGCGGCACAAGCGCTGGAGATGGGATATGACGCCGTCCTGATCAACACGGCGGTCGCCAAGGCGGGCGATCCGGTAAAGATGGCCGACGCCTTCCGACTTGCTGTCGAGGCGGGCACTCTCGCCTATCAGGCCAACCCGATGGAGGCTCGCGACATGGCTGTTCCCTCAACACCGGTTCTTGGTATGGCGGCACTGGCATGAGTGCTTCCTGCCGCCTCCCACAACGCATTTACCCTGTCGTCGATCGTGCCTTGTGGGTGGACCGCCTCGGCGCAGCCGGTGCACGCTTTATCCAGCTTCGTATCAAAGACAAGACTGGCACTCCCTTGCGAGAGGAATTGGAGGAAGGTCTGGCTTTTGCCCGGAAGCATGACGTCACGCTGGTCATCAATGATTTCTGGCAGGAAGCCATCGACCTTGGGGCCCCGTGGGTGCATCTGGGGCAGGAAGATCTCGACATTGCCGATCTGGATGCTCTGCGCCGTGCCGACGTGCGCTTTGGCCTGAGCACGCACT
The DNA here is from genome assembly GCF_047721705.1 of Acetobacter sp. GTDB lineage: Bacteria > Pseudomonadota > Alphaproteobacteria > Acetobacterales > Acetobacteraceae > Acetobacter. The sequence goes on along the minus strand of NZ_JBDNXK010000086.1, from coordinate 9,921 downwards.
GTATTGAAGAGCTGGATCGGGCACTTGCCACCGCTCCGGATTACGTTGCGCTTGGTCCGATCTGGGAGACACGCCTGAAGAAAATGGCGTTCGGCCCACAAGGAACGGCAAAACTGACAGAATGGCGCAGGAGAATTGGCGATCTTCCGCTCGTCGCCATTGGCGGCATCAAGCTTGCGCGGGCACCACAATGCCTGGCCGCTGGAGCGGACTGCGTATCGGCGGTTTCCGACTTCATTCTATCGGATGACCCGGAAGGGCAGGTCCATGCATGGCTGAAAGCGACGGAATCGGCTGTTTCTTGATCGCAACAATGTGTGTTTGCGTGGTAATTTAAACCTTCCTCAATAGCTCTGCAGGATTATCGCCACAGTAATTGAATTGAATATGTTTGGCGCAACCCGATCGTGCACAGAACAGCCAGATTCCTGACAGCGTGCGGTGTTCTGTGCGTAATGGGGTGCAGCTCGATGGCTCGGGCCGCGTCATTCGACGCTCAGGATGTCACCATTCTGGGCCAGACGTTGCACTTTGTTGTTCCTCCTCCGGAAGGAACAGTCGATGTTGCCATCGTCTATAACAGCCTGACACCCGGTTCAGCACTGGAAGCCCAGCAGATTGAGGCGACCGTCCGTAACAGCCCTTCCGTGGCGGGCGTGACGATGAACCCTTTTATCGTCGACGTTGAAAAGCTGAATACACGTCACTTCATGGTAGCGATCACCGCAGATGGCGCTGGCACTCCAACGTTGAAAGATCTGCTCGTAAACCGTCATGCCATCTGCATGACCGGGCATCTGGATCAGGTGCAAAGCGGCACCTGCCAGATTTACGTTACGTCGTCACCCACTGTGGATATCCGCCTTAATCAGTCCGCATCAGATGCCGCTGACATTCACTTCGCCACGGCCTTCCGGATCATGGTTCATACTCTCTGAAGCACGCGCCTGCATCCGATCGCGTACAAAGGCAGCAAACGTCGCGATAACCTTCTCCATCTTTTCGCCGAAGCGCGGATTGATCCCGTTACATCCCCCCGCCCTGCGGCTCACATAGAGGGCCCTGTTAAGCTCCAGCTGTATCGCGCTGACACTCTCATCAGGACGACCATAAAAACTGGTGATGAAACCACCAGCGAACGGATGATTGCGCGCCACACTCAGCTTTTCCGCAAGCAGGCTCCTCGCCAGCGCCTGCACGTATTCAAGCTCACTCGACGCACCAAAACGATCGCCGATCACACAGTCAGCTTTTGAGCCGTCCACCCCGGGCGGCATGGAATGCATATCGAGAAGCACGCAGAATCCGTGCTCTGCCTTCTTCTCGTCGATCAGCGCCTGTAGCGTGGCGTGATAGGGGTGCCAGTAACGCCGTAACCGGGATGTCGTTTCCGCCATGGAAAGTTTGGACGCGTAAAGCTGACGCCCTCCCGACACGACACCGGGAATACTGCCCAGCCCGGCCAGCCCCTTTACGGTGGGCCTCAGTGTCTGCTGTTCCGCATCCATGATCATCGCCGGATCAAGATCCAGCGAAGCACGATTGGCGTCACACATCACGCGTGGAAAAGTCGCTGAAAGCACAGTGACCCCATAACGGGGCGCCGATGCCATGAGCGTATCCACATGGAAATCCTCCCCACTTCGCAGCACATCCAGCGGCAGACGAACCTGCGCCATGAATTCGGGCGTGTACTGCCGACCGGAATGAGGGGAGGAGATGATCAGCGGAATGGAATCGCCTGCTGGACGAGACACCGTAACAGCCTGAGAATGCTCTGATGTGCGCATTCTCCCGTTTGAGAGCTGATGATCTTCATGAAAAGGAGGGGATGCTTGATCCAACATGGGTCAAAAGCTCGGAATCACGTGATGCATCAGAACGAATTACACTAAATCCGTCATATGGGGTTGCGTTATTCGAGCACTCCTTGTAGAAGGCCGCTTACCGAACGGATGGGCGCATAGCTCAGCGGTAGAGCACTATCTTGACATGGTAGGGGTCACAGGTTCAATCCCTGTTGCGCCCACCATCCGTTCCGGCAGAAAACCAACGGTTTTCTGAGACTTATGCATCGGAGTGCCATCCTTTGCAATTGAGTCTAGCACGCTGTTAGCACGCATATTGAAATTTACCATCAATCGGGCTGCTACCCGGTCGATGGCGCTTGCGACCTCGTCAATAGCCCGTCTGGCGTTTGCGAGGAAGTCCGGACGCACATGCACATAACGTCCTGTGGTGCGAAGATTTGGCATGGCATGGCCCATGAGAGAGGCAACCTCTATCTCTGGTACGCCACGCGTAATCAGTTCGGTCGCCATAGTATGGCGAATTGTGTAGGGCACGATTTCTGACGGCAGTCCTGCTGATTCACGCGCGGCGCGCCAAGCTCCGTTGATCTTGAGAATCGGCTTGTCTTTGTAGGTCACGAAATGACCCGAGGCCACGCTCTCAATCCATGACCTCAAAAACTCCGGCACCGGGATACGTGGTCTCCGCTTCTTCGTTCGAGCACGGCCTGGCGGGTTAAGGTCAATCACTCCGTGCCCCAGATCGCATTGCTCACGAGTGAGTTGCAGAAGCGCCTCAGGGCGTGACGCCGTTCCAATCAGAAGTGCAAGAAACATGCGAAGATGGGGCGGCATATCTGTCTCCCAAAGCCGAGCCATCTCCTGAATCGTCATAATGCGCTCGCGCCCCTCGCCTTCAGGTGGAAGCACAATCGGGATCTGACGATCAATCTCGCCATTCTTCCAGGCCCAGTTCACGGCGGCAGCGGCGATACCCATGACTCGGCGGGTATAACCGGCAGAATAACCCTTGCCACGCAAGCACGAGGCGATGCGCTTTTGTTCGGCCACGGTGTACCCAGCAACGGAAGCGCCTGGCTCCATGCTATCCAGCATCAACTCCAGCGCCCTTCTGTTTGGACCAGCACTCCGTGTTTTCTCGCTATGATGCTTGAAATATCGCATAAAAACAGAAGCCAAACCCGTCTCTGACGTTGGTTCGTTTCTTCTCTTGGCGTATTCTGTTACATATTCTGCGAGCTTTATTTTCGCTTCTTGAAGAACATTTGTGCCAAGAGATGCTCGCTTTGTTTGTCTGGTTTTGGGATCATACCAGCACGCGCACCATGAATCCGAGTTTGGACGTTTTCCAAGGAAGTATTGTCCAATTCGGAACACGGCGTCAGTCTCGGACATCTTTCATTCCTTGCGAGGTAATCTATCAAATGAACTTCGGCGTAGCGCACTCGCGAACGGATTTTCAGATAACCGATCCGGCCCTCCTGCCTTTCTCGCCTCAGTGTAATTGAAGAAATGCCAAGGCGAGAAGCGGCTTCCGGCTCTGTGTATAATAGATAATTCGCCATCATTCACGCAACCTCGCGCATTGTGCCTGCCTCGGAAGAAATACTTCTTTTTCCGTTCTTTTTTTGAGAACGCGCCTCGCTCTTTCTCGAAAAACCTGCAAAGACATCGCGAATACTTCACCGTAGCACTCCAAAAATGCCCGATGAATCGATTCGTATGACCACTCCTCGTCACGAAAACGGCGCAGATCGTCAACGTGGCGGATAAGAAGTGAACGACATGCGCCCGTACCATTCGGAATTGGTAAGTTAGGTTTTTTCTGAAGCACGCCCATCGGTTCGCTGCGATCACCTGGATCAATCAAAGTTTACGAGTATCAAGAGCAAACGTTATCAAGCGTTTTAAGGCGTGTCAAAAATATATTTGACGTGTATTTATTCTTTACTTCTTCACGTGAAGTATTCTTTCCTTCTTTCCTTCTTTCCTTCTTTCCTTCTTTCCTTGTATTTAAAGGCCAAATTCCACGAGAGACAGAGGAGTAAGATTTTTATTGCTGCTCCGCGCTTACTGCGTCACTCCGGTAAGGGTTGGGATACAGTAGATCGTCTGAGCATTGGGGGCGTGGTGCATTCTTCGCCTTCTCTCCGGCCCCTATCGGTTCCCGAAAGGCAGAAGCGGCGGCATACCGCCCTTTTCCTCTATCAGCTTGCTCAGATAGCTGACGTTGCCTTGCTGCATGTCTGCGGTGAGTTCACCCGGTAATGGATGCTCGTAACCATTCAAACGGCGCACCTGGCCGTAAGTCCGGTTGATGGATCGTATCTCCTGGTCGAGCCCCTGGACGCTCTCCCCACCAAACCGCCGACGCACATAGGGCATCGTGCCTGGCACAAGCCCCTTTGCCTTGTAGGTCTCCTGTAGCTGCTCCTGGCACTGGAACTTGCGTGTCAGTGTCATGTGCCGGCATTGCCGCTGCTCATCGGCTTTCATGGCCGCCTGTGTTGCCTGCCACTCGGGATCTATGACCTGCGCGTGAGCCGCGCGGATCTCGCCCATACCCAACCCGGCCACCACTGCGGCCAACAATAGAGCCTGTCTCATATCAGTCACTCGACGCTGTAAAAGCCTGCACCTTTTGCAGATGCTTAAGATTCTTTTCGGCAATGTCGTTCTCGACTTCCAGTTGCCGGATGTGCTGCTGAAAAGCCATGTCCGCCGTGGTCTGCTGTAACTGCAAGCTGGCGTCGTTCTGATGCAACGCAGTGGACTGCTCGACCGCGATGAGCTGCGTGGATGCCCCCACATCATCATCCCCCAGGTCGGCCAGAGCCTCGTCCTGTCGCTGCATCGCCTGGGCCGATGCCTGACGATACTCGTTCACTGACGCCAGAGATGCGGCCTCCCGCATGGACTGGTTGGTATCACGGGCCGCCCGATCGTATCCGGCATCTGTCGGGCTATCCGATGCCAGGCCCATCAGGCTGGCCGCACTCGCCTGGGCGCTGGTGCTTCCCGGCAGATTGTAGGTGCTGGAAAGAACTTCTCTCGCTTCCTGAGAGAAATTACCACTAAACCCGTTCAGTGAATAAAGATCACTCAGGTCATCCGTGACACTCTCAAGGCGGGAAATATCGGAATCCAGTGATCCACCCCCCAATGAAGCGATGTTAGCCAGACCTTTAGCGTTCTGTATTTCCTGCGCTGCCTGCTCTAGCTGTTCATAATACTGCTCTCCCTGCATGGTGTATTGCTCACCCTGCTGAATGTAGGACTTGGCAGCTTCAAGATAGCCCAGATCGGTAATAACTTCAGTCTTTGGGTCGGTCACTATGACCTGCGCTTTTGCATCAACGGATATGCTGCACAGCGCAAAGATCGTGACTACCAAAGCACCTTTGAACATATTTACGGTCATATTATTTGCACTCCCGCGCATATCCTCAGTCATGTTCATGGCGCATTTTCTATGCTCAATCGGCATATTTAAGCGGCAATAAAATACTCACTCAAATACACTTCAAGTTTGAGAAATCAGCATATGAACGCTAACACATAAATAACAAAATGAGGTAGTTTCAAAATACAAATACAAGGTTTTGACCATACTCCTTAATGTATCGCGATACATTAAGAGATCTATACTTGAATCGAGGAATGCCCGGAGTGAGCGCGCGACCAAGGCGCGGCATGCGTTCAGAAACGTTCATTTTCGTTCAAATATATTCAAATCCGTTCGATTACGTTCAAATATGTTCATTTGCGTTCGATTTAGAATAACTAATTGATTTGAAATGATATTTCAGGCAGAAACCCACCTCTTGCGAGGTGGGTTGTATACTTCATATAAAATAAGCGGAATCCGAACGGCAGGCCGTTCGGATACTTCATAACTTGAACATCCTATAAAAAATTACTTGATGGGCGAAATCAGGGTAAGGCATCCTGCCCTGGCAGGGCCTCCACGTCCTGCATGCGCGTTGATTGACATACGCGGGGCGGCTGGATGCCGACACCCGATCCTCACATGGAAAGCCGTAATGCGTGCCGGTCGCTGGCACACCGAAAGAACCGGCGTTCCGGTTCCTGATTCTGGTTGTCGAAATCGTATCCCTCGTGGTCGATCTTCGATGCCCGCCAAGCATCAGGACCGACCCTCGCCATCCTTCCGGTGCTGCGCCAACAGCACCCCACCAATCCGGCCCCATGAAAGGAGAGGGCCAGGCTGCAAACCACCACCCCAGCACGTCACTTCGTATTGCCGCCCCAGTCGGGGCACGCCTGCCGTCTAACCATCGGCAAGCAGGGTGCGGCCTAACCAGCCCCGCCCGATCTGTTGCTGTAGCCGGATGCCTTTAATCGGGCTCGTCCGGTTGCAACGGGCGCTCGGGGGTGAAACTCCCCCGTTCGATCCAATCCGATCTTTGACATTTCAAGATGAAGATGGGCGACGCGGACACGGCCACCCCCGCCGGTTTCGGCAAGGGGTGAGCCTGTTAGATGGGAGAAACGGTATCCAGTCCGTTCCACGGGCGGCAAGGGATTGTCGAACGTGTGCCGCGCAGGTGGGCGACGGCATGGCGGGAAACCGTCATGGGCCTCAGAGGGGAAACCTGGATGAGGCGGTACCAAGGGGCGCAAGCCGCTTGGATCGTCGGATAGCTCAAGCCTGTAACGGCGTTCAGTAGGACGCTGCGCGGAGAGAAAGTGCGAGTGCCGGGGCCTACAGTGTTCCGGTGGGTAAAATTGGAAATCATGGTGCGAGTAAGGGAGACGCTTTGGATGTTCGGTCCCCCCAAATCGGCTGTGCCCTGGCACGGTCGAAAGGCTCCAAGAGCCTAGCAGTCATGGTGAGATGCTCGCGTACTGCTCGTTAAAATCCGTCTGAATAACGCGGGAAGGGCTAAGGGCTGCGTCGGGTGGTTCCGACGCGATAGCCTATGCCTGGGAGCGGTCTGAGTAGAGTGAAAATCCCCTTCGCGGTTTATCCGAAGCGTTGGGGAGAGCCAGGGATTTCGAGGGTGGTTCCTCGTCCTGTCAAAGTCTCGAAAGGTCCATGCGACAGAGAATCAATACAAAGGGTGCTTGGCGGCACCCGGTGACGATGTTCCTGGTCCTCGTGGGTGGTACTACGATCGACCGGGGGAAAAGGGAATGTTGGTCGCATTCCCCTTAAAACTGGCAGTTTTCCAACAATCAGCAATCAATGCACATGCAGCAATAAGGAGATAATCTTATGAGGATGTCGAGTTCTGTACGCCGGGTAACCGGCAAAACCTGCGGTAAAAGAGGACGCCCCTTTCCTGGGGCCTGCGCGTTGCGCGGGTAGTCCTTCGGCTATCCCGTTGGGAATGGCTGACCGGTCAACAGGTCCGAGGGAGAAGCATTAACTTGCTTCTCCCTCTCCACCCAGGACGTGAAAGATGGACCATGCCTACCGCCTTGCCCTGGAATGGGGGGTTCAGTTCCAGGAGTTGTTTGATCCATTGGCGACCCTGATCGCCGTGGACGCATCAGCGGACCCTGACCGCGCCTCCTATGCGGGGATCATCGCCCATTTCCGCGACGGTGAGATGAAAATCTCGACAATCGGCCAGGTCACGCGGACTTTGACTGGACCAGCTTACCCAGAACTCTGGGCCATAAACTGTGCCATACGGCACGTCAGGCGCGACAGACGTTTTCCGGCGCGGAAGATCGTCTTCACCGACTGCCAGCAAGCTCTGGCCCGTGAGATGCGAGCAGATGAAGAAATTCGATGGGTATCTAGAAAGACGCCAATCATAAGACGGCTGCATCAGGAAGCGAACAGGATGAGGAAGGCGTTATCGCCCGCACTTACTATCACTTGCCAGCAAGTGAGAAGGGCATGAGAAGAGAAGAAAGTTGACACCGAATTCCATAACCATAGGCTTCTTTGAGTCCGTCCGTAGAGGGTAGCTCTTATGGAACGGGAATTTCATTAAAGAGCCATATAATCTCACATGGCGCAATTGGGTATACCCTAATGAACCAGGCAAATATCAACCAACAGAGAGGTGGAATCATTCATCCCAAAATTGCTCGCATTTATCTTCGCGTTAGTACTGATGAACAGGATTTACGAAGACAGGAGCGGATCGTTGAAGATGCCCGTGCAGCAGGATGTTACGTCGCTGCGGTCTACAGAGAAAAAGCATCTGGCGCACGCCCTGATCGACCTGAATTGATGCGAATGATCTCCGATCTTCAGCCAGGAGAGCTGGTTATTGCTGAAAAAATGGACCGAATCAGCCGCCTGCCATTGGGTGAGGCTGATAGATTGGTGCAGACAATCCGGCAGCGTGGGGCAAGGCTTGCCGTTCCAGGACTGATAGATCTGTCTGAGGTTCTTGCAGAAGCAGAAGGCGTAACACGCGTGGTCCTGGAAGCCATGCAGGAAATGCTTTTGCGGCTCTCTCTGCAAATGGCGCGAGAAGACTACGAAGACAGACGAGAGCGCCAGAAACAAGGCATTGAGCAGGCAAAAGCATCTGGACGATATAGAGGACGAAAGCCAAACACAGGGTTACACGCTCGTATTATAGCCCTACGCGAGCATGGAAACAGTATTTCCGAGACTGCACGCCTCGCTGGGTGCAGCATCAGCCATGTGAAAAGAATATGTAAAAATAATTTCCTTAATCATATGCAATTTATAGGATAGAATTGATTTTTTCAACGAGTCTATATACGCGACTTCCTGTTTTATCTGGCCAGCGCGATCTAGGCCTTTTATCTAATTCCTTAGCCACCGAAATCGCATTTTCGGTCTTGTCAATAAATAACTTGGGATCAAAATTAGACTTATTGTATGATTTGCAACAGTTTTTTAACATCCGAAAGGCTTCACAACTTTTTAGCTTCTCTGGAAAATCTTCTAATTTTTCATAATGCATAGCCAACCAAATCTCAAAACACGGATTGCTTAATGCAAGGCCAATTTTTTTGCTCTGACAATCAGAGGCTATTTGACGAAGGGATCTTACCGGCCACTTATCTCGGTCAATGACAAGCCATAGCTCATCAGTATCATCAAGTTGATACTGATCACGAAACTCTAAAAGACGCCTGAAAACATGATCTGGCGCACTAGCTCCATTCACTGTCGGAATGGTTTTGATTCGAATTTTCGTCGATTGAAAAGCAGAAAAATATATATCCTCTGTCTTTTCACCTTCGGTGGCAATGACGAATAATTGTGCATCACGCACTGCGACTGAACGATCAAGAGGTCGCTTTTTTCTACTCGTCAATGACATCTGGCCGACCTATATCGATTCTTCCATTGATGGGAAATGCCCCAAAAACGGAATAGCTCCAAATCTGCCGCTAATATATCCTTTCTTTACATTTAGGTCTGGTCGAATTTTCATTTCAGCCAAGGAATAAAGCTCAGAACTTCCATCAGGTTTTTTCTGGACAAACCAAATTTCGTCTCTGCGTAACAGTTCCAAATCCATTAAATGTGTATTGTGTGTCGTTAATATTAACTGACTTTTCCGTTTTTTACTTAAAAACTCTTGAACAAATTGGTAACTGAGAAGAGGGTGTAGCTTTCTATCTAACTCGTCTACGATATAGACTCTTTGATCTTCTTCATCAGCCAGCATAGGCGCTAGATCAAGGAGTCTTCTTGTTCCCGATGATTCTTCGTCGAATGAAAATTCGATTTCTTTTCCATCTGAATCATTACGTATCGCTTCAATATTTTTTACAACAATATCATCGTCTTCGTTTTTTGCGAAAACCATAGATACGCCGTCATCACTTTCAATCCCTAGTATTTCATTTTTCTCGAGCAAATCGATCTGATTTTTTAGAGATTCCGGCATTTTTATTAATACGGAGGGATCTACTTTGGAAGATTTTGCCCTTAAACTGCTTATGCCAACATCGCATCGTGTCATGAAGCCTTCTAGAAAAGCACGAAACGCTTCATCTCCTCCCATTCTTTCAAATAAAGGGGCGTAGCTAGAAGTTGCTTCAACAGGAGTAAGAATAAAGGAAATCCATTTGAACGCGTCCCCTAAAACAGGAAGCTCTCTATCGGCCGCCTCAGAAAGAAATGGCCTAGTTTCCTTAAGTC
>NZ_JBDNXK010000085.1:0-12425 GCF_047721705.1 Acetobacter sp. | reverse complement strand
ATATGAAGCTTGCTGACGTTATTGACATCAGGCACGGATTTGCGTTCAGGGGTGAATTTTTTTCTGATTCGCCTACCGGGTTCATACTTGCAACACCGGGAAATTTCGCCATTGGCGGAGGGTTTAGATCAGGCAAGGCCAAATATTATAACGGTCCCGTGCCGGATGAATATTGTCTGTCAGAAGGCGATATTATTGTTACAATGACAGATCTGAGTAAAGACGCGGATACCCTCGGCTATTCAGCCTCGGTGCCGGCGTCCGCCAATACGTTCCTTCATAACCAGCGCATTGGGAAAATTGTTCCGAAGGGGAACATCAACCTTAGATTTATTTACTGGTTGATGCGGACACCTGCCTACAGAGATGAAATTCTGGCAAGTTATACAGGATCGACAGTAAAGCATACGTCACCTTCCCGCATTCTTTCTTTTCAGTTTGACTGCCCATCCCTCGAAGATCAGGGGCGTATTGCCTCGATACTCGATATTCTGGACAATAAAATCGATCTCAACTGTCGGACAAACGAAACCCTTGAAGCCATGGCACGGGCATTATTTCAAGACTGGTTTGTCGGGTTTGGTCCGACACGGGCGAAGATGGCCGGGCAGGCCGCCTATCTCGCTCCCGAAATCTGGAAGCTTTTTCCTGACCGGCTGGATGATGAGGAAAAGCCGGAGGGGTGGACGGTCGAACCAGTGGATAATGTGGCCTCGTTCCTGAATGGCCTCGCTCTCCAGAAATACCCGGCCGGGGAAGGCGCGTTCCTTCCCGCCATCAAAATCGCGCAACTGCGCTCTGAAAGTACCCATTCGGCGGATCGGGTTTCCGTCGGGATTCCTTGTGAATATGTTGTAGAGGAAGGAGACATCCTGTTTTCCTGGTCAGGCAGCCTGCTCTGTAAATTTTGGAATGGCGAAAGGGGCGCCTTGAATCAACATCTGTTCAAGGTCACATCAGGGCGTTTTCCAGACTGGTTTGTTTTTGAATGGATCCAGCACTACATGCCGGATTTCCAGGCCATTGCCGAAAGCAAGGCAACAACAATGGGCCATATCCAGCGGCACCATCTGACGGAAAGCCTGGTTACCATACCCTCATCCTGTGTAATGAAGCAGGCTGATTTGATCATTGGCAGTCATATAAGAAAAATAAAAGAAAATCATAAGGAGTCCCGTAACCTTTCTGAACTTCGCGATCTCCTTCTTCCCAGACTGATGTCGGGTGAAATCCGTATCCGTGACGCCGGGAAGATGGTTGAAGACGCGCTATGAGTTTCCTGTCCGAAAACGAGATCGAGGACTGGGCGTGCGACATCCTGCGCGAATGCGGATACGCAATCACAACCGGGTCCGATATCTCCCCCGGTGGCGCCCATGCCGAGCGTGACTCGTTATCGGATGTCATTCTGAATAAAAGACTTCAGGCCGCCATTGATCGCCTGAATCCGCATCTGTCACAGGTCGCACGGGATGAAGCGCTGCGGGCGCTGAAGCGCGACGGCATGCCTGATGTCGTGGATGAAAACCGCCGCCTGCATGGTTATCTGGTCGATGGCGTGCCGGTGGACGTGGTGCGTGAGGACGGCACGCAGTCCGGGGACCGGGCGCGGTTGATCGATTTTGATCATCCAGAACGCAATGACTTCCTCGCCGTGCGCCAGTTCGTGGTGGAAAAGGACGAGGCCAGCCGACGGCCCGATATCGTGCTGTTCGTCAACGGATTGCCTGTGGGCATGATCGAACTGAAAAGCCCGAGTTCCGAACAGGCCACGCTGGACGCTGCCTGGAACCAGTTCCAGACCTACCGTTCGTTCATGCCCTCCCTGTTCCGCTTTAACGAAGTGCTGGTGATCTCCGACGGCACCGAGGCACGGGTCGGCTCGCTTACGGCAGACCGCGAGCGTTTCATGCCCTGGCGCACGGTGGATGGCGAGGAACTGGTGGCCAAGAACCATCAGGAAATGGAAACAGTGCTACGCGGCGTGTTCACCCCGCGCTGGCTGCTGGCACTGATACGGGATTTCGTGCTGTTTACGGAAAAAGACGGCAGCCCCATCAAGATTCTGGCCGCCTATCATCAGTTCCATGCCTGCCGTAAGGCCGTGGCACAGACAGTCCGGGCGACGGCTCGGGGCGGCAACCGGAAAGCGGGTGTCATCTGGCATACGCAGGGATCGGGCAAAAGCCTGCTGATGACGTTCTATGCCGGGGTCATTGCCCGCCACCCGGCAATGGAAAACCCGACGATCGTTGTGCTGACTGACCGCAATGACCTGGATGACCAATTGTTTGCAACCTTTTCAGGGGCGCAGGCGCTCCTGCGCCAGACACCGGAACAGGCGGGCAGCCGGGATGAACTGCGAACGCTGCTCCGGCGGGCCTCCGGCGGTGTGATCTTCACCACGCTTCAGAAGTTCCAGCCCGAAGGCGAGGGGACAGGCGTGCCGCTGCTGACGGACCGCCGCAACGTCGTGGTCATGGCCGATGAGGCGCATCGCAGCCAGTACGGGCTGGAGGCGAAGTTCAATAGCCAGACGGGCAGGATCTCCTACGGCTTTGCAAAATACCTGCGCGATGCCCTGCCCAATGCGTCCTTCATCGGCTTTACCGGCACGCCGATCGAGACGGCGGACGTGAATACCCGTGCGATCTTTGGTGATTACATCGACATTTACGACATCGCGCAGGCAGTGGAAGATGGCGCGACGGTGCCCATCTATTACGAAAGCCGTCTGGTACGCGTCGAACTGGATGATGATGTCAGGGAGGGGCTTGACGACGAACTGGCGGAGATTGTCGAGGGGCTGCCGGAGAGTGAAGAGCAAAAGCTCAGCCGGAAATATTCGCGTCTCGAAGCGCTGGTCGGTGCGGAACAACGCCTGCGGCGGGTTGCCGGTGATCTGGTCCGGCATTTCGAAAACCGGCTTGAGGCCCTTGATGGCAAGGGCATGATCGTCGGCATGAGCCGCGCCATCTGCGTGGCACTTTATGACGAGATCATCCGTATCCGTCCGGACTGGCACAGCGATGATGACAACGCCGGCGCCATAAAGGTTGTGATGACCGGCTGTGCCGCCGATCCCGCGGGGTTCCAGCCGCATATCGGCAGGCGCGCCAGGGCCCGCCGCGACTTGCTGGCCAGGCGCATGAAGGACAATGCCGACCCGCTGAAACTGGTGATCGTGCGCGACATGTGGCTGACGGGCTTTGATGCGCCTGCCCTGCACACGATGTATGTGGACAAACCCATGCGCGGGCATGGGCTGATGCAGGCCATTGCCCGCGTGAACCGTGTGTTCAGGGGCAAACCCGGTGGTCTGGTCGTGGATTACATTGGCCTGGCCCGGAACCTGAAAGCGGCTTTGGGTGAATACTCTGCCGGGGACCGGCAACAGGTCGGGATTGATGAAGCCGAGGCCGTTCGTGCCCTGCAGGAACGCTACGAGATTGTCCGGGCCATGTTCAGTCCGGAACAGGCCGGTGGTTTCGATTACCGTCCCGCCCTTGTCCCGGGTACCGCACCCGGGGTTAAACTGGCGATCATGGCCGGAGCACTGGACCGTATCCTGGGCCAGCAGCAGCACGAGACCGCGCAGGCGACGACTGACGAAGGGCGCAAGGCCGCGCAGAGGCGCTTTCCCGATGCGGTCAGGGCGCTTTCGGTCGCCTTTGCACTTGCATCCGCCAGTGATCAGGCTGCCGTGCTGCGTGATGAAGTCGGTTTTTTCGAGGCGGTCCGTGCGGTCCTGGTAAAGAGGAGCGGTGATGACGCGGACGGCAGAAGCCCGCAGGAGCGCGAACTGGCGATCAGGCAACTGGTCAGTCGGGCTGTAGTGTCCACGGACATTATCGATATCATGGAAGCCGCCGGCATCGGGCGTCCGGATATTTCCATCCTTTCGGATGCCTTCCTGCAGGAAGTGCGGGAGATGCCGCACCGTAACCTGGCGATCGAGGCCCTGCGCAAGCTGCTGGAAGATCAGATTCGCAGCCGCCGCCGTTCAAACCTGACGGAAGCGGAAACGTTTTCGATCCGCCTTGAGCAGGCGGTCAGCCGTTATCATGCCAATGCCCTGACCTCAGCCCAGATACTGGACGAACTGATCCGTCTGGCCCATGAAATGGCGGCCGCGCGGGCGCGTGGCGAGGAACTCGGCCTGACGCCGGAAGAAATGGCTTTCTATGATGCCCTTGCGCGCAATGAAAGCGCACGGATGGCGATGGGAGACCCTGGCCTGCGCGCGATTGCCACGGCTCTGGTCAGGACCATTCGGGCGAATGCCACGGTGGACTGGACCGTCATGGCGTCGGCACGCGCACGGATGCGCACGGCGGTCAGACGCCTGCTGCGGAAATATGGCTATCCGCCCGACATGCAGGGTGAGGCCGTGCAAAATATCCTGCGTCAGGCCGAAGAGTTTGCACCGGTATGGGCGGACAGTGCGGGGTAGGCGACATCGCCACGCGGACGTGGCGACATGCCTCCCTGCGCCTTCCGGGTCAGGGTTTCCCGCGCAGCCGTTCTTTCAACCAGACCGTCAGATGCCTTGCGGCGGTCTGCCCATGGTGGGATGGACCGTGTCTTCCGCGTGATTCATTCATGGGAAGCCCTGATATCACTGGGCCATCCGTGAGCGACGGAAACCCGTCTGGCGCAAGGCCGGGCATACTGGAAATCAGGAAAGTGCCTGTAATCAGCCAAGATCCGCAGGGAACTGCGGTAAAGTAGCTGGCGTCCCGTACGGGATTCGAACCCGTGTTGCCGCCGTGAAAGGGCGGAAGGAATGCTATGACTTATCTTGAAATTTTGCAGAAAATCCCTGACTTCCGCCACTTTTATATAACCGGACGTCACCGCTTGTCACGGGGTATCTCCCCCCATTTGGCTCAAAATTGGCTCAATGGCTCAGGCCGAAACATTGACATTTCCGGCTGCCTCGCCCAAAAATTTCGTTGATAATTTTGTAGCAGAGTGATGGCATCCGAACTTCCTGAAGGTATGAGGCCCGCTGTCCTGACATACGTGCAGGCGGCAGAATATCTGGGCATCAGTCCGGGTCGGTTGCGTAACTTGAAATGGATGGGCCGAGGGCCCCGTTCTGTCACATACGGGACTCGCGACGTAAGGTTCCGAATCGCTGATCTTGATGCCTGGCTGGATCAGAAAGCTGGTATTCAGTCTGCCCTGCAACCTGCACGGAAGCGTGCACCACGGCCCAGACGTCGCGGCGTCGGTATGTTGGCTACATTGGTGCTGCTTGGCGGAATGGCGATATTGGCAATCTTGATTAAGGTCATTTTTGAATAGGACGTCAACGCATTCGTGACTTAGTTCTAGGGGTAGGTCGCGTTGACCACAAGGCTGTCGAGCTAGCCTATGGCTTGTTTCACTGGTGTCTTGAATAGGTAAAGCGGTGGAGTAGATACGGTATGTGGCGATCTGATCGATAACGAATGGGCTACGTGTCATTGGCTTGCTTCTTCATGCCGAGCGTGGACGTTGGGCATGGTAAAAGTTATGCTATGCCTAAAGATGGCAACTCGGCTACGAAGATGGCTAGTATTTTAGTGCGTGAGGAGATGGTGTGTATGCAAGCGGACTTTTTGGATGCACATGAGCGACATTGGTCTGACGCTGAACATCTCTTTCAAGCACAACGGTGGGCTAATGCAGATCATCTGTACGGAATGGCTGCAGAATGTGGGTTGAAACTACTTATGATAGCTTTGGGCATGGCTTACGATGAGATGCACAACCGCCCAACGAAACACGAGGATCGTGTGCATGCGAATAAGGTATGGTTGCGTTATGAAAGTTACCGCTCAGGGAATGTTTCGGCAATAGGTTTAGCATTGTCGGCGCAGAATCCTTTTGCAGACTGGGATGTCTCGGACCGCTATGCCGCTCAGCGCAATTTCAATCGATCATATGTGCTGCCGCACCAACGAGGGGCACAAGCTGTTTGTGATTTGCTTAAAGAAGCGCGACGCGAGGGTATTCTAGGATGATCTTCGATCAAATCTTGCCCGAGACAATCACTATCCTTGGTCTACATCGCAATCTAATCGAGCAACTTGAATGGCTCGTGATAAATCGTGATCTCAATAGTAGAGTAAGATTGATTGTGCCTGAAGCTGTAGAATGCGACGAAACGCTACGGGCAGGCATTATGACAGTGGCGCGCGATTTATCGTCTCGACTTGGGCCGCATGCTTATCCTCCTGAGGTTGCCATTCTCTATGAGGCGCGTCGTGATTTTGCGTGCCGCGGAGGTGCCGCTTATATATTAAGTGAGTTCAAGGATGTATGGGTGGTTGATCGATTGGCGACTGAAGCCAATTGGGCACGTATTGAACCGGAAACTCAAGGTGTACCACGCATTGTTTTCTTTTCCATTAAAGGGGGTGTAGGTCGATCGGCGGCGTTGGCAGCCACCGCATGGAAACTAGCGGAAGAAGGTAAACGGGTCTTAGTTCTTGACTTGGATCTAGAGTCCCCCGGCCTTTCTACAGCTTTGTTGCCTGCCGACCGACAACCGACATTTGGTATTACTGATTGGTTAGTCGAAGATCTGGTGGAGAATACTACAGAGATTTTTAACAACATGGTTGCCACTAGTGCACTATCTCATGATGGGGAAATCTATGTTGTGCCTGCCCATGGTGCTAATCCTGGCGAATATGTCGCTAAATTAGGCCGGGTCTGGATGCCGAAGTTAATGGCAGATGGGACGCGTGAGGCATGGTCGACGCGGTTGGGGCGTTTATTGCAAAATTTGGAAGAAAGTATTTGTCCTGATGTGATCATGATTGATTCACGTTCCGGTATTGATGATATTGCCTCTGCATGCATTACAGATATTGGTGCTACCTTAGTATTGCTGTTCGCTCTGGAAGGCGAGCAAACTTGGAATGGTTATCGGATGTTGTTTGAGCAATGGCAACGTGCTGAGGTGGCAGAAGCAATTCGCGGGCGTTTACAGGTTGTTGGTGCACTAGTGCCTGAGTGGGATGGTGCTGACTATTTCCACGACTTATGCGATCATGCTTATGAATTATTCGTTAACACTCTCTACGATGAGATTGCGCCGCCAGAATCTGACACAATTGGTATAGAAACCGATGGTGAAGGAAAATGGCGTGTCGGAGATTTAGTCGAGGGATGGAGTTTTGATGAGGCAGACGAAGATGCTCCTCATTATCCATGGGAGGTAAAGTGGCACCGTAATTGGACTGGACGTCGTTCACTTCACAAGCGGCTTTCTACCATTGAATATCAAGAAATTGATTTTATTTTTGGTCCATTAGTTAATGGTGTGAGTAACGTTGTGGGGTCGGAGTGATAGCCATGACGGATGCACAATATAGACGTGATGCGATACTCTCGGCGCTACTTGAAACAAGTAATTTTGGCGAAACACCAGCGCCGGGTATATTGTATTTGCCTCGTTCGCATTTAAAAGCCTTAAGGTTGGATGCGCAGGTTATTGTAGGTGGTCGGGGTGTCGGTAAATCGTTCTGGACTGCGGCGTTGCAATCGCCACCGCTGCGTACGTTGTTGGGTTCCGCAGCTTCTGAATTGAACGGAATAAATGTTTATCCCGGTTTTACTAATTTGGAAGATATAAATCGTTATCCAAATGCAGACGTATTTTCGTCATTTTTAGACAAAAAAGGCGATCCTTATGACTTATGGCGAGCGGTAATACTTCGCTGTATTGCGCAACAACAAGGTGAAAAAATTCCCGATAAGGATTGGCCAAGCACAGTCCATTGGTTGAAGGACGATCCTGAGGCTGCTGCAAAATTGATGCAGAGACCTCGCAACGGAAAAGGTCTTATCCTTTTTGACGCTTTAGATCGCACAAGTAGCGATTGGCGACGCATGGATGAAATTGTAAGGGGACTATTACGAGCGGTTCTTTGGTTAAAATCTTTTCCTAACCTTTATGCTAAAGTATTTTTGCGCGAGGACCAAGCTGAACGTACTGTTTTTAATTTTCCAGATGCGTCAAAGCTTATGGCCAATAAAGCTGAGTTGACTTGGGCGCGGCATGATTTGCATGGTTTATTATGGCAAAGACTAGTCAATGCCCCTGGTGCGTATGGAAAATGCCTTAGAGGTATTTGTCCGAATGTAAAGCAAAATAGCGTGTGGGGCGTTGCTTCGGAAATGAAATCTGAGTCTGAGGTGCAGCGTCGCGCTTTCGAGGCTCTTGCCGGTCCATGGATGGGGCGCGACAAGCGGAGGGGGGTACCCTACACGTGGTCTGTTGGTCATTTGGCTGACGGACGAGGGCAAACGTCTCCTCGCTCTTTTCTCGCCGCGATCCGACAGGCTGCGGAAGATTCTAACGAGCGTTATCCTACGTTTGAGTATGCTTTGCATTTTGAGAGTATCAAGCGTGGTATTCAAAAGGCATCTGAAATACGTGTGCAGGAAATAGCTGAGGATTATCCTTGGGTTCCAAATATTCTCTCTGCATTGAAAGGGACGAATGTCCCAGCAGAATATCAGGCAGTTAGAATACTTTGGGAGCAGAGGTTCCCGGTTGGTCCAAGTGCGGTGATGTCTGTTAATAATCTGCCAGCCCAACATATTGATCGTGGTTGGGATGGATTGCGTGATGATTTGCAGCGCTTAGGTCTGATTGAAATGAAAAAGGATGGGCGTCTTGATATGCCGGATCTCTATCGTGTTGGTTTTGGCTTGGGCCGCAAGGGTGGCGTGAAACCGAGAAAATGAGGAAATTGTATTTCTGGATTCTTCCTGTGAATGTATAGATAGGAAGACGTACATTGTCTGTTTGGAAATTTTTGTTGGTTTAATAAGTTACTCCTAAATTCTATCATAGAATTACTTCTAACTGCGTTTCTGTTGATTATTAAATCCGGGGGTCAACGGGGGAGGTCACTCCCCCTTGTCAGGCAGGGAATGAGGACAGGGAGCGCAGCGAAATGTGCTCCATTCCCGATGCCTGGCTCTATCCCAATCCCAGCCTGTTTCCCGTTTTCGGAATCATGCACCGAAAGGTGGTATGATGGGCTGTCATCATGGGGAGTGATGACAGTGACCGACACCCGAAAAACATATAACGCCCATATCCGCCTGACGCGACAGGAGCATGAGCGGATTGCTGCCGCCAGCGGTGGGAACATGTCCCGCTGGTTCCGTGCTGTCGCCCTTAACGCCATGGCGAATGGTGGCCCCCATCTTCATGCCGACATGCTGGATATCCGCAACCAGTTGGCAGCGCTTGGCAACAATCTGAACCAGTTAGCCCGACGGGTGAACGCAGGGGAGGCGGTAACAGGGCTTCAGGAGGTCACGGATGAAGTCAGGGCCACGGCGCTCCAGGTGACAAAGGTGCTCCGGAAGGTCCGTTGACATGATCATCAAGTCAACGCGCATCCGGGCGACCGCACGCAGCATGACCCAAATTGTCCGCCACCTTCTGGACAAGCCCGATGAAAATGAGGTCATCCACCTGATCCGGGGATCACGGGCGGATGTAAGAATGGCGTTCGATGACGCCCGTGATTTTGGCCGGAAGAACGCGGCGGCCCACTTCATCCTTGCCAGTCAGGAAAAACTGGACCCACGGCAGGTTCGGGATGCCATTGCGATGATTGGCGAGGAATTTGGCTTTTCACGTGACGATGTGAAGCTGTGTGTCCGCCATCAGAAAAGCCGCCATGATGGGGACAGCTGGAACCAGCATTTTCATCTTCTGGTGCAGATGGTGAATCCGGAGAATGGCCGCGTCATGGACATGTCGCACAGTTACGCGCGACAGGAAAAGATCGAACGCATTTTCGAGGTGAAGAATGGCCTGCGCCTGCTGAAAGGACGACACAACCGGGCCGTTCTGCAAGCCATTACCGACCCGACTATCCGGGACCGTCTGGCTGGTCTGGCCAAAGGCGGTCTGGATGGACATGCCTATACCGAAACGGCCAAGGAAACCGGCAAACGACTCGGTGTGGACAGGGCTGCGATCCGGCAGGAAGTCCAGACACTCTGGTCCCAGTCAGATGGTTGGAAAGCCTTTCGCACCGCCATCGAGGAGCGGGGATGGCGGATTGGGCCAGGGACACGAAAACCAGACGTCATCATCCTGACGGACGGTGAAGGCCGGATGCTGGGTTCCCTGGGCAGGCTACTGGGAATGAAAAAGGCGGAACTGGCATGGCGTATGTTGCCCGATGGCATCACTCCCGAAGCGTCCGGCCCATCTTCCGGGAAACAACTGCCCGAGAAGGTGACGCGATCATCATCGGGACGCAATCAGGCTGAAACGCCCGGCAGGCAGGGAAAAACCACCCCGGTTACCCCACCATCAAAAGGGCATTGGCTTGACCCGGTCCGTGAGCAGATCATCTCCACCATGACTCTGAACCTGCAAGGCAAGTCAGAGGAATTCCGGCGTGCGGAAATTGCGACGGCGAAACGCGCAAAGGCCCAAGCGGAGGCGATCACACAGCAACTGACAGACCAGAAGAAATTTTACAGGGATTTCTGCCGTATGATTGATGAACTGTTGGCATCGAGGCAGGCGGTCCTGTCACCAGCGCCACAGATCAGGGCCATCGACGAGATTGCAGCGGAATGCGCGTCTCAAATCACCAGCGCATACACGGCATACCGGAAGGCTGATGAGTGGGGCTTCCTGAACCCATGGCGGATTCTACGCCGGCGGCAGTTGGATGCAGCGCTGAAGGCGTCGGGCTTTGACGCTCATGATATGAATGCCGCTACCGTCATCCGTGAAGGCCTGCCAGCGGCGATGACGCAAGTGGCGCAAGCCATACAGAGGCAGGAACGCAAGAAGCATCGGGAATGGGAACGGCATCCCGACGTCCAGGCGTATGAGGCTTTCAGGACTGATCTTCGCCAGCTTCAAAATAGGCTTCATGACTTTCCCGACAGCCGTCTTATGGAGATGGCGCTGAAAGACCCATCCGCCGCTATACGGGAAATGAAGCC
The DNA here is from genome assembly GCF_047721705.1 of Acetobacter sp. Classification (GTDB taxonomy): domain Bacteria; phylum Pseudomonadota; class Alphaproteobacteria; order Acetobacterales; family Acetobacteraceae; genus Acetobacter. Next base: position 1,436 of record NZ_JBDNXK010000085.1, on the reverse strand, counting down.
GCAAGGCGTCACTGGGGCACAAAAATCGGATTACGGAGAACGAATATCTACCAGTCCAGCCCCGCAACCGTCGCCTAAACGGTCAAGGAAACCAAAGAACGGGATTTCGGACATCGAAATATGAAAGCCATGCAGGCACAGCTTTCATATCCGTTTTCAGCGGGTCTGTTTTGCGGCTCGATCCGCCAGATCGGAAAGGTCAGGTTGGTAATACCGATCCAATGATTCCAAGTCGCGGTGGCCCGTGATCCGCTTGAGGTCCAGCGGGTTGGGAAACAGTTTTGCGAGGCGGGATGTCGCTTCATGGCGGAGGTCATGGAACGTCAGGTCATGAACTCCGAATTTTTTTATCTGTCGTCCGAACCGAACGGAAAATGAGTCTTCTGATCCCACATCAAATACATGCGCCCCTGGATCAGGAACGGATGACCGCATCGCCAGCTTTTCCAGCAGGATCGATTTTGCACCGGGCATGAGGGGACGGATTTCCGGCCCCTGTACCCTGGCGGTTCGCATGTTCTTCGTTTGCAGCAGGCTGAGCAGGTTGCGCTTCATGTCAACATCACGCCAGCGCAGAGCCATGGCTTCTCCCCGACGTGTGCCCTGTTCGATTGCAAAGCGCACAATCAGGACATCATCGGGATATTCCGTCTTGGACATGGCTTCCAGGATCAGGTCGTATTCTTTCCCGACCAGGCGGCGATTGCGTTTTTTATCCGCGCCTTCCGGACGTTTGACGATCTTGGCAGAGGCATTGTTGTCCATGTGGATATCCCACTCGGACACTGCGTGGCGAATGATGCTCGCGAGCAGGTTGAGGCGCTTGACGACCGTGCCTTTCGCAAAGCCCGTCTCAATCATCCGGTCACGAAATCCACGTACGTCAGCAGGTTTCCATTTGCCTGCCATGCAGGATGCCACAGGATCGTCAAGGAGGGCAGGGATATGACCGATGCGGTCATTCTCCCTGTGGGCCATGCACTCATCCCGATAGCGTTCGATCAACTGACGGATCGGGATGCGGTCGATGGCGGAGGTATCACGAAACTGGCCCAGATCGATCTCGGCCCGTTTTTCATTGAGCCAACGTCGAGCCAAAGCGGCTGAGGCAAATGTTTTGCGGATACGTTTGCCGTCCACCATCTTCCGGGCTTGGTACTGGCTGGGGCCACGATACCAGACGCCTTTTGGCAGCGCTTTGCCCGTAGTGGGGTCGATATTCGTCTTTTGTGATTCGCTCATGAGAATCCCTGATATCACTGAGCCATCCCTGAGTGACGGAAACCCGTTTGGCTCAGGATTGGCTCAAAGTCCAACTAATTGGAAATCAGGAAAGTGCCTGTAATCAGCCAAGACCCGCAGTAAACTGCGGTAAAGTAGCTGGCGTCCCGTACGGGATTCGAACCCGTGTTGCCGCCGTGAAAGGGCGGTGTCCT
>NZ_JBDNXK010000084.1:0-12651 GCF_047721705.1 Acetobacter sp. | reverse complement strand
ATATATGGCAGCGTTGTTAGATAGTTGATGACGGTGCTGACATCTTCCTTACTGGCACACGAGTTTTCGAACTGACGTGCCCCCCCCGCTTTCACCCTGATATTACCAGTCGAAAGCGATGGTGACGAAGCCCTGTTCGGCCAGCTTCGTCGCGTAGGTCCCGGACGTCTGCTTCTTCACGCCGCCGCCGGGGTGGGAAACAACGATGAGGGCCATTTTTTCGCCTCGGTGAAGTCATTGGTGAAATTGATTGCGGCAGACAGGGTGATCGTGGGAATACCCGCATATTTCGGCGCGCATCCCGCCCCGATGTCTCCAGCGCGCCTTGTGGATCATCGGGTGATCAACCTGCGTTTGCTGACCTCGCGCCCGATCAACTGCTGGAGACTGAGGCCGGGCGTCTGGTCCACATTCTCGGGAAGTCCACCTCAGATCTTCCGGGTTATCATCTCTATTATCCGAACCGGCAGAACGCATGAGCGGCGTTCAGATTGTTCGTGGATGCCATGCGCTATACTAGTTAAGGCATTTTAGCTGGAATAACGTCCGGTTTGTATGGTGCATCACGACACATTCTAAGGCGAGATGAGGGCGACTGCCCTCTGTCTGCTCTTACATCACTGAGCGGACAGGTAGATCAGCGGAGGAGAGCAGAGCGTCTGCTATCTGCGTTCGAACCTAAAATAGCAGACGTTTTTATTTATCTAAACTGTATATCGAGCAATGTTGAAATCTTCCTTTGGCGTGAGCGGCATGAAATCTTCAGGACGTAGCTTTACCGGTGATAATCTCGCTGCACGCTCCAGAGCGCCCAACTTTATGAAAGCCATCGAATGTTTGATTCAGGGAAATTTGTATCAGTTGGCGATACAAAGTTGTTCGTCTCTGAAGCCGGGAACCCGCAAGGAAGAGTTATTGTACTACTGCATGGCGGTTTGCAAAGCCGGCTCGATTTCATCCCGATCGCAAAGTATCTGGCAGAAGATTATAGACTAATTGCTATTGATACGCGCGGGCATGGTCGCTCTAGTATCGGGACGGTTCCCATGACATATCGACAGCTTCAGGATGATTTTACCGTAGCCCTCACCACGATGGGACTGCAAAAATTCGGTATCATCGGACACAGTGATGGCGGCATTGTCGCCCTGCGTCTGGCTGCATCGCGCGCCATACATCTCGAATTCGTCATAGCGGTCGGCGCGCATTGGGTGCTGCCGGAAAATGATCCGGCCCGGCAGATTTATCAGACAATTACTCTTGAAAAATGGCATGAGATGTTTGGGGATCAAATATCGGTCTATAACGCGGAAAATCCTCAACCAGATTTCAGAAAGTTATTTACGGCCGCGACGCATATGTGGCTCGGTTGCGACGCAAATGCCTATCCTGACGCGTCTGTAAAAAACATCCAGTGCCCTCTGCTCGTCGTGCATGGTGACGACGACATGCTGGTATCGCGGCAACAGGCGTTTGAGCTTACTGAGCAGGTCAAAGGTGCAAGTTGTTTAACCTACCCTTTGCCAAGCACACGTTACTTGAAGACATGCCTGAACGTGTTTTTCCCTTTTTACAGGATTTCATGAATCGCGTCTCAGCCTGAAAGCTATGCGGTTGCACGGCCCGTTAGAGAAATCCCTTTCTGATTGCCAGATATCTGGCATGAAGACGGTATCCGTCCCTCTATTCTTTCAGGATCAGTTCCAGACCCTCTTCATAGGTCGTCACGGAAAACTCAGGGAAATGGCGTTTGAATTTGCTTGAGTCGAAGAGATTGTCCTGCTCATAACGGGGCAGCAATTCCCTGATCTCCCGCACCTTTTTTGAAAAAATACCTGCGATGATCAGTGGCCATTTACCGATGACCGAATAACCGGGGGATTGATCGAAAATCCTGCTCGCCATGGTGACAAATGTCTTATAGGTCGGCCGATCGTCACAGCATGGCAGATGCCAGGTTTGTCCGAAAGCACTCGGTGTATTGCCCAGCTTTGCCAGCGCGCGGCTCGCATCAGGCGTCCAGATAAGGGTTCGGCGTGTGTCGTCACGGACCGGAACCAGCGGTCTTTTACCCGCCTTGAGTCTGTCAATGATAAGGGTGTTGGTGAAGCTTTGCGTTTTTCCCGGACCGTAGAATTCCGGTGCGCGGGCGATGAGCACGGGAATGTCCCCGCGTGCCATCTCCTCCAGCACCATCGAGGCCATTGTGGCACGCACCCGCCCTTTCCGGCCAACCGGGGCAAAACGCGTTTCCTCCGTCTGGATCTGGCTGTTCTGCGGATACATGTAGGTATTGTCGAAATAGGCAAAGCTTGCGCCCGCCATCCTGCACGCCTGTAATGCATTCCTGAGCATGACGGGAAACTGCTCTTCCCAGAGTTTGCTGTCAGGGGGCAGGCCAGCCGTGAAGTAGACGATCCGGCTGCCTTTCACTGCCTGTGTCGTCTGCCCTGCATCAAGCAGGTCCGCCGCCATGAGAGTATCGTCTTCGTTGACCTTACGAGGATTGCGGCTCACGAGCTGCAACTCCCCTGTATGATGCTGATGTAATGTCCGCGTCAGTTCGGTGGCGATCTGACCATTCGCGCCCAGAATCGTTTGCATGCGTTTCACCCTCCGCGTTGTCTCGTAGATGCGGGATACGCAGGCTAACGTTGAAGTCAGATTTAATGTCAAAGGGCATATTGACCTTTAATCAGGCTCGAACGTTAGAGCTAGGGTGTCGGCGTACCCTGCCGCACTGAAAGGGGCCTGTCATGAATCGTCATATCCTGCACGTTGCCACTAACATTTCTCATTTTGCCAATTCGGCTCATCAGACCGGATTGTGGCTGTCGGAACTGACGCACGCCTGGGATATATTTGCCGCCAGCGGTTATGAACAACGCATTGTCAGCCCAAAAGGCGGCAAGGTTCCGCTTGATCCGCGAGCATTGAAATGGCCAATGCGCGATGCCTCTGCCAGAGCCTGGCTGTCGGATCCGGCAAAAATGGGCCTGCTGTCTTCAACTGATTGCCCCGCAGACATCAATCCGGACGATTACGATGCAATCTACTTTACTGGCGGTCATGGTGTGATGTGGGATTTTCCGGACAGTGTAGGTCTGCAGGCCATTACCCGTGCGCTGTGGGAAAAGGGCGGCGTCGTCTCCGCTGTCTGTCACGGTTACTGCGGGCTCCTGAACACCCGGCTTGCAGACGGCTCTCTTCTGGTCTCAGGCCGGAAAGTGACCGGGTTTTCGTGGACTGAGGAGAAACTGGCAGGTGTCGCACGCGAGATTCCTTACAATGCTGAGGCACGGATGAAAGCGCGGGGTGCAATTTACGAAAAGGCCCTTTTGCCCTTCATGTCCCATGTCGTGGCGGATGGAAGGCTCGTGACGGGGCAGAACCCGCTATCCGCCCGGGCAACCGCGAGAAAAGTTCTCTCTCTTTTGAACGCGATTTAACGGGATGCCGCTTTTTTTCTGAGATCCGGGCTTATCGACTGACGACGATCCGCTTTATCCAGAAGACGCACACCGTCAGACGTCATGTCGAGATCTTCAGTAGACTTGCCAAGCACGTTTGTCAGAATGCGATGGGCATTGGCCGCGCAGTCCATATCTTCAGGCCGTGCCTCAATATCTTCAATCAGACGCAGCAGATGAACTTTACTCTGGGTCAGACGAGCCTGAAGTGCCTCAATATCCGCAACCTTACGCGTCAGAGCACCTGTCAGAGCTGCATGATCCCAATGCGTCAGATCAGAGGGCAGCAGGGCGCGGATTTCGTCTAGGGTAAACCCGGCTCTCTGCGCCGTTGTGATAAGACCCAGAATGGTCACGGCCTGAGATGAATAGGTTCGGTATCCGTTGGACCGACGGTCAACCGCTTTGAGCAGTCCAATGCGCTCATAGAACCGGATTTTGGAGGTCGTAAAACCACTTTTCTGGGCCAGTTCCCCAATCCTCATGTCCGGTTTCCCATTCCAAATTCATCTTGACGTTGAACTTATGTTCAACGTTAGCGTCTGAACAATATCAAGTTCTGAATTGTTCAGGAGACGTATCATGCCATTCGTAACAACGTCCGACGGCACGGAAATTTTCTACAAGGACTGGGGGCCGAAGGATGCCCAGCCGATCGTCTTCCATCATGGATGGCCGCTCAGCGCCGATGATTGGGACGCGCAGATGCTGTTCTTCCTGAGCAAGGGGTTTCGCGTGATCGCGCATGACCGTCGTGGTCATGGACGTTCGGCGCAGGTAAGCGACGGGCACGACATGAATCATTACGCAGCTGACGCATCGGCTGTTGTCAAACATCTCGACCTGAAAAACGCCATCCATGTCGGGCATTCGACCGGTGGAGGACAGGTCGCCCGCTATGTCGCGAAATATGGTCAGCCGCAGGGACGTGTCGCCAAAGCCGTGCTCATCAGTTCGGTGCCGCCTTTGATGGTCCAGACGGATCGCAGTCCTGATGGCGCACCGATCGAAGTTCTGGACGGACTGCGTGCCGGATTGGCCGCCAATCGCGCGCAGTTCTTTCTGGATGTGCCCACGGGTCCGTTCTACGGCTTCAATCGCTCTGGTGCAGAAGTTTCAGAAGGGACGATCCGTAACTGGTGGCGTCAGGGCATGATGGGAAGTGCAAAGGCCCAGTATGAAGGGATCAAAGCCTTCTCCGAAACCGACCAGACAGAAGACCTGAGGGCCATCACGGTGCCGGTGCTTGTGCTGCAGGGTGATGACGATCAAGTCGTGCCCTACAAGAACGCTGCGATCCTTCAGGACAAGCTGCTTCAGGACAGCACGCTGAAGATCTATCCCGGTTATCCGCATGGCATGCACACGACACATGCAGACATCATCAACGCCGATATCCTGGCGTTTATCATCCGATGAAGCGTGTACCGTAGCGATGCTGGTCTTTCCACCTGGCTGGTGATGGTTTTGTGGCCTTACCTGCCAAGTGACTATTGTGGAGCTTTCCCGGCATGATCGGCTTTACGATACCGTCGGCTACATACGTAGCGTTTGCAATGAAGACGCCGACCTGTTCTACAGTCAGATAAAGTCGGACCGGTCGTCCCTCACCATCACGCACAGCATGCAGTTTCGAGTTTAGGCCGTCTTTTGTGCGCCCGACATGACAGAGGAAAAAACCTCTTTTGAGCAAAAATGCTACCGTTCTTTGCGCTTTGAGGTGTGTCGCATCAATCATCAGATGGTTTGATCTGCCTGCTTTTTCGCTCAGGGTGGTGAAAATTCGGTCAAAGACACTGAGACGCCTCCTCCCTTTACAAGCATCTATGCTATTTTGATGTGCATGAACAATGATAATGTCGATTGTTATCCGTTCGTTGTGATAAACAATAGACTGACCCGGAAAACCCACTCCACCACACCGCCTTTGTGCCAGCGGCGTAGTCGTCTGTGGATGTTCTTCCTATCCCAAATCGGACAGTTCCGCGATCAATACCCTGAAGCCGTATCCGTTCTCGTCACGATGGAGGGAGCGCCTACATCTTTGCGGAATTCGGCAACGGAATTCTGTGCTGCCTGAGCAAGTAGACGGACATCATTGGACACCGTGACCAGATCGACACCCCAGGAAATGCCCTTTGCGGCATAGGATGCCGTGCCGTTATGCAGCCCCATGCGAATGCCGGCGCCATGGGCCGCAGCAATGACACGCTGGATCGCTTCGACCATCTCCGGTTCTTCCCGATCGAACCCGGTCCGATACCGGCGTCCGCTCAGGCCCAGCGTAAGATCGGCCGGCCCCACGTAAACGCCATCCAGTCCCGGCGTTCTGACAATCTCATCAAGGTTGGCCATGGCCTGTGCTGTCTCGATCATCGCGAAGCACACGACTTCATCATCGGCAAAGGCGGCATAGTCGCTGCCAAGGGCGAAGTTCGCGCGTGTCGGTCCAAAGCTGCGCGTGCCATTTGGCGGATACCGCACATAGGAGACCAGCCGTTCTGCTTCTGCGCGCGTATTGATCATGGGGCAGATAATGCCCCACGCCCCAGCGTCGAGGATTTTCATGATTGAGCCTGGATCCAGCCAGCTTGCCCGCGCCATAGTCGCCACACCGGAGGCACGCACTGCCTGAAGCATGGGGAGCATGCCGGTATAATCGACGGCTCCATGCTGAATGTCGATGGTCACGGAATCATAGCCTGCGGAGGCCATGATCTCGGCCGAAAACGGACTGGATATGGAAAGCCAGCCATTCAGCACGGCCCGCCCTTCCGCCCAGATGCGGCGCATAGGGTTTCTGGGGATAATACTCATCGTCCAGCCTCCATCGGTGCCTGTCAGAACTGTGTCCGGGTTCAGTAGATCACGGGTTCTGAGACCGGCTCGCCGAAATCGGTTTGCAGGAAGTCAAAGTCGCATCCCTTGTCGGCCTGCATGATATGATGTGCCGCCATCCAGCCATAGCCCCGTTCATAACGCGGTGGGGGCGCTTTCCATTCGGCTCGACGCCGTGCCAGCTCTTCCTCGGAGACTTCCATAGAAATCGAACGGGCTTCCACATCCACAGAGATGATGTCGCCCGTTTTCAGAAGTGCCAGCGGACCGCCGACATAAGCTTCTGGCGCAACATGAAGAACGCATGCACCATAGCTGGTGCCGCTCATCCGTGCGTCGGAAAGACGCAGCATGTCACGCACCCCCTGTTTGATAAGTTTCTTTGGAATCGGCAACATTCCCCATTCTGGCATGCCGGGACCTCCCAATGGTCCTGCATTGCGCAGAACGAGAACATGGTTTTCGGTTACGTCCAGATCCTCGTCTTCAATAGCTTTCTTCATCGAAGGATAGTCGTCAAAGACAAGTGCTGTTCCACTATGCTTGTGGAATTTCCTGTCACAGCAGGCGGGTTTCATAACACATCCATCTGGCGCAATATTGCCGCGCAGGACGGTCAAAGCCCCTCCAGCCTCGCCGGTAAAGACGGGATTATCCAATGGGCGAATGATATCGTCGTTATAGACTTCAGCTTTCTCAATGTTTTCGCCAACGGTTTGACCGGTAACCGTGCGGCAGGACAGGTCAAGAAAGCTCGAAATACGCTTCATCAGGGCCGCAATACCACCCGCGTAATAGAAGTCTTCCATCAGATAGGTCGTGCCTGTGGGGCGCACATTGGCGATGACCGGCACTTCGCGACTGAGACGATCGAAATCGTCAAGACCGATATTGACTCCAGCCCGTCGTGCCATGGCGATGACGTGGATGATCGCATTGGTCGAGCAGCCCATGGCCATGGCAACGGCGATGGCGTTCAGGAATGAGGCCCGAGTTGTTATTTTTGAAGGTTTCAGATCCTCACGCACCATATCCACTATCCGTCGTCCGGAACTTTTCGCCATGCGGATATGATTGGAATCAACGGCGGGAATGGAACTGGCGCCAGGTAATGACAGACCGATCGCTTCGGCGATGGCTGTCATGGTGCTGGCTGTGCCCATGGTCATGCAGGTTCCGGCGCTACGGGCGATCCCTTCCTCAACACCTCGCCAGTCTTCCTGAGTAATTTTTCCGGCGCGCAGCTCATCCCAATATTTCCATGAATCCGCCCCTGATCCCAGCGTTTTTCCATGCCAGTTGCCGCGCAACATGGGGCCAGCTGGCACAAAGATTGCCGGAATGTTCATGCTGATCGCGCCAAGCAGCAGTCCCGGAGTGGTCTTGTCGCAGCCGCCCATCAGCACTGCACCGTCCGCCGGATAGGCGCGAAGCAGTTCCTCAGCCTCCATGGCGAGCATGTTGCGGTACAACATTGTTGTAGGTTTCATAAAGTTTTCAGAAAGCGAGATCGAGGGAAACTCCATCGGGAAGCCTCCCGCTTCAAGCACGCCCCGCTTCACATCCTCTACCCGCTGCTTGAAGTGCATATGACAGGGATTGATATCTGACCAGGTATTGAGGATGGCAATGACCGGCTTGCCTTCCCAGTCTTTCGGATCATAACCCATCTGCATCGCACGTGAACGATGCCCGAAACTGCGCAGATCGGCCGGACCAAACCAGCGCTCACTCCGTAGTCTGGTTTTGGCGGTGTTTTCTGGGCCAGCGGTCGAGGCGCGCTCTGCGGCGTCTTCAGTCATATATTATTCTCCCTCGTCCATCCCGATACGTGTGCTTGTCGCGTGACGGGTGTTTGTCACCTCAGTTAGGACGCGACAGACTCAGGCTGTCCAGATTAGATACGGTATGGTTTGAGACAGGATTGATATTGATGCTTCAGCTCACTCAGGTCCGCTGTTTCGTCGCCGTCGCGGAAGAACTCCACTTTGGGCGGGCGGCCACCCGCCTGAACATGACGCAACCGCCGTTGAGTCGGCAGATCCAGCTTCTCGAACATGTGCTGGGTGTCGAACTGCTGGAGCGTACCAGCCGTGTCGTGCGTCTGACGCAGGCTGGGGCCGTTTTTCTGGCGGAAGGACGACGCCTGCTGCAAAATGCTGAAGATGCGACGCTCGCCGCGCGCCGGGCAGGACGTGGAACGCTGGGCCAGATCGCGATCGGATTTACGCCGGGGTGCAGTTACGATTTTCTGCCGCGTCTGATTTCAGCGCTGCGTAGTCATTACCCCGACGTCGATCTCATTCTTGAAGAAATGATTACGCGTGATCAGCTTTCGGCTCTGGCTTCGAGTCGATTGGATATCGGTTTTATCCGGCCGCATTTTGACGCACCGGATATCGAATTGCGTAGGATCATCAAGGAGCCCATGCTCGCCGCCATTCCGGAAGATCATCCCATGGCCAGACTGGAAGTCGTCATGCCTTCGGACCTCGATGGGCAGGAGCTCATCATGTATTCCGTACTTGGTGGCGGGTATTTTCACGATCTTGTGCATAGGTTGTTGATCAGTTCGGACATTCGGCCAAAGCTTGTTCACCATCTGACCCAGATTCATGCGTTGCTTGGGCTTGTGAAGGCCGGAATGGGGGTGGCCCTGATACCCCAGTCGGCCTCACGTCTTGGCATAAGCAATGTTGTTTACCGCAGTCTTGGCTTTGGAGCGGATATTTCCGCCGAACTGTTCATGGCCTATCGGGCTGATAATCCAAGCCTGGTTTTAGGCAATGTGACGAATGTGATCGCTCGTTTCATCAAGGAAAGGGAGCCTTCGGACTAAGCGATATCAGTTTTGAATTGATTCATTTACAGATTGATTTTGATCTTATGACACCCAGAGCGTTGTGTCTTGCGCAGTGATCGTGGAGTTCCAGTGGCTCGTTCGCCAGCAGCAGTCCAGCGTGTTCCAGATCCCGCATCAAGGGAGACACAGGGTGAATATAATAAAAGGGTCATCAGAAACCCCAACCGCCACATTCCCGTCAGAAACCGTAAGCTCCGAACGGCGAACGATGATCCGATACTTCGTTCTCGCGTTCCTGTTTACCATAACGGCAATCAATTACGGTGATCGCGCGACTCTCGGAATTGCACGATCGAGCATATCCCACGACCTCGGGTTAAGCCCGGTTTCCATGGGATACATCTTCTCGGCATTCGGTTGGGCCTATGTGCTGAATCAGGTGCCGGGAGGGTGGTTGCTGGACCGCTACGGCTCCATACGCGTGTATGGCGTAAGCCTCTTCGCGTGGTCGTTGTGTACGTTGGCAATCTCTGGCGCCGGTTATGTTCCGCAGACGCTGGCTTTTCCGGTACTGTTCCTCCTCTGGGCCGGACTTGGTCTGGTGGAAGCGCCAGCTTTTCCAGCCAACAGTCGTATCACTTCAAGCTGGTTTCCCATCGGCGAAAGAGGTCTGGCGACATCCATCTTCAACTCGGCGCAATATGTTGCGGTCGCTTTCTTTGCGCCTCTGATGGGCTGGGTCACGCAACAGCTCGGTTGGGAATACATCTTCGCCATGATGGGACTGCTGGGCGTGCTGCTCGCCGTGCTGTGGCTGGTGACGATGCGTCCTCCCGCCCAGCATCCGAGCGTCAGCGCCGCAGAGTTGGCCTATATTCGTGAAGGTGGCGCCCTCGTCGATATCGACGACAAGAGCAAGCAGACAAAACACAGGCTCAACCGCAGGCAGATCCAGTTCATGCTCACGGACCGGACCTTACTGGGCGTCTATGGCGGGCAGTACTGTATCAATGTCATTCTGTATTTCTTTCTGACCTGGTTTCCATCCTATCTGCATCAGGCACGCGGGTTGTCACTCACACAGACCGGCTTTGCCGCCAGCGTGCCAGCACTCTGCGGTCTTTTTGGCGCCATTGTCGGTGGAGCGCTGTCTGACAGGCTGCTTCGCTCCGGTCGTTCAGCGAGTTTCGCGCGCAAGACGCCATTCATTGTCGGAATGGGGCTCGCTTCAACTCTTTGCCTCTGCAATTTCGTGCAGTCACCACTGCTCATCGTCGCCATCATGTCCCTGGCTTTCTTCGGCAAAGGTGTGGCCGCGATCGGGTGGGCTGTCATTTCCGACATTGCCCCAAAAGAAGTTCCTGGTCTGGCAGCCGGCATTTTTAACGGCATCGGCAATGTTGCCGGGATCGTAACGCCCATCGCAGTTGGTTACATCGTGTCGCTGACTGCTTCCTACGACGGAGCATTACTCTTCGTCGCTGTGCACTGTCTTGCTGCTATCCTGCTTTATCTCTTTGTCGTCGGAAAAATTCGACGCCTCGCGCTGCCTACCTGAGGTAACCTGCGAGCCTTTTCTTCTGAACATGAAAGAAGAAAGGCGCGTCCTGTCAAAAAAATAAAAATACAAGGACGTTGTCATGAATAGTCAAGAATTCGCATGTTGCGCGGAAAAGCATTATCGCCTTCCTCGCGCGTTTTCTTTTCCCCGTGCGGTATGCGCTTCCTCTTTCTGGCTTGTCGCCGGCAGTCTTTGTGCTCTTGGGGCAGGAAGAGCTATGGCGCAGACAACCGTACCTACGGTTCAAGATCGCCCGGTGACAGCAGGTCATGTCGTTGTTCGGAAATCACACGTCACCGCCAAGGCATCGACGCAAGCGCCTGTTACCCATGCAAAGACTGGAACTGCACCATCAGATGCTGCTGCGGCCATGGGCAATTCTTCCACCGCCACTCCCGCAAAACTGAGCCGGGCCCAGCTTCTGCCACCATTGACGTCCCGTCCGGAACTCTATGGACAGCCACAATCTCTGGGTTTGCATCAGTTGCCTGGCGCAGTGCTGCATCAAGGGCCTTGGGGTGTCTTCAACACCAATTCAGGCGCAGCCGCAGGTTTTGGAACCGTTGCGTATTATGCCGTCGCCCGGTGGGCGGAAGACTGGTCGAATCTTCGTGACAAACGCAATCATCTCGATCCGATGGATGCACTCAAATATATCCCACTTAATAACGAAGGGGATATCTACCTCAGCCTTAGCGGTAACTTTCGTCACCACGGTTTTTATGACCAGAATGCCGGTCTTGGTGCGACGAAACGCTCGCCCTCCTATCGGTCTAACCTGCGTTTCAATATTGGTGCAGACCTGCATCTGACAGAGCATGTTCGTCTATATGGCGAATTGATGAGCGGTGAAGCCGGTGGCATCAATTACTATGGCTATACTGGACGCTGGCGCAGCAAGATTGATCTACATCAGGCTTTCCTTGAAATAAAAGGGAATATTCTTGGTGCAAAAACCGGTGTCATGATCGGTCGTTACAAGTTTCTGGACGCTCCTGCTTACTTCACCGGCGGAAGTGTCTATCCATCAATCCCATTTTCCTGGAATGGTGTGCGTGGCTATGCATTCTGGAAGCACTTTCGCGTTGATATCTTCGACTTAACACAGACGAACGAGCTTCCGCTCAAGCCTTTTGCTGACACAGTCGGATGGAGAAACAGACTTTTCGGGGCGTATACGTCCTATGCTGTTCCGGAATTCAAATTTCTTGGTCAGAAGAGTCAGATTTTCGCAGATACGTTCTACCTCGGCTTCATCGTGGACGATAGTTCGCTTGCTGCCATGCATGGAAATACAACCGGTTCAACGCATCGCGATACACCTGGTACCCGCATCTGGGGCAATGCTGGTCCAATCGAGTTTTCTGTTGGCGGTATGTGGCAAGGGGGTACGTTTCAACAGGCAAAAAACGGTCCCTCCCGGAAAGTAAATGCGTGGGCTGTCAACGCCCAAGCATCATGGCGTTTCAGTCATTGGTGGGGACGGCCTTCTCTGGGACTTCAGTTCGACGATGTGTCAGGCGGTGATTACCGGACCAGTTCGACCAGCACATGGGGCGGGTTTCTGTCGCCTTATTCACCCTCGGCTTCCTATCTTGATCTGAGTACCTATTTCAACATGCAGAATCTGATCAGTATTGGTCCACTTGTAACGCTTACACCAACAAGCAACACGTCACTGCAACTGAAATCTCCTGTTATGTGGCGTAACAGTACGCATGATGGGATATATCCCCAGTCTACGGTTGCTTTTCCCTATCGTCCTCGTGGTCATTATACAGGGGTCCTGCCGCAGGCCAGTTTCAACTGGCGACCAACTCGTCATGTCAGCTTCAGTCTTGAGGGAGAATATGTCTTCTTAGGACATAATGTTTTGCGGTCCGGTGCTGCTCAAGGGGCTTATGTCCAGTCAAATCTGGAGCTGACATTTTGATATCATAGCGCATTTTACAGACTATATAATTGCCAGTTTTTTATAC
>NZ_JBDNXK010000083.1:0-12757 GCF_047721705.1 Acetobacter sp. | reverse complement strand
GGTCCACAATACCATCGCCGCCTGAATACGCCCGCGTCTCCCGCCGGATGCTTACATGTTGGCGGTGAGAGCCACGAGGCGCAGCAGAAGGCGCTTCGTGTAACAATTTCCCGATACAATACCGGAGATGCACAGCGCGGCTTTACGAATGGCTATGTGGGCAAGGTGGAAGCATCTGCCCGCAAGGTTGTTCCTGCGCTCGATGTAGGCATGGGTCAGAGCGGCGTGCCGGCCGCTCTCCAGCCGCAACAGGTTGCTGTTCCTACCGATCCAAACGCCCCCCCGGTGTGGGACGTGTGGGGCAGCTTCGAATACAGCACAGCGTCTGACACCAAGAAAAAAGGAAATGATCCTCGGGCTTCAGATGCGGTGTTGTTTGTCCAGGCTAGGGATGGTTCGGCCGTTTTTCCTCAACTGAGCAAGGAATAAGATATGCTGTCGTCCAGTCATTACGTTGCAGTTCGTAGTCCACGCTTGAAGGCGGGTCTGGTTGCATGGGTGGTTTTTCTATCTGTTCTTCCGGCAGTGGCCTATGCACAGACTGTTTCTGGTGGTTCAACGCCCACACAGATGATTAACAATATCTGCACATTCATCTTGGGTGATTTCGGCAAGAGCATTGCTGTCGTCGTACTCGCGGCTGCCGGATTGATGCTGGCATTCGGCCGTCTTTCGTTGGGTATATTCGCCGGAATGGTTGGCGGTATCCTCTTAATGTTTGGCGCGGCCTATCTCGGGTCCATGGTTACCGGGTGACTCATGGAAAAATTGGAAGAAGACACCCTCTTTCTTGCAGCAACCCGTCCGGCGCTATTGGCAGGGGTCCCTCTGCCGGTAGCTGCACTATTGCTGACGATGATTGGGCTCATAATGGTCCTTCTTCAAAACCCACTATATGAAGCAGTAATGGTTCCGCTTTGGTTCGGATCGCGAATACTTGTCGCGAGAGACTATAATGCGGTTGGCGTGGTAGTTTTGTTTTTGAAGACGGCCGGACGTTCTTTGGATAGTTCCTTGTGGGGCGGGGCATCTGTCAGCCCAAATCCGCTGAAGGTTCATAAACGGGGGAGGGGCATCGTGTGATGTTTGGCAATCCCGGTTATGGCGAACGCTCAGGTGAGATTTATCTTCCGTATGTTGGGCACATTACGGAAAATGTCATTCTGCTTCGTGATGGATCAGTTATGGCAATGGGCTACGTCAAAGGCGTTCCCTTCGAGCTGGAAGATACTGTCGTCCGTAATGGCCGCAAGCGCAATATGAATACTGTCCTTCGGAATATCTCCGATGATAACGTAACAATTACGACTCACATGGTACGGCATTCGGATGTGCCGGTATTGCCAAAGACGCATTTTAGGTCAGATTTTGCGTCGAGACTTCATGAAGATTACAATAGAAGAGTTCTAAAAGATCGTTTGTTTAGAAACGACTATTTTCTCTCTGTTGTGGTGACTCCCCGGAATGCACTCGGCAAGATGGGCAGCAAGCTCTTTCGGGTGGGTAAAGGCGAGGCGACAGAGGCCAGTGACGCGACAGTCAGGCAGCTTGAAGATGTCTGGCAGATCGTTTCGTCTGCTCTCGACAATTATAGCGTGCGGCGCCTGGGGCTGCGTGAGCATGATGATGTCGTCTTCACTGAAATCGGCGAGGCGTTGCGTCTCATCATCTCTGCACGCTGGATGCCTGTCCCGGTTGTATCGGGACATCTTGGAGCGTCCATTTACACGGATCGGGTAATCTGCGGCAAACGTGGCTTCGAAGTTCGTTCTCTGGATCGGAGCTATGTCGGTGGCATTTTTTCGTTCCGTGAATATCCGGCCAAGACCAGGCCCGGAATGTTGAATGCCCTGCTCAGTGTGGGTTTTCCCCTCGTGGTAAGTCAGTCCTTTGGCTTTCTGACACGCTCACAGGCTGATGAAAAGCTGACGCTGAAGGGTAATCAGATGGTAAGCGCAGGTGACAAGGCGACCAGCCAGATCGACCAGCTCACGGATGCCGTAGATAAGCTCATATCGAACGAATTTGTCTTCGGATCGCATCATCTTTCATTGGCAGTTTATGCTGATACCCTTGCGCAGCTAGGCGATAATGCTGCTCGTGCGCGGGCACGGCTGACCGATGCCGGTGCAGTAGTCGTACAGGAAGGTATCGGCCTAGAGGCCGCCTTCTGGTCACAGTTGCCCGGAAATTGGGAGTACCGCACCCGTCCCGGCGCTATCAACAGCAATAATTTTGCCTGCTTTTCGACCTTTGACAATTTTCCGGCAGGAGCACGCGAAGGCCATTGGGGCACGGCAATCGCCCGTTTTCGGACGGATGGTGCGACGTCTTACGATTATGTGCCTCACGTCAAGGATGTGGGCATGACGGCGATCTTTGGCCCGATCGGCTCGGGCAAGACGACCCTGCTGACATTCATTATGGCGATGATGGAACAGGCGCTCTCTGAGGTGAACGGTGCCGTCGTATTCTTCGACAAGGATCGGGGAGGGCAGCTTCTGGTCCTTGCTACTGGTGGCACGTATCTTGTTCTCAAGCGTGGTGTTTCCTGCGGCCTTGCGCCGTTGCGTGGCCTGACGAACACGCCCGAGGATCGGGAGTTTCTGCGGCAGTGGCTCACCGGGCTGATTGAGAGTGACGGCAAGGGCACGGTCTCGTCAGAAGATGCAAAGCGACTGCAACGGGGGATCGAACGGCAGATGTCCTATCCCGTCGAAATGCGCTCACTTGCTGGATTGCGCCAGTTCTTGATGCACGGGCCAGAAGAGGGAGCTGGTGCCAGGTTGGAACGCTGGTGCAGAGGCGGCGCATTGGGATGGCTGTTCGACGGCGAAACCGATGAAGTGGATCTGTCGAGCGCCATAACAGGCTTTGATCTGACGGCTTTTCTCGATCATGACGAAATATGCGCCCCGACGGCTGCGTATCTGCTCTATCGGATCGAGAAGGTGGTTGACGGCCGACGTTTTCTTATGAGCTGCGATGAATTTAGGGCCTATCTTTTGGACCCGAAATTTGCCGCTGTAATCGACAAGTTCCTGCTGACCGTTCGTAAAAACAACGGGATGCTGATTTTGGCGACACAACAGCCGGAGCACGTTCTGGAATCAAAGCTGGGTTCGTCGCTCGTTGCGCAGTGCATGACAAAGATTCTCTACCCGTCTCCCACGGCTGACCGGCACGCCTACATCACGGGACTAAGCTGCACCGAGGGCGAGTATCGTGCTGTACGGGAAGGGATGGTGGGTGATCCCAAACGGTTTCTCATGAAGCGGGAAAACGGCAGCGTCATTTGTGAATTCGATCTGTCCTCCATGCCGGAATACATCGCGGTACTGTCCGGCCGCGCCAATCGAGCGAATTTTGCCGAACGGTTGAGGGCAGAATACGGGGCCGATCCGAGCCAGTGGCTCGACCATTTCATGGCCCGTTACCACGAAGCGAAAGACTGAGGCGAGGGAGGGCACGATGAAGGCATATAGTCTGGTTGCAGTGGTATGGTTTTCTCTCATTGGAGCGGATGCCGCCCGTGCGCAGGTGGCTGTATTTGATAATGCAAGCATTGCGCAAAGCGTCACCAATACCACAAATGAAATCAATCAGATGATGGACGAGCTGAAGCAGCTACAAGCGCAATATCAGCTCCTTCAGAACATTCCGAATGTCGCAACGGGGATGCTGACGACTTTCAACAGCGTCAATCTGCAAAATCCGCTGCCGACAGTTACACAAGCAACCGGGCAGATCACGGGAGCAACCAATACACTGAATAGCTATGGTCAGTCATTTATGAGCCTGAACAGGTATTCAGCTACGGGAACAGATCCAGTTGCGCAGTCATATCAGCAGAGAGAAACTTCTTTAGCAAACATTCAAGGTATAGCAGCGCAGAACCTTGATTCTATTAACCAGCGCCTCGCTTCGCTTGATGAAATGAAGCAGGAACTGTCGAACGCAAAGGATATTACGCAGGTCAGCACGATTAACGGTCGGATAGCCGTCGAGAATCAGGCCATCCAGGCACAGGCGGCTGCGGCCCAAAATCTTCAGACTCTCTCTATGGCGCAGATCCGAAATCAGGAATTGCAGGAGCAAGAGGCGGCGCGGAAGGACGACGAAGCGACCGCTGCTTATTTCCCTGCGGCCATCCAGTGAAGGGATATGCTGTGAACGGTTACAAGACCCTTGTTGTGGCATCTTTGGGCGTGCTTGCGAGTGGTGTGGCTTCTGCTCACCCGTTACCCAATGCCGCGGAGCATACAGTGGAATGGTATTCATCGCACGCGGCCGCACGGCGTCAGGTAAACCGTGAGTGCATGAACGACCGGACGTATGAGAATTATCCGGATTGTAGGAATGCCGTTGCGGCTGAGACAGGTGCCGAAGCCCCGGCCCAGCCAGCAACGGACGACATGACGCAGCCGGGTTATTACGTGGACAAGCGGCAGCGTGACATCGTGCTGGCTTTGTGCGGGGTGAACCATCCTCCCCCGGCCGCCGTATGTAGCGCAGCAAGAAACGCAGCCTCGGCAGCCAACAAAAAGGGAAGCGGTCGGCAATAGACGTGAACTTAAAGACGGTGCGCCGTTGACGCGGGGTAAAGACTATGACGACGCCATTTGAAGACTTCGACACAAGCCTACGGACAGCTTTTTCGACCGGGACATCGAATGTCATCAGCCAAGGACTGTCTGCTGTGGCGTCCCCGTTCACGGCGTTGATTGTTCTGTGGGTGATTGTCCAGGGCGTACTCGTCATGCGTGGTGATCTGGATGCCAGACGCGGCATATCAAGGATTATTCGGGTGACGCTAGTTTCCGCATTCATCTTGGAAGCTGGCATATACAACGGTTACGTCGTGAATCTTTTCCAGACTGTGCTTCCGACTTGGGCTGCGAGTTCGGTATCCAGCTCTACGGCTTCGACACCTAAATTGCTGGACGACATCTGGAACAGCCTCGTCAATTATTCGGCAACAATAGATAAGCAACTTCATTGGTTTCAGGTTGTCGATCTGATTGAGCTGGCAATGATAGCGATCGCAGATGGTGCGATGCTGACAATAGCTTTTGCCATCTACATCTGCTCAAGCCTCATGACTGCTGTGATTCTGTCTCTCGGTCCATTCGTCATTGCAGGTTTCCTATTCGATGCGACAAGAAATATTTCCGAACGATGGATAGGAAAGCTGGTGGGCCTCGCTCTCCTGTCATTGCTTGTTGATGTTACGATGATAATCGTGGCGACAGGCATACGGACTTATATGTTGGCCTGTAATCTTAATGCAGTTTCTGCTGCGGGAACGCCGGGTATTGCCATTCAGATTATGGAACAGACGGCGATGTTTATTGCCGTATCGACCTTTATTCTTATTTCGTTGCCGGCTGCTGCTGCTTTTATCGGCGGGGGAGTATCGCTCAATCCTGCTGGGGCAATCCTGAATACAATCATTGGCGGCGCAACGGGCGGTGTTGGGACTGTCGCAAAGGCAGGGGCCAACATCGGCAGGAAGTCTTCTAATAAATAACTAAGTTAAGTTTTAACATTACTAGTGGAGTAAGACGGATGTCAAAGATCCGTATAAGTATTTCTGTACTCATGCTCTCTGTTTTATCGGCGTGCGCAAGTCACGATCCGGTCCCAAAATGCAAAGGACCGACATTTGCTCTGAACTCGGGGCACTGGAAACCGACAGAAGCGGACCTCAAAAAGCCAAAGGAGATTGGGCATAAATGACAGATCAGAAATTTGTCCCGCCCGTTCCGAAGGAAAAGATGGCGGAATATTATGAGCAGGTCGAGAATTTCCAGAAGTCGCGAGCGCGCGCGGTCGTCAAGATCAATAAGTACCTGACGATCGGCTTAGGAATTTCATTGCTGGCTAACGTCGGCTTGGCCTGGTCGGTTGCTTCGCTGTTGCCGTTGGAAAAGCTGGTGTCCATGCCGTTGTGGGTTCGCCCGGACGGAACGGTTGATAGCGAGATCTCCATGTCACGCTTGCCGAAGACAATGGACGAAGCAGTCGTCAATGCAGCGGTGTGGCAATATGTTCGGCTACGCGAGGGCTATACATATGCCACGGCGCGCTATGCCTATGACACGGTTTCTCTCATGAGCAACGAACAAGTCAGAGAGCAATATCAGTCGTGGTTTAATTTCCCCAACCCCAAGAGCCCACAGGTAACGGTTGGAAAAAGGGGCCAGATCGACGCCGAACGTCTGTCTCTCGCTCCCATTGGCAATAACGTCATTCAGGTGCGCTTCCGGCGCATTGTGTCGATGGAGGGAGCGCGCCCACAGACGACGACCTGGACCGCGACTGTGCAGATTCAGAGGGTCACGGATCTTCCGGCCAGTGCCCGCTTGGCAAATCCGGGCGGTGTGATCGTCACGTCCTATCAGTCGTCGGAGGATGGGGTATGATTCAGCGTCTCGCAGTTGCTGCCTTCCTTGCAGCGACCTCTCTTTCAGTCGTGCCCGCATTTGCAGAGCAAGACCCTCTGCCCAGCCGTCATGACACGCGAATGCGGTACGTGCCTTATGTAGCGGATCAGGTTGTTCATCTTTCGACTGCCGTGGGGGCGACACTGGTGGTTGGTTTCAGTCCTCATGAAACCGTCGATCGCGTCGCAGTGAGTGACAGCATACATCTGAAGGCAGCCCCGGCAGGGAACTATCTTTTCTTCAAAGCGACACAGGGGCTTGGCCTTCAGCCTGTTATCGTGTTGACACGAAACGATACCGGTGCCGAGCGGCGATACGTCTTTGAAGTGACGACAGTTGCAAGTGCGTCGCTCGCGAATGCGACGGACGGCGTTTACTACAGCGTGCAGTTCACTTATCCCGCTGATGAAGCCGCAGCGCGTCGTGCTGCCGTCCTGGCCCGGCAGCAACAGGAGTGGGCTCAGGCCGAGGCACGAGCAAAAGAGTTGGAACTTCAGCTCGCGCATGAAAGGATGGAACGGGAAACAAAAGACCCGAATTTCGGTCCCAAGAATTGGAAATACATTGCTCAGGGTGATCGTTCTATTCTTCCTATCGAAGTATGGGACAACGGAAACATCACTGTTTTCCGGTTTCCGGGGAATGTGCGTCTTCCCTCGCTTTTCACGATCAATCCGGACGGAAAAGAAGCGACTGCCAATTATAGCGTGAAGAACGATCCGGCTGGGTGGGGAACACTGATGATTGCCGATCATCTCGCCCCAGCATGGCGTCTGCGAGATGGAAACACCGTCTTGTGCGTCTTCAACAAGGCATTTGATCCGGTTGGTCGTAACCCAGGCACAAATACCATCAGCCCGAACGTGGTCCGCACGCTGAAGGAGGCCGCCCAATGAGCGACGAACAGAACAACAATAGTGGAATTAACGACGGCGGCTCTCTCGTATCAAACAACAATCGACGCGAACTAAACGCATGGCAAAAGGTTGGAATTTTCATACTCGTTGTCGTAGTTGCGCTGGGTTTTATTTGGCTTCGTGCTCTCGATAGAGCGAAGAAAACAGAGGAACAGAATAATCAGCCTGTCGTAGCGGCTGGGACGCACATGCGCAGCGCACCGCTGACACCGCCACCTGCTCTTACAGACCAAAATCTGCCAATGCCGCAGCAAGCTCCGCAGCGGTTTTTTATGCCTGCGCAAGCAACGCATCACGAGGTAACGCCGGCAGAAAGCCCGATTTTTGCCGCGTCAGGAGGCTCGGGGGGAAGCTCTGCACCTCAGCCCGCGTCTGCGCAGGAATCTCCCAAGACGGTGACGGTCAATGGAGCACAGCCCCCGGCCGGACAAGATCCGCAGGGGGATAGGTCACTGGCCGTTCGGCTAAAGCCGACAGTGTTGGAGGAAGCGCGCGCGCGGTTGCTTCCGCACCCGGACTTTCTGGTTACGAAGGGGACAATTATCCCGTGCATTCTTCAGACCAAGCTAAACACTCAACTCGCCGGATACGCGAAATGTGTGATTCCCCTCGATGTGCGGAGCACAACGGGGAATGTGGTTCTCATGGACAAGGGGACGATTGTCACCGGTGAGATGCAGCACGGTTTAATGCGCGGTGAAGACCGGGCATTCGTGATTTGGGATCTGGCAGAGACACCGGAACACGGCATCATTGATCTTGCATCACCCGCGACGGGTGAGCTGGGCGAGAGCGGTGTTAAAGTGACGGTGAACAATCACTGGTGGTCGCGCTTTGGCAGCGCCATTCTTCTAAGCGTGATTCAGGGTGGTCTCGATGCCGGGGTCGAGCTGGCATCCCGGGTTGGTAGCAACAATAGCGGTGCATACTTCAATTCATTCCAGTCAAACGGGCAGACAGTCGCGAATACGGCGTTGCAAGCGGACATCAATATTCAACCAACTGGAGAAAAAGCACAGGGAAAGACGGTCGCTATTTTTGTCGCGCGCGATCTTGATTTCTCGGACATCTATGACCTGAAGCCAACGGTAGGTAGCAATGCTCAATGAAGCAGCGGTACAGCTCCGTTTTCTGATGCAGCCCCTTGCGGGCTGGCTCGAAGACCCGGCGACGGAAGAGATCTGCGTTAATAAGCCCGGAGAGGTTTTTGTTCGGCAGAGGGGTGTGTTTACGCAACACGCTCTCCCCTTGACCTATACGGATCTGGAAGACATCGCGATCCTGGCAGGAGCTTTGCGCAAACAGGACGTGGGTGAACGGCATCCTCTGTGCTCTACCGAGTTGCCAAACGGGGAGCGCCTGCAAGTATGTTTGCCGCCATCCGTACCCGCAGGGACGGTGAGCCTGACGATCCGGCGGCCAGGGGGGAGTGTGGCTGCCCTCAGTTCCGTAACAAAGCGGTACAACATTGCGCGTTGGAACCGCTGGGATAAACGGACAGAGGCCGAAGAGAAACGGCACGAAGAGGTTCTGCGGTATTATGACGAAGGCAATCTCGAAGCCTTCCTCGCTGCGTGTGTACGGAACCGTATGACCATGCTGCTGTGCGGGGCGACAGGCTCTGGAAAGACCACGATGGGCCGAACGCTGATTTCGGCCATTCCGCTGCATGAGCGGCTGATAACGATCGAAGACACGTTGGAGCTGGTTATTCCGCACCCCAACCATGTGCGGTTGCTCTATTCAAAGTCGGGAACAGGAATCAGCTCGGTCAGTGCGGAAGACCTTTTGCACGCAAGTCTGCGCATGAGACCAGATCGGATCTTGCCGGCGGAGCTTCGCGACGACGCTGCATGGACATATCTCAATGAGGTCGTATCGGGGCATCCCGGTTCGATTTCTACCATTCATGGCGCAAATCCGGTTCAGGCGTTCAAGAAGCTCTTCTCGCTTATCAAGGGCTCGCCCCAGGGGGCGGCGCTAGAAGACAAAACTCTTGTGGACATGCTCTCCGCCGCGATTGACGTAATCGTGCCCTTCGAAACGACAGGCGAGATCTATTCCATCGGCGAAGTGTGGCTGGCAGCGGATGCGCGCCGGAGAGGCGAGACAGCAGCAGATCTTCTGACGAAATACTGAAAGGAAGCGCACGATGGCGTCAGAAAACAAGTCGATCGTCTTGATCGCCCGGATTATCCTCGGAATTCTGATGGTATTTGTGTCTTGGACCGTTGTCGCGTCTTTTGTTTTTCTGAAGGGAACGGGTTTATCGGGCTCGTTCGAGCATCCTTTCTATCAATGGTGGCTCTATTTTCTGTATGGCCGGGATAATCCGATCGTAGTGCAATGGCTCAAGATCGGCGCGGGGGCAGGCGGTGTTGTGGTTGCGCTGGTAATGCTGGCGGTGATCTTCCGGCGTGGTGCAATCGGCCCTTCTCTGCGCCCGTCCATATTCAGTCGAAGGCAACGGCCTATCCGTGGCGTGACAGAGAATCATGGCTATGCGGACTGGATGACAATGAAGCAGGCCAGGCAGCTCTTTCCACGTCCTTCCGCTGAATATGGAGGTGTCGTTGTAGGCGAAGCCTATCGCGTGGACGAAGACCGGCATGCAAGGGTGCCCTTTCATCCTAAAGAGCCGAAAACATGGGGACAGGGCGGCCGTGCGCCATTGCTCATAGATCCCTGTGAGACAGGATCGACCCACAGTCTGGTTTTTGCCGGACCGGGATCGTTCAAGTCTACGTCGGCCGTCACCACGCTGACCACATGGACGGGCTCTGCCGTGGTGCTTGATCCGAGTACAGAATTGGGGCCGATGCTTCGACCGTTCCGCGAAACGCTGGGTCATCAGGTCTACGAGCTGCGGCTCGGTGGAGATGTTGGCTTTAATGTCTTGGACTGGATCGACATTCGTTCGCCCGAAGCAATCACGAATATACAGGACGTGGTGTCATGGATATGCCGGGAGAGTGGTGCCAAAAAAGACGCCAATAACGAGTTTTTTGACCGGCAGGGCCGCAATCTCGTGACGTGTTTATTGGCGCACATGATGTTTGATCCGGACCTTCCAGACGAGGAAAAGACCTTGCGGACGCTGAGAAGCGGGGTCTGCACGCCGCAAGAAGAAATGCGGAATCTGCTGAACACGATCCATGCGAGCAGTCCGTGCGCCTATGCGAGCCAGACGGCCGGCGCGCTCAAGGGACTGGTCGATGAGACGTTTTCCGGGGTGTATGGCAATGCCGATGACAAGACAGCCTGGCTCAGTAATCCTGCGTTTGCGGACCTGGTGTCCGGAGACAGTTTTCGCTCGTCAGATCTGGTCGATGGCAAGATGGATGTTTTCGTACAGTTGCCATTGCGGGCTTTGGAAAACACACCCGAAATTGGTCGCACGATTATAGGGGCGTTACTGAATGCCGTTTATGAAGCTGATGGCAATATTCGGAATCGTGTCCTCTTCCTTCTGGACGAAGTCGCACGTCTCGGTCCTATGCGGATCATGGCAACAGCACGGGATGCCGGGCGCAAATACGGTATTACCCTGAGATTGCTCTATCAGTCGGTCGGACAACTCGAAGAACAATGGGGCCGTGAGGGAAAGCGAGCATGGTACGAGGCGGCCGCACATCGGACATATGTTGCGATCTCCGATCTCGATACCGCGAAAGAACTGGAAGAAACCTTCGGTCAGTATGGTGTCATGGCGACATCCGAGGGCAGCAATACCGGCACCTCGGGGAAAGGCTGGGAAGCGAGCAACCGTTCGCGCGGGGCGAACACGAGCTATCACGAAATCAGCCGCCCGCTGATCCGACGGGAAGAACTGCTGAACGATGTCCGGGTAGATGAAGCGTTTGTGGTGGTGCGTGGTGGTCGTCCGTTGCGTTGCGGGATGCCTATCTATTTTCGACGGCCTGAAATCAGAGAAAAAATAGCGGCCAATCGGTTCAATAAGATCTCGGCCTGAGTGTCAGGGGGACATGAGCAATGTCGGAAACGAACAATGAGAAGCGTCGGGATAAGGCGCGTCAGCAGGGAAGCCAGAAGACGGCCGGTATTGCCGAGGCGCAGAAAGCGGCATCGCGTGAGAGTGTCGCTGATCGCTACTGGAAGCAAACAAGCGAAAAGGGACAGACCCCTGGACAGCGGGCGGAGAGCAACAAGCCACGTGCAAAGCCCAAAAGCAGTCCGTAACTAGGAGGCTGACATGCCTGAAGCGGGCTGGCTGTACGTTCTCGAAATTCCGGCATTACCTGGGGTAGTGAAAATCGGGCGCACGTCCAGAGATCCGACGTTACGATGCCGCGAGTTGGGCGGCGCGGAT
The DNA here is from genome assembly GCF_047721705.1 of Acetobacter sp. Taxonomy (GTDB): domain Bacteria; phylum Pseudomonadota; class Alphaproteobacteria; order Acetobacterales; family Acetobacteraceae; genus Acetobacter. The sequence continues at coordinate 1,064 of NZ_JBDNXK010000083.1, read as the reverse complement.
TGCCCCTTTGAGCTGGTTGTCGCGTGGAAGAAACCTGTGCCTGATGCGCAAGCGGCCGAAAAGCAGGCGCATCGGATGCTGGTTGCCAAGCGGCTGCGACGTGCAGACCGGGTGCTTGGTCATGTGGCTTTTGCCCGGTCCCGCGAGTTTTATCGGGCGAATGTCCAGGACGTCACGTCGGTCCTTGAGGTCATTGTTGCTTCTCGCGTGCGCGCGCGATCTTTGCTGCTGGCGGCAGCTCGCCCAGGTCGGTGTCAGCCCTTTCGATCAGGATGGAAAGGGCGACGCAAACTGGCAAGGCATTATCGGCCGACTGGCCGGGCGGCCGGGTTTAATGCGCTCATGGTTCCTATGATGCTTCTTGCTGTCATTATGGCGGTGCGTCCGGATGTGAACTGGCTACCGTGGCCTATAGCGGCTTCGCTCGAATGGCTGGAATCGCTGAGTATGATGCTTTGGTAAAGACAGTGATGGGCGATCAAAAAAAGCCATACAGTAACAGTAGGGCTGTTGATCGGCGGCTTAGGAAGATAAGCGAGGTGTCTGATCTGAGCAGCAAAATTGAGAAAATCGACGGTCATGATCTCCGTTTGCTTGATAGGATACCTTGACTTGTATCCATATATCTGAAAAGCCAGATATATGGATACAAACTCTGCCATTGCCGCACTTAGCGCCCTGTCCCAGTCCACGCGGCTGGAGATCTTCCGCCTGCTTGTGCGCCATGAGCCGGACGGGCTGCCCGCCGGGGACGTCGCACGCCATCTTGATATGCCGCAGAACACGATCTCGGCCCACCTCGCCACCCTAGCCCGCGCCGGCCTGCTGACCTCGCAACGCCATAGCCGGCTGATCGTCTATCGCGCCTGTCTTTCTCGCCTGCACGACCTGATGCTTTTCCTCGTCAGGGACTGCTGTGCAGGCAGCCCCGAACTCTGTACGCCCCTGATCGCGACCCTGTCCTCCTGCTGTCCGTCCCCGGAATCCTGCTCATGACCATCACGATCTATCACAACCCAGCCTGCGGCACGTCGCGCAACGTGCTGGCACTGATCCGCAACAGC
>NZ_JBDNXK010000082.1:0-13063 GCF_047721705.1 Acetobacter sp. | reverse complement strand
GTTTCATCACGTACAGACCAATTATCGATCAGAGTAATCGTATAATTTTTATAATCCGTGTGAGCAAGAATATTCTCGACACAATTACGAGTAATATCTACCTGATCTTTAAATGGTACAATAATATCAACAGATGGCTGCTTACGGAAAGTCCAGTCGATACCATAAAGTGTAAGACCGCGGATCGAAGATACTTTGGAAGCAATCTTTCGACGCTTAAGGTGATCTGCTACACATTTTACACCCGCATTAATAGCATACGTCTTCTGACTTACATCTGCAGCAGTAGAATTAGGCGTTTTACGCCAATGGTACAAAACTTCCGGCACATGGAAAATGTCCGACGGCTTGAGAATTTCTGTGGCTCGCAGCACAAAGTCATGATCCTGAGCGCCATCATAATCTGAACTCAGATGCCCAATTTGCCGCATTGTCTTAGTTTCGACCATCGTCAGATGACAGATATAATTGCACCCCAGAAGATAGCGATAGTTAAAATCTGGCTTGAGATTAGGCTCCAGGTAGTAGCCAGCTTGGTCTATTTTATCTTCGTCCGAATAAAGAAGTTTTGCCCCCGTTTCGCACGCAGCCCGAACCATCACTTCAATTGCCACATTGACCAGCATGTCATCGTGATCAAAGAAAGCTACATATTGGCCTTTAGCTGCGTCCATAGCCACGTTCGTGGCCCCCGCAATACCTACATTCTTTTTCAGGACAATACTTTTGACGCGATTATCTCTTTTGACAAATCCATTAATGATGTCCGTCGTCTCACGACTTTTTCCCGCGTCATCAACAAGAATAAGCTCCCAGTTTTCATAGGTCTGATCAAGCACAGACTGAACTGCTGCTTCGAAATCACTGGCAAGCGGACGATAAACTGGGCACAGAATTGACACGAGGGGAGCCTCTATCGGGTGTCCTTTATCGCGCATACGCTGCTCAGCTACCCTCTTCTCCAGAAGCGGATAATACTTGCGCGCCCAACGATCATAATCTCCCAAAGTATATGGGCGTTTCGGCACGAGATCACGCAATTCCTGACGCAATTTTGCCATGCGCCGGTAAAGATCGTCGAGTTCATTGGTTACATCAATAATACGGCTTTCAAAGGCGTCATCGGCGAAAGAAGTGATTATCGGGCATCCTTCAAGCGCTACATTGTCAGGTAGTGCAAGAACTTCGATTTTGTGCTGACCGCTCCCCCTAAGGGATTGTGGTATGGCAAATTCGAACCCACAGTTGGGGTTACAACCCAAGACGCTGGCGACATCGCCACGATATCGATCCGCTCTCGTTTGTCCGATACGTACACCATCCACAATAATGGACAGCACTACACCGCCCTCATCCGCCTTTCCGCGTTGCTCACGGAGCACCCATCCCCGTAAAGCGCCCTGCTTCACTCCGTCCACATAACTTTTATAGGAAGGCTTGAGGTGACCGGCAAAAATAATTGACGTCACCTTTCCATCAGAAGAGAGAGGCAGAACAGAACGGTCCTCAAAGCGTAAGGATAATGTATGCTTCGTACCATCGAAATATTCTGCGGGTAGCTCGAATGAGAAACCAGCTTCAGGAGTAGGCAATGACAATGATGCCTGCACATCCTCGCGGGGCAAAGTGGCCATAACCACCGCAACTTCCTGCCCATCAATGATCACATGAAGCTTTACGGGAGAGAACCGTGGGCTGTTGCACACCGCCCATCCACGCACATAACCATCCTCCACTCCATCAAAATGTCCATGAAATTGAACAGCTGAAGTTTGAGTAAGCGCGGGCTTGGGCATTATAGAGCATCCATTATAATATAAGAAAATATAGAACAGTTATTCAACATTGAGAATAAGTTAAGGCTAGCGCTATTTCTCAATATTGATACATACTCTCTTTTTTACTCATGAAACACGATTGTCAACCAACACGCCCATATTGATTTTCATGAGTTAAAAGTAAGCTAAGCGCTCCAAAACTCTCCTTCCAACCATTCCCCTCAAACCCCAAGAAAATATTTGAAATTTTCAGCCTTTGGAAAAGAAACCCCTTGAAACAAGATAAAAATCAAGAAGGTTTCATGAATCGAAATCCATAACAGCATTGAATTTATTGAAAGAGCCGTTTGAATGGATTGCGTGAGCTGCATCTTAGCTTCGATTACGATCACAACTATTTTGTGCAAACCACCATCAGTCGAGGAATCCCTCAGTCACAGAGCAGGATAATGCTGTCTCTGTGACTGAGGGATTCAATAGCGGGCGAATATCAAGCGTATTCGGCGCGGGTCTCGGCTTCTGCCCAGTCCAGCCACGGCAGCAGCACTTCGATATCGGACGCCTCGACCGTCGCGCCTCCCCAGATGCGCAGACCTGCGGGTGCATCGCGATAGCTGGCGATGTCGTAGGCAACCCCTTCTTTCGCCAGCCGTCCTGCCAGTGACTTTGCGGCTTTAGCCTGAGTTTCTGCGTCCAGCGCAAGAAACCACGGAGCAATAATACGCAGACATATCGCTGTGTTGGAACGCTGCTGCGGATCTTTGCTCAGAAACTCAGCCCAGGATGAGTCTTTTTCCCATGCTTCCACTGCGGCCAGATTGGCTTTGCTGCGGGCTATCAACCCTTGCAGGCCGCCGACTGACTTCGCCCATTTCAGACCGTCGAGCGCGTCTTCAACACACAGCATGGAGGGTGTGTTGATGGTATCGCCGCGAAAGATGCCTTCGATCAGCTTACCTTTGGACGTCAGGCGGAAGACTTTCGGGAGCGCTCGCGGTGCAGGACCGGCTTCAAGGCGCGCAACTGCGCGAGGCGAGAGCGCCAACATGCCGTGAGCTGCCTCGCCTCCCAGCACTTTCTGCCATGACCACGTGACCACATCGAGCTTGTCCCACGGGAGATCCATGGCGAAAGCCGCCGAGGTGGCGTCGCAGATCACCAGCCCTTCCCGTTCGGCAGGAATAGCCGCGCCACTGGGTAACTTAACGCCGGACGTTGTGCCGTTCCATGCCAGCACGACGTCCTTCGACCAGTCAACGGCAGCCAGATCAGGCAGCTCGCCATAATCTGCGGTCAACACGCGCGCATCGAGCTTCAGTTGCGCTGTAATATCGTTCGCCCAGGTAGCCGAGAAGCTTTCGAATGCAAGCACATCGACCGGACGCGTGCCGAGAAGTGACCAGAGCACCATTTCCACTGCGCCGGTATCGGAGCCCGGAACGATTCCCAGACGCCAGCCTTCTGGCATCCCGAGAATTTCAGCCGAACGGTCGATCACCTCTTTCAGGCGCGCCCGTCCTTCCGGGGACCGATGCGAGCGACCAAGCAGAGCGCCTGAAAGAGCATCAAGTGACCAGCCCGGGCGCTTTGCGCAGGGGCCTGAGGAGAAATCTGGGTTTGCGGGACGCGTCAGAGGCTTGCCCGAACGGGAAAACACGGGCGCTGCTGTAACAGTCATGGTTCATCCGGAATGTCTGGTGCGAGAGGGGGGACTCGAACCCCCATGCCTAAAAGGCGGTCGATTTTGAGTCGACTGCGTCTACCATTCCGCCACTCTCGCGACTGTCTGCTCTCTACCAGCATCCGCGGCATCAGGAAAGACGCCTCGTCATTCAGGCTGCATGTTCGTCCAGCAAGGGCACCTTTGAACGTCGAGAAAGCGCCTGACGATAAGCCTCGACCTCGGGCGGATAAATCACACCTTTGATGATCGAGATGCTGTGTAAAGCGGCAAAAAGATGAATGTCATCTGTGGAAAGCACGCCATTCACCGCTTCTGCGGAGCGTATCTGCGGCGCGAGAACCTGCAATGCGGCATTGATGGCGGCGACAAAATCCGAGCCCTCTTCGAGAAAGGCCGCGAACTCGCCCACGGACGGCTCTTTCTTTCGCACGAAATAGGCACGCGCCCCTGTCGTGGCGAACTCGGGGAACGGCGCACAGGCCACACGCGGCAGCATCAGCTTGTAGAGGCTTTTCTCTACCGCCGATATCCATGCCGCAATCGCCGGATCAGGCGTACCGACCAGAACCTTCTCACCGACATTGTCGATGTGAGCGATGATATCCAGACTCTCGCCCATGAAGTGTCCGTCTTCATCCAGAATCGGCAGCATTTTTTTGCCGATCATGCCGATGGGACCAGCCTCATCATCGTTCAGCAGATATTTCACTTCGACCGGAATGTTCTTGAGGCCGAAGATCATGCGGGCCTTCACGCAGAAAGGACAATGTTCATATACGTAAAGCGTTCGGGTCATTTTTACCTTGCCTTAGATGGAAATCTTACGAAGGGGAAACGCCCAGCATCAGGGCAAGATTCTGGATTGCCGCGCCTGACGCCCCTTTACCCAGATTATCCAAACGTGCCGTCAGCACCACATGCCGCCCCTCTTCGTCAGCATGAACACGCAGTTCCATCCCGTCCTGCCCCGCCAGCGTATCGGCAAGCAGCGTATTCTCCGCGCCACACACGGATACAAAGGAGGACGCGACATAATGCTGTTCCAGAATATGACGCACAGACGCGGCCGTGGTTCCTTTGACGAGAAGATCCATGTGAACGGGGATCGAAACGATCATACCCCGTGGAAAATGACCGACTGAAGGAACGAAGATAGGACGCCGCTCAAGAAGCGCATGCATACGGATTTCCGGCAGATGCTTATGCGCAAGATTCAGACCATAGAGCATGAACGGCGGTCCACCTTCGCGTTCATGATCCTCGATCATTGTTCTGCCACCGCCGGTGTAACCACTGACCGCATTGATCGTGACCGGAAAAGACGGCTCCATCACCCCTGCATCGATCAGCGGCCGTAACAGGGCAATCGCCCCTGTGGGATAGCAGCCCGGATTGGAGACTCTGCGGGCTTTCATGATGGCTTCAGGCTGATCAGCGCAGAGTTCGGGGAAACCATACACCCATCCCTGCGCTGTCCGGAATGCCGTGCTCGCATCCAGGATCTTGGGAGCCTGCTCTGATGGAAGCCGGTCGATCATTTCCACCGCTTCCTTCGAAGCCGCGTCCGGCAGGCACAACACGACGACGTCCGCCGCCGCCATAGCCTCGGCACGGGCTTTCGGGTCTTTCCGGCGCGCCGGATCGATGGAATGGATCCGAACCGGAAGGGAGATGAGGCGTTCACGAATCTCGAGCCCCGTCGTTCCCGCTTCTCCATCAATGAAAACAACAGGTTCGGCTACCATCCACGTTTCCCTTCATCGTTCGTGATCGTTCTATAGCCACCGATATAGCTTGGTTACCAGTCCCCTGAAATGAAGGGACTGTCGCGGAATTGTCATGAAAAAAGCGGCTGTGGCTTGCATTGAGACCACTCTTTCGACACACTTTCGAAACGATCAAAAGCATTCAGCATTAAGGATCAGGCAATAATGCAGAAGGCCCCAGCAACCGATCCGGGGATGGACTCCGTCAGCCAGCTCAAAAGTCGTCATGTGACGATGATCGCGTTGGGTGGAGTGATCGGCGCGGGTCTGTTCGTGGGGAGCAGCGCGGCAATCTCCAATTGCGGCCCGTCGGTTCTGCTGACTTATGCCTTCACCGGCCTTCTCGTCATGGGTGTGATGCGAATGCTGGGCGAAATGCTGATCGCCCGTCCGGGACTGGGGTCGTTCATCGATTACATCCGGGAAGGCTGCGGGCCGCGTATCAGTTTCATGTCGGCGTGGCTTTACTGGGCATTCTGGGTCGTCACCGTGGGGAGTGAGGCCATTGCCGGCGCCATTGTGATGGAAAACTGGTTCGCCCTGCCCATATGGCTTGTGGCCACACTTCTGGTGGCTGCGATGGTGTTCATCAACGCCTTGGCGGCCAGTATCTTCGGTGAGTGTGAGTTCTGGCTGTCGCTCATCAAAGTGGCCTGTATCGTCGGCTTCTGCCTCGTCGCCTGTGTGTTCCTGACAGGCGTTCTTGGGGGCCATCCGACGCCGGTTCACAATTTCCTCGGGCATGGCGGATTTATGCCGCACGGGCCAGCCGCGTTGCTGGCCATCCTGCCGACCGTGTTGTTCTCCATGGTGGGAAGTGAAATTGCGACCGTTGCAGCGGCTGAATCCGCCGATGCGAAACAGAGCATCGCCCGTGTGACACGGACAATCGGCACGCGCATCAGCATTTTCTATATCGCGTCGCTGTTCCTCGTTCTCTGCGTCAAGCCATGGGACCAGATCGCACCCGGCCAGTCACCCTTCGTGCTGGCGATGGCCACAATGCATGTTCCCGGTGCGGCTTTCATTGTGCGCATTGTGGTGCTCAGCGCCATCGTCTCATGTCTGAATTCTTCGCTCTATGTGACGACACGCACCCTCAAAGGACTTGCACTGCGCGGTGAAGCTCCCGCTTTTCTCGCTGTCACGGCATCCAACGGCACGCCGCGGAATGCGGTTCTTTTTTCGGGCGCTGTGGGCCTGTTCGTCGCCTTCAGTTCCATTCTCGCACCCGGAACAGTGTTTGCGTTCCTGTTGAGCGCAACGGGTGCCATCATGCTGTTCGCCTACCTGTTTATCGTCACCGCCCATCTGTCCCTGCGGCGGCGCGCGATAACGGAAGGTGCTGAATGGCCCTATATCGGCCTGCCATTCTTCCCTGTGGCGAATTATGCGATCATTGCTGGCATATTGTTTGTGATTGTGGCCATGCTGGCTGATGCGCAGCAACGTCCAACGGTCATTTCCAGCCTCGGCGCTCTGGTCGCGGTAGGGTGTGCGTTTCAATTCGTCAAATTCCGCCAGCAGAAAAAGACGCCTGTCAAAAAACCCTCTTCTCCCTTATCAATGGACGCTTCAGCGAGCATCTCTCGCTAAAACGACCAGAGAAGTGGATAAGAAATGTCGGTTAGCGCAACGTCAGCTTCAACTCCGAAGCCTCTGACCCGCGCTGAACGATGGAAGCAGGGCGCTGCACGGCGAAAGGCTGCGCCCCGAGCGGCCCACGCAGAATGGACGCCCACCCCTGCCCGCTCCATGCCGATCGAACGCCTGATGGCGCAGGGAAAGGAGCGGATCGCCGATCTGCTTCCCGTACGTTATTCCCGCATGAAAGCATCGCCCTTTGCGTTCCTACGGGGTGCTGCGATTGTCATGGCCAACGATCTCGCCAGAACCCCGACAAGTGGCCTGACCGTGCAGGCCTGTGGCGACTGTCATCTGGCCAATTTCGGCAGTTATGCGTCTCCTGAAGGCGTGCCCGTTTTCGATATCAATGATTTTGACGAAACGCTACCAGCCCCATTCGAATGGGATGTGAAACGGCTTGGCACATCTCTGATTCTGGCCGGGCAGCAGGGCGGTCTCTCAGCGAAAGCATCCCGTTTGCTGGCGGAGAACATGACGCTCACCTACGCGAGCCAGATGACGCGCCTTGCGGGGCTTTCTCCGCTGGAAATCTGGGCGGATCGCATCGATTTCGTGCAGGCGATCAACGCGTTCGAGGACCGCAAAGTCCGGCAGCGCCTCAAGACCCGCGTTGAAGAAATGGTGGAGAGTCAGCGCCGTCATTTCGGACTGATCGACAGCAGCGGGACCAAGCTTCGGCTGCATGAACGTCCACCGCTGGTCATGCGGCTTGGCGCACAGGAAACCGACATTCAAAAGGCTTTCGAACGTTACCGGGAAACGCAGCCGCCGGAGCGTGTCGCGCTGCTTAGGCATTATGCACTTGTCGATGTAATCTTTAAAGTGGTTGGGGTCGGCAGTGTTGGCACATTCTGCGCCATCGGGCTTTTTGCCTCGGCCGATGGAGAGCCTCTTCTGCTCCAGATCAAGGAAGCGCAGCAATCGGTGCTCGCACCTTTTGCCGGTGCATCCACCCTTCCCAGCGAAGGCGAGCGTGTGGTTGCCGGCCAGCGCATGATGCAGGCCGTGTTTGATCCATTCCTCGGCTGGACACACAGTGAGAGTCCTTTGCCTGCCAAGCAGAAGCCCTCATCCACCGCCGAGGAACGGCAGTTTTATGTCCGCCGTCTCAAGGACGCCCGACTAGCCGCCATCGGCTCGGACGTCGCTGAAGAAGGACTTTCGGATTATGCCACGCTCTGCGGGCACACTCTCGCTCGGGCACATGCCCGCACGGGGGATGTTGCCGCCATAGCCGGATATATTGGTAAAGGCCGAAGCTTCGCTGACGCCATTGCCTCTTTTTCGGTGCGCTATGCCCGACAGACAGAACTGGACTGGCGTGCTTTCTGCGAAAATCTGTCTGCAAAAAATGTTTTGGCAGCCCCAAAAGATCTTAAGAAATGAAATGAGGATTTTATTATAACGATCTGAATATTCTGTATTTTATTTTCAAAAATACCCACATAGACGATTTGTAATTATAACATTTCGTGAGTTCGCAGGTTGCCGTCTGGCCAAGCAGCATCAATTGAATTACCGTCTTTGACATAATTATGACCAGTTCTCCTCCCAGCACCTCTCCGCCTTCAGGCGGGGTGCCCCACTCTCATCCGGAATGGACCCTCTCCTCGACAGGACAGGAATCCGTATTACGTATCTCGGGGGACTGGACGGTTGATGAGGCTGTGCCTTTCGAACTCCCCTCAAACGCTCTCGACAAGCTTAAACAGGCCGGTTCCACGCTTGGAATTGACGTAGCTCATGTCGAACGATGGGACTCTTCTCTCATCTCCTTTTTGTGGAGCGTTAAACGAACAGCCAACAAAGCAGGCATGACCTTTCACGACGATGATCTGCCGCGTGGCATGCAATGTCTGCTGGCCCTTCTGCCGGAAGCGCCACAAGCACCGACGGAACATAAAACCCCTTTTTTCAATCCCTTCCAGTTGAGTGGAGCTTTTACGATTGCCACGCTGACAGAAGTCGGCGCCGTCACGTCGCTAGGGATCGATACGGCGAAAACAGCTCCCAAGGCTCTCAGCGGTCATGGCGGTATGCGTTGGCGGGATCTGTTCACCAACATATTCGATGCGGGTCCCTCAGCGCTCCTCATCGTCTGTGTCGTAAATTTTCTGGTGGGAGCCATTCTGGCGTTTGTTGGCGCAGTTCAGTTGCAGAAATTCTCCGCCGATATCTATGTCGCCAATCTGGTCGGAATTGCCTGTGTGCGCGAACTCTCTGCCGTCATGACCGCCATCATCATGGCGGGCAGAACGGGTGGTGCCTACGCGGCCCGCATCGCCACCATGCTTGGAAACGAAGAGATCGACGCGTTGCAGGTCTTTGGCATCCCCATTTCGAGCTATATTCTGCTGCCGTCTGTCCTGTCCCTGATGATCATGATGCCGCTGCTTTATCTTTACGGCTGCGTGATGAGCATTCTGGGTGGTTACACGGTATCCGTCGGCATGTTGCCGGACATCACGGGCGCTGGTTATCTTCACCAGACCTTCTACGCAGTGAATCTGACCCAGTTTGAATTTGGTTTCGCGAAATCGCTTGTCTTTGCTGCCATGATCGGGCTGACAGCATGTCGCATCGGTCTGAAAGCCGGACGGAGCGCCGCAGACGTGGGAACATCTGCAACGTCTGCGGTGGTGGTCGGGATTGTAGGCGTAATCGCGCTTGACGCGATATTCGCTGTCATCGCGAATATTCTGAATATCTGACCCATGCAGGATTCCTCCCACATCGCCTCGCCTGAGCACACCGACAAAGCCATTCTCTCGTTGCGTGACATCACCATCGGCTATGGTGAGAAAATCATCCAGAAAAACATCAATATGGATGTAAAACGCGGTTCGATCTTTGCCATCATGGGTGGCTCCGGGTGCGGAAAAAGCACAATCCTGCGCAGCATGATCGGTCTTCTGCCACCGAAAACAGGCACATATCTGGTCGATGGTGACGATTACTGGTCGGGATCGGACACGCACAGAACGACGTTGAACAGACGCTTTGGTGTCCTGTTCCAGAGTGGCGCACTATGGTCCTCAATGACCATTGGCGAAAATGTCGGGCTGCCACTGGAGATGTTCACCCGCCTCAGCAAGCCTGCGATCCGTCATCTGGTGGAACTCAAGCTCGGCCTTGTGGGTCTCTCCCATGCGATTGATCTCTATCCGTCCGAAATATCCGGCGGCATGAAAAAACGGGCCGGACTCGCGCGCGCCATCGCACTCGACCCCGATGTGCTGTTTTTTGACGAACCATCGGCCGGTCTCGATCCCATCACCTCGGCGCGGCTCGACGATCTCATTCTCAGCCTGCGAGACGGATTGGGAGCAACCATTGTGATCGTCAGCCACGAACTGCCGAGTCTGTTTGCCATCGCGGATGATGGGATTTTCCTCGATGCCCAGACCAAGACCCCCATCGCGCATGGCTCTCCGAGAGATCTGCGCGACCATTGCACCGATCCTCTGGTGCATGCCTTCATGAACCGCGACAGTGATGTACCGTCCGCCGAGCCAGCCACGAAAGGCCCGACTACCAATGGCCAGTGAAACAGGAGCCACACGGCAAACCCTTATCGGCCTGTTTGTTACAGGTGGGATTTTACTGGGGATTCTGTCGTTGATATTTTTTGGAAATACGAACCTGTTTTCAAAAAATGTCCGAGCTGTCATCGTGTTCGAGGATTCTGTCGGCGGCCTGTCAATCGGCGCTCCTGTCACTTTTCGCGGTGTCAGGGTCGGGTCCGTCAGCAAGATTTCTCTTCGCTACAACCCTCAGAACAATGTTGCCTACATTCCTGTGGAGGTCAGTCTCGAACCTAGTCAGGTTCACATCATCCACACGGATGATACCTCTTCAAAGCAGCTTGATCTGCACGAAGTGATCGCACGCGGTCTGCGGGCGGAACAGAATCTACAGAGTTTCGTGACAGGCACGCTCAACATCAATCTGGATTTCTTCCCCGGTTCTCCAGCAGAATTGCATCCAATCGTAACCACTCTGCCTGAAATTCCGACACATGCTTCTGCCATGCAGAAATTCAAGGAAACCTTGACGGATCTGCCGCTCAAGCAACTGGCGGTTCATGCGGATGAGGCCGTTGTTTCCATCCACGAAGTCGCCGCAAAGCTGAATGATCGTCTCCCTGCCCTGGCGACAAGCCTTCAGGATACATCGTCGGATGCTCAGCAACTGCTCAAAACGGCAACCCACACGATTACCGACCTTCAGGGCAAGATGAGCATCACCTTGACCGACATCGACCGACTCATGCGGACGAGCAACAGCGAGATGGAAAACCGCGGCGCCGAACTCCATGCCACGCTCGCCAGCGCCACAAAGGCAACTGATCAGGCGCGGAAGGCTCTTGAGAGTGTTCAAAGCATTCTGTCACCCCGTTCTGCTGACAGGGACAATCTCGACTCTGCTCTGCGGGATATTGCTGCCGCAGCCTCGTCTCTCAGAGGCTTTGCGAGTGATGTAGAGCGCAATCCTCAGCTTCTTCTGATGGGACGGCGACAGTAAACCGTTCCCTCAGACGCGTTATTCTTTATGATATGTAAGGTGAATCATGATGGTGGCATATAAGAGGAAAGCAATTATTGCTGCCGGAGTAACGTTCTGCCTTTCACTTGCAGGCTGTTCCAGCGCCCCTTTGCACCTCTACACCCTGCAAGGTCCGGCAACGTCAGGCATGCCCGTCACCGGACCCGTCATGAGCAATGCTCCTGTGATTGAAGTGCGGCGGGTCGCTCTGCCAAACTATCTCGATTCACAGGATATCATGGTCCGTGACGGAAGCGCGTTGCGTCGCAGTCCGAACGGCCGCTGGGCGGAACGGTTGTCCGATGGAATCACTGACATGGTGACAGCACGTATCGGGGCAGCCCGTCCCGATCTGGTTGTCACTGAACAGTCGCTGGCGCGGCCTGCTTCAGCCCGCCTTGTCGTGACGCTCTCCCGTCTCGATATTGCTCAATCCAGCCCATCGGTCATGGAAGCCAGTTGGGCTTTCGTACCAACAAACGAAAGCGAGCCTGAGCATGTTGAGAGGGCAACCTTTACGAGCAATGAAGCGGCAATCAGTGACGAAAAAAATGTGGCCATCATCAACTCTCTGGTCAGCCAGCTTTCCGATCGGATCGCCATTTCACTGCCGCGATGAGGCTTTGTCCGTTATTTTGAACTGAACGGCTTGTGGTCCCATGTCTGCACCGTGGCAGGACCACATACCGGCCCTTCAGTGCCGCCAAACCCATATAATGTCGCCGGAAGCAAAAGGTTACTCCAGGAAACAGTGCTTTCCACGTAACAGGGTTGCTGGGGTGTCTGCGGATTCCAGCCATTGACGGTGATGGTCGATCCCGGGCTCATATAGAGGGAGCCAGCAGGTACACCGGGAAGTGCTTTGAGAACGATCTCCGGCTTGCCGTTCTGTCCGTTTTCAAGATGGCCCGAAAATTCCGTCGGACCATTCAGAATCATCTGCTGACTGTTGTAATCGAAGCTTGTGCCAACGAAATTCAGTTCTTCGGTGGATTCCTCATCAAGCCCTGCCACCGTATTATTGTAGATCGTGCCACCGACAAAAGTGCTTCTTTCACCAGCATCTTTCGTGTTGGGAGGAACATATATCCCAACATTGCCTCCCCCGATCGTCACGTTGAACATGTCAACGCCCCACACACCACTTCCCAGAACAAGACCGTGGTTAAAGCCCCGCAGGGCAACACTTGAAAGCGCGATGGCAGCATTTGTGATATAATCTTTCGGCACATCGTAATTCATCGTGATGCCGTCGATGGCTCTATTTCCGAACAAGGTGACGTTTTCCAGTCGGTTTGTCGTTGCCTTGTCGCTATGTCCAAAACCCTCTTCGGAAACATACAGACAGGTGCCTGTCTTCATTCGGCAATCAAATACGGCATTGCGAATGCTCGCAAATTCAGGATTGATCTTGAGAGTATGCTCAAGAATTTTCTTCTGTCGGTTGAAATCAAGAGCACAGGGGCCTTTGCCAGCGTAACAGGCCTGTAGGGAAGACTGTATGGCCGGGCTCGCATCTTGCGCATAGGCATGTCGAACCGTCAGCAAGAGGGCCAGAGCTAAAGGCAGCCGAGAATATATCATGTAAACAGTCTTTCCTTTAGATATATTTCTTGTGAAAGAATTAGCACGAACAATAAGAT
>NZ_JBDNXK010000081.1:0-13464 GCF_047721705.1 Acetobacter sp. | reverse complement strand
CCGTATTCCTCACCAGACCTTTCCCCCCGGAACAGTGACGGAAACACCTGCGCCGCAAGGACAGGTGCTGGTGAATGACCCTTCCGCACCTACCAATACCCCTCTGTGTGGCACGGCGGCGCGGGAAGCAAACACGATGGGGCAGGTGATGTATCCGCAGCCGCTCATCAATGGCGGGGCCTGCACGCAGAATGCCTGCTTCGATCCAGCGACACAGACCTATATCGCTTCGGATAACACCCGGCGCGTGTGTCGATAAAGCATAGATCTTTCTTCTGAATCTGAAGTGCGCCTGAACTGAAAAGGCCCTGCGAACAACCGTTTTGCAGGGCCTTTTTGCGTCAGTGACGGATCAGGATGTAATTGACCGTCACATCAAGATCGAAGTGGTCGCCCGGAATATTGGGCGGCACCGGTGGAAGCTGCGCGTCTCTGAACATACCCGTCGTTGCGGCATCCAGCAGATAGGAGCCGGACTGATTGGTGAGCCGGACAAAACGCACATGCCCCGAGCGATCCAGCACGACATGAACGGAGGATGGTCCTTCCTCACCGTTCTGGGCTGCTTCCTCTGGATAATACATGTGACGCCGAATCCAGCGGTCCACATCGGAACTGTAATCATCACTGATGCCGCGGACTGTGCTGCGTGTTGCATACGGCGCATTCAGCTTGCCGTTCTGCACCAGCGGACCGAGAGAGAGATCGATCGGGCCGCCAGAACCGCCTGTTCGTCCCTTTCTGTGAGGGCGTCGCGGTGCGGAAGACTGATCCAGCGAAAGATCCGTCAGTGAATCGAAGGGCGAGGGCGCTCGCTGATGCTGTTGCGCACGCCGAACCGACTGCTTGCGGGGCGTGGCCTGCTTGCTGGTCTCGCGACTGCCAGTGCCCGTCTTGTTGGACGCCGGGTTGATGGGAGCCGTCTCATTCGTCGGCTTGGGATAACTTTCATCCGAAGAAGCTTCCGGGATTGGTGGGGCTGCTGGTGTTTCTGGCGTGGGATGCGCGGCACCCGAAGAGGATTGCGCTTCTTCCGGTGTGGCGGCGCTGCTCTGTGAAGACTGCGCTGCTTCGTTGCCGCCGCCAGCCTGATCGGAATGTTCGCCCTTCATACCGCTCTGGGCAGGCGGGGTCACGAACATCATGTCCACGGAACCCATTTCGCTGGCCTGCGGATTACCGCGTGGCGGATGGGTGAGTGCCATATAGATCATGAGCGCGAGCAGCACCACATGGAGCAGCGCTGAAAACAGCAGGATGAACAGCAGATCGGGATCGGCGAACACCTGTCGCGGAGAAAGCGGTGTCTTGGCTGGGCGAAGGTTGCGATAAGCGCCGGCTTTCGGAAAAAAAGCTGGTCTGAGACCCGCTCTTCCCGTTGGGGCAACCTGCTGCTGCACCACGGAAACCTTTGGTTTCCGCGCGCCAACGAGCACGGGCTCTTTCTTCGTTCCGGGTGGTGCGGAGTGCCCTGGCGGCGCCGTCATGGAGTTGGTTTCGTCCCCGGGGAAGAAGAAAACGCCTGTCTGCCAGGCCGACCGTTTCTGGCAAATTGCCACTCAGCGCGAGGTCTGACTACCCCTCGTCTGATTACGGAATGTCATAAAAGGTGGAAGCAATTCCAGTTGTGCACAAAATCAGTCGATACCTATGCGCCTTGTCCGTAACGGGTGCGATTAAAAGACATGTAATGCAACTTGTGATGTCATGCCATGTTTAACGCTCACGGGGTTCGGTGTGATGAACCCATATGAAACAGAGGATATGTGTCATGGGTGAATTCAAAGACAAACTTCAGGGTGTTGCTGATAAAGTCGCCGGTACCCTCAAGGAAGGCGTCGGCAAAGCCACGCACGACGAGAAGCTGGAAGCTGAAGGCAAGTTGCAGCAGCTGAAGGGCAAAGGCGAGGAAGTCAAAGGCAAGGTCAAAGGCGTCATCAACGACGTCTGATTTGATGCCTTTGTAGGCTCAATAACTTTCCAGAAAACGGAGTTGCCTTATTCAGGCAGCTCCGTTTTTTTGTATCAGTGACTATGATTACGGTGGCGAAAACTGACTGCCTCAGCAATATGGTTTTTCTGAACGGTCTCCGACCTATCAAGATCTGCAATCGTTCTGGCCACCCGTAACAGGCGGGTGAATCCTCTTGCTGACAATCTCAGTTTGCGCGCTGCGTCTGCGAGAAGTGTCCGGGCGTCAGGTTCCAGTTCAAACTGATTCGGATTGGCCTCCGCATTACGCACTGTCTGGCCGCGTTTTTCCTGAAATGCACGTGCTTCTGCTACCCGCGCGGCGATGCTTGCCGAAGGCTCGCCGGGTGGGGCCGTCATCATGTCTACCGGCGAGAGGGGCTGCATGGACAGCCAGAGATCGATCCGGTCGAGGAGCGGGCCAGAAATACGATTGAGATAATCTTCACCGCAGCGGGGAGCTTTCCGACATTCGCGGGATGCGTCGCCAAGATAGCCGCACCGACACGGGTTCATCGCCGCAACCAGTTGAAAACGTGCTGGATAAGTAACGTGCGCAGCAGCGCGGGCAATGGATGTCTGTCCCGTTTCCAGTGGCTGTCGTAGAGATTCCAGTGCCTGACGGGAAAACTCAGGCAGTTCATCAAGAAACAGAATGCCGCGATGTGCCAGACTGATTTCGCCGGGTCGCGCTTTTGCGCCACCACCCACCAGCGCAGGCTGGCTGGCCGAATGATGCGGATCGCGGAAGGACGGACGCAGGATCAGTCCCTCATCCTCTGTAAGAATGCCCGCAGCGCTGTAGATACGTGTGACTTCCAGTGCTTCCATCTTCGTCAGGTTGGGCAAAAGGCCGGGCAGCCGCGACGCAAGCATCGATTTTCCTGATCCCGGCGGTCCGGACATCAGAATGGAATGTCCACCAGCGGCGGCGATTTCCAGACCTCTGCGTGCGACGTCCATGCCTTTGACATCAGCCATATCGGGACCGATGGCAGCCGCTGTTTGAACATGATCGGGGAAAACGGGTGGCGACAGTACCTGTTCGCCGCGAAAATGACTGACAAGGGAAAGCAGGTCAGGGGCAGCGAGAATATCGCCAGGACTGCCAAACAGGGCTTCGCTTCCCTGCACGGCTGGACAGATCAGGCCAAGTTCCAGTCCGTTTGCGGCAAGGGAGGCGGAAATGACGTTTGGAACACGGTTGATACGCCCATCAAGGGATAATTCACCCAGCGCAGCATAACGTGAAAGTTCTTCAATCGGCACGACTTCCATCGCGGCAAGCACTGCAAGCGCAATAGGAAGATCGAAATGCGAGCCTTCTTTCAGAAGATCAGCGGGCACCAGATTGATGAGAATGCGTTTGGGCGGCAGGGCCAGCCCCATGGAGGTAAAGGCGGCGCGAACACGCTCGCGGGCTTCGCCAACGGCCTTGTCAGGAAGGCCGACAATGAGAAAAGCAGGAAGGCCATTCGCGATCTGGACTTCGACCCAGACCGGAATGGCCTCTATTCCCGTAAAAGCAAAAGAGCGGACGCGTGTATTGATCATGCTCCGCGCCCGTTCTGCTTAGTGTCAGACGCCCTGCTGATACAGCAGGCGCGCGCGCACTGTGCCTTTCAGGCCGCGAAGAAGGGAGAGCAGGTGCTCGTCCTTCTCGTCGTTTCCGCCTGTTTCAGCATCCACTACGACGTAGCCGATCTCACCATCTGTCTGGAGATACTGGGCCGTCACATTGCAGCCTTCGTTGGAGAAGATGTCGTTGATCTTCGACATCACGCCGGGAAGGTTGTGGTGCACGTGAATGAAGCGGGTGCCGCGGGGGCTCTGCGGAAGCTGGACTGTAGGAAAATTGACCGATCCCAGCGTGGAGCCGATGTCGGAATATTCGACCAGCTTGCGGGCGACCTCAACGCCGATCCGCTCCTGCGCTTCGGCGGTGGAGCCACCGATGTGCGGGGAGAGAATGACGTTATCCAGCCCCTGAAGTGGGGAGACGAATTTCTCGCCAGCAACTTTCGGCTCGACCGGGAACACGTCGATGGCTGCACCAAGCAGGTGACCAGATTTCAGGGCTTCGGCGGCCGCATCAAGATCGACCACGTTGCCGCGGGCGTTGTTGATGAGGAACGAGCCCGGCTTCATCTGTTTGATCTGCTCGGCGCCGATCATGTTCTTCGTGGTCGGCAGCTGCGGAACGTGTAGGCTGACTACATCGCTTTCGCCCAGCAGCGTTTCCAGCGTGTCACATGCCGTTGCGTTTCCATGCGGGAGTTTGTCCACCACATCGAAATACAGCACGCGCATGCCAAACGCTTCAGCCAGCACGGAGAGCTGGGAACCGATGGAGCCGTAACCGACAATACCCAGCGTCTTGCCGCGCACTTCCCAACTGTTGGTGGCGGATTTGTCCCATTTGCCTTCATGGCAGCCAACGGAACGCGGGAAGATGCGGCGCATCAGCATCACGATTTCGCCCATCACCAGTTCGGCGACGGAGCGTGTGTTGCTGTAAGGCGCATTGAAGACCGGAATCCCCAGTTCCCGTGCTGCGTTCAGATCGACCTGATTGGTGCCGATGCAGAAGCAGCCGATGGCGAATAGCCGGTCTGCGCTTTCCAGAATTTCACGGGTCAGCTGGGTGCGGGAACGGATGCCGATTACATGGACTCCCTCAAGTGCTTCCTTGAGGGCCGCGCCGTCGAGGGCACCTTTGTGGCGTGTGACATTTTCGTAGCCACTCGCCTTCAAAAGCGCGACGGCGCTGTCATGGACGCCCTCAAGAAGCAGGATACGGATTTTGTCCTTCGAGAGTGACAGGTGCGGAGTCATTCAGTTCGCTCGTGCTGTTACAGCGGATCCCGGCCTGACTGGCTATGTCCGGTTCTGCCTGCTTCCTGAGCGACAGGAAGACGGGAATAGTCCCGAAGGAGGTAGCAATCGGATACCGTGCCCGGAGTGGGCGACTGGCGGGGGCGCCCTCATAGCACGTTTCCCCGCAACCGGAAATTAACGAGGAGTCGGTTCTTCCCGCTTATTTACCCGCGCAGACATGTAACGGCTGCATCGAGGAGGGCCGGGTTCCCAACCGCGAGGACCGTGCCGTCGCCATCAGCCGTCAGGCTTTCCCCGTTCCAGTTGGTGACACGACCACCTGCGCCTTCCACCACGGGCAGCAGAGCTGCCCAGTCCCAAGGCTTCATCGCGCATTCGGCGACGATATCTATATGACCTGACGCCAGCAGCCCGTAGGCATAGCAATCGCCACCCCAGCTCATTCTTTTTGCCTGCTGTTTGAGCGCTTTCCATGTGGGACGCGGCGCATCCTCCAGCATTTCGAGGGACGTGCAGGAGAGATCCGCTTCTGAAAGAGAGGGCTGTTTGCGCGTGACGACGGGCTGGAAATCGGTGCGATGCAGCAAACCGTTACGAAACACGGTCGGGCGTCCGGTTACGCCAAGCCAGCGTTCGCCTGTGACAGGCTGATCGATTATCCCCAGAATGGGCGTCCCGTCATGGCTCAGCGAAATGAGGGTGCCGAATGTCGGGCGGCCCGTGATGAAAGCGCGGGTGCCATCAATGGGATCAAGCGTCCACTGATAGCGACTCGTTCCTTCCTGAAGCCCGTATTCTTCTCCTAGAACGGCGTGGTCAGGATGCAGTTCGGCTAGTTGCGCCCGCATCACCCGTTCCGCCATGCGATCGGCAATCGTAACCGGGCTGGCGTCGTTCTTGTCGGCTGCGCCTATCGTCGAACGGAAGTAGGGTCGGATCACAGTGCCCGCCACGTCCGCCAAGGCATGGGCCGTCTGGATGAAAAGATCGAAATCATGGGACATGGAAAGGCTCCAGCTAGGAAGGCAGGGTCAGTGGAGTGTTTTCAGCCACGCGATGACATCGGCCCGATCCTGTGGGTCTTTCAGGCCCATGAAGGACATCCGGGTTCCCGGGCTGAAGGCTGATGGTTTACGGAGCCATGCGTTGAGTGTGCTGGCATCCCACGTCCCACCATGGGCTGCGAGGCTGGTTGAATAGGTGTAATCCGCCTCTCTGGCGATGGAACGTCCGAATATTCCAAACAGATTTGGACCAGCGGATTGCGTGCCAGACGGTGTGAAGCTGTGACAGCGGGAACAGATGGCATTCGCCAGAACAGCGCCGTTCTCGACCTTTCCTTCAGGCAGCGGTGCGTTCTGTTCATCATTACCGGACTGGGCGAGAATAGGTCGGGCAGGCAGGATATCGGGGACGCTCAGAGAACCCGCCAGCCATGCACCGCCCATTGCGGCAGCGACAAGGAGAAGGGCGAAAGCTGCCCGGTTGGCTGTTGCAAAGTCCATCATCATCCGGTGTTCGGCCCAGTCGTCCCGGCAGGAGCCACTGTCCGCGCAGTTGCGTCGCTTGAGTGTCTTTTCTAGAGTGCGGCTCGCTTCGTGTGAAGCGGTCGGCGGAAACTTCGCCGTATTCCTTCGGTGTCCGGGTTTCCGTTTGTCGTTATGACCAGCCCAATCGTTATTATTCCTGCCCGGATGGCCTCCTCGCGCTTGCCCGGAAAGCCGCTTGCCGAGATCGCGGGGCGGCCGATGATCGTGCATGTGCTTGAGCGGGCGCTTGCCGCGGATGTTGGGCGTGTCGTCGTGGCGGCGGCCGAGCCCGAGATCGTTGACGCCGTGCGGGGAGCCGGTGGGGAAGCCGTCCTGACCGAGCCCGATCTTCCATCCGGGTCCGACCGCGTGCATGCCGCTCTCCAGCAGCTT
Source organism: Acetobacter sp. (assembly GCF_047721705.1). GTDB lineage: Bacteria > Pseudomonadota > Alphaproteobacteria > Acetobacterales > Acetobacteraceae > Acetobacter. Next base: position 6,733 of record NZ_JBDNXK010000081.1, on the reverse strand, counting down.
GATCCGACGGGCAGGCATGATGTGATTGTCAATCTTCAGGGCGATCTGCCGGGTCTGGACCCGCAGACCCTGAGGGCTTCTCTGCTTCCGCTGGGTGATTCAACAGTCGCTATCGGCACCCTCGTTGCGCCCATCCGTGACGAAGTCGAAGCGCAGACCGATTCGGTCGTGAAGGTCGCCTGCGCGTTTGCGTCTGAAACCGCGCCAATCGCGCGCGCGCTGTATTTTTCCCGTTCCCGCATTCCGTGGGGTGACGGGCCGCTCTGGCACCATATCGGTGTTTATGCCTGGCGCCGCGCGGCGCTTGAACGATTTGTTGCCCTGCCAGAGGCTCCATTGGAAAAAAGAGAACGTCTTGAACAACTCCGTGCTCTGGAAGCCGGCATGAGCATCGGTTGCGCGCGTGTGGCTGATGCACCATTTGGTGTCGACACCCCCGCCGATCTTGAGCGGGCGCGCCGTATATTGGGAGAACAGTCGTGACGGGAGCGGTTCCGGGTAAAATCGCATTTCAGGGACGACCGGGCGCGTATTCCGATCTGGCCTGCCGTACGGCCTATCCTGGCTGGGAGACGGTACCCTGCCCGACATTCGCGGATACCATTGCCGCTGTTCATGATGGTCGGGCCGATCTCGCCATGCTGGCCTGCGAGAACAATCTTGCAGGTCGTGTGCCGGACATTCACGCCCTTTTGCCGGAAGCAGGACTGCACATTGTTGGTGAGCATTTCCAGCGCGTTGAGCACTGCCTTATCGGAGTCGCAGGGGCGACCATCGAACAGGCGCGCCGTTTGCACACGCATCCGGTCGCGCTGGGGCAGGTGAGGGATCTGGTCCGTGATCTGCACCTTACCCCGGTGGCGGAATTCGATACGGCAGGCTCTGCGGAACTCATCGCGGAATGGGGGCGGCCGGAAGATGTGGCAGTGGCTTCTGAACTGGCGGCGGAACTGAATGGCCTCACCATCCTGCGTCGTAATGTCGAAGACGCCACGCATAACACCACGCGCTTTTATGTTGCCGCCCGTGAGCCGTTGCCCTTGCCCGAGGACGGTCCGGTGATGACAACGGTGCTGTTCAACGTCCGCAACGAACCGGGGGCACTCTATAAAGTGCTCGGTGGTTTCGCGACCAATGGCGTGAACATGACGCGACTGGAGAGCTACATGCTCGATGGTTCCTTTGCCGCTACCCAGTTCCTGCTCGATGTTGAAGGACGTCCTGATCGGCCGAACCTGAAGCAGGCGCTGGCGGAACTGGAATTCTTCTCCTCGCGTTTCAATATTCTGGGTGTGTACCCACAATCGCCGTTCCGGCAGCAAAGGAAAGCCGCCGCGGCCTGACAGCGCTTTCCGTTCGTGGCATACCGGCTGCTGCGACGGGATCATCCTGCGTCGGACAAACAAGAAGAAAGTCTATGACCGAAGCCATGTTCAAGGGGGCCATCACGGCCCTTATCACACCGATGAACCGCGATGGCTCGCTCGACCTTCCGGCGTTCGACCGGCTTGTCGAATGGCAGATCGCCGAGGGCATTTCCGGACTTGTGCCAGTCGGGACGACGGGCGAAAGCCCGACCCTGTCGCATGAGGAACATCACGAGATCGTCGCGCGGACCATCAAGATTGCCGCAGGGCGTGTGCCGGTGATTGCGGGTGCCGGTTCCAACAGCACGGCAGAAGCCGTCGATCTGGCTAAACATGCGGAAAAAGCCGGCGCTTCCGCCGTTCTCATCGTTACGCCTTATTATAATAAGCCCACTCAGGAAGGCCTCTATCGTCATTTCATGGCGGTGGCGGATGCGATCCAGATTCCGGTTGTGCTCTACAACATCCCGGGTCGTTCCGTGGTGGACATCTCGGTCGAGACCATGGCGCGTTTGGCACAACACGGGAATATCGTCGGCGTGAAGGATGCGACAGCCAATCTGCTGCGTCCTTTGCTGGTGCGGCGTGCTGTGACCAACAAGCATTTCAACCAATTGTCTGGAGAAGACGGGACAGCGGTTTCGTTCCTCGCCGCAGGTGGTGATGGTTGCATCAGCGTGTCTTCCAACATCGCTCCAGCCATGTGTTCACAGGTGCAGCGTCTCTGGGCGGAAGGGAAAACGAATGAAGCGATCGCGCTTCAGGATCGTCTTCTGCCGGTTCATGACGCCATGTTCTGCGAGACCAGCCCCGGTCCCGTGAAATTTGCCGCATCTCTTCTGGGTCTGTGTGGCGAGTCCTGTCGCCTGCCAATCGTGCCGATTTCCGATGCAGCCCGGAAAACCGTCCGCAGTGCGCTGACGGAAGTCGGCCTGTTAGGTTAATTCATGGCCAAGACAACCAAGAAGTCGGGCCTGATTGCGCATGGAATTGTTGCGCAGAACAAAAAGGGTCGGTTCAACTATACGATTCTTGAGACTATTGAAGCGGGAATCGTGCTGAAAGGGCCGGAGGTGAAAAGCCTCCGCTCAGGACGGGCCACCATTACCGAAGCCCATGCGGGCGAACGCAACGGTGAGATATGGCTCTTCAACAGCTATATCCCTGAATATCAGGGGGGGGTGCTTTCGCGTTTCGACACGCGCGCGCCGAGAAAACTGCTGTTCCATGCGCGACAGGTCGATCGTCTTCTTGGTGAAGTCGCGCGGGATGGTATCACCCTTGTGCCGCTGGACATCCACTTCAATGATCGCGGGATCGCCAAGGTCACGATCGGCATTGGTGAGGGACGAAAGAAGGCTGACAAGCGCCATGCCATTGCAGAGCGTGACTGGCAGCGCGACAAGGCGCGCCTCATGCGCAACAAGGGTAAAGAATTCTAACCCACTCCTTGTATGGGCATAAAAAAAACCCGCTTGGTCTGCTGACCGGCGGGTTTTTTATTACAAGGCGAAGCCTTTCGGCTCCGCCATGCTGGTCTTGATCAGTCGAACGAGATTGCTGCTGCTTCCGGACCTTTCTGGCCCTGAACAACCTTCACGTTTGCCGACTGGCCTTCGTTCAGCGTCTGCACGCCCGAACGCTCCAGAGCGGATGCGTGAACAAAAATGTCCTTGCCACCGCTGTCCGGCGTAATGAAGCCAAAGCCCTTGGTGGCATTGTACCACTTTACGGTGCCGCGAACTTCTTCTGCGTTGGAGACATCCGGAGCCGGACGCGGAGCGCGGCCACCGAAACCACCAGCACCACCCTGACGCGGACCGCCGAACTGGCCACGCGGACGCTCCGGCTGTGCTGTGCTCTCATCGACGGAAATGACTTCCGCAACCTGGCGTCCCTTCGGACCCTGACCGATGCGCACAACGAGTGTGGCACCAGGGCTCACGCCATCATGTCCAGCCTGCGAAAGGGCATTGGCATGCAGGAATACGTCACCCGAACCATCGGCTAGCTCGACAAAGCCGAAGCCTTTCTCGCCGTTGAACCACTTCACAGTGGCTTCAATTTCCGGTCCAGATGCGATCACCTGCGGTCCACCAGCACCACCTCCTGGACGACGCGGGGCAAAGCCACCACGGTCGCCGCCGCCAGCGCCAGCGCCGCCGAAAGGTGAGGAATAGCCACGATCGTAGTTTGATGGGCCACCCATGAAATCATCGTCAAATCCGCCGCGGCGGGGAGAACGGGTGCTGCGGTCGGTTCTGTTGCTTCTCAACGGTCTAAATCCCGAGGTCTAACTGGCGAAATGTAAGTTCGCCCTGTGAAATAAATCCGGTTCGGGAGAAACAGCACCCCAAGCACGGTGCTTGTTTTGAAGTATGATGTCTCATCCTGGTGTCCGGCGTTCAGTGTGTCAGGTGACATTCCTGAACAAGAAAGAACAAAGCATAAGGAGAGCGTTGAACGCTACTGTATTTTTGCCGTTTTGAGCGTTTGTGAGATGAAATTCTTGCAAGGAAGGCTTGATCTGGAACAAATGGCAGCTTGAAATAGTCCTTCATGTAGCTGTTTGAACGGTCACAACCGTTGCTAACCGCCTCACAACGCTGGCTGAGAGCGATAACGCGCTTTGTGCCAGTGAATTTTTAACGTAGTGGTCGGAAACAATCAGGCATCAATACGCGGCTAGAGAATCTGGGAGCCTGTCGTCGTGCTGTGGAGAATCGAAAATATGCGTCAGCGACCCACCTGCTTCCAGAATGCCCGTAAACCGGCCTTTCTTCTTTTTGGGGCCGCCTTTGCTTCGGCAAGCGTCTCTCACGCCAATGCCACGCCTTTGCAGGATCATCAGGGGACATGGACTCTTCAGGGCGAAAACGATGCCGTCACCACCCTGAACGGGACATCCGATCAGTATTATACCAGCGGTCTGCGTTTTAACTGGACCTCCGGTACTGACAATCTTCCTGCACCGATCGCGACCGTGAACCGCGCCATTCTTGGTAAGGGAATGCAGCGAATCAGCATTGGCGTGCAGCAGTTGATCTTCACACCGTCCGATACCCAGATCGCCACGCCCTCTCCGCGTGATCGTCCCTATGCCGGTGTCCTGCTGGGTACCGTCAATCTCATCAACGACACGGATCTGTCGCGCAGCGTGTTCGGGATTCAGTTCGGTGTGATGGGCCCCGATGCCCTGGGGCGCCAGCTTCAGAACGGGTTCCATGGTGCGATCGGCGATACGAGCAACAAGGGCTGGCATCATCAGCTTGCCAACCAGCCGATCTTTCAGGTGCAGATGGGGCGCACGTGGCGGTTGCCGCTTGGAACGATTGGTGGAGCGAATGGCCTGTCGTTTGACATGCTGCCTTCAGCCGCAGCCCGCATCGGTGATTACCGTATTGCTGGCACCATTGGGGACACCATTCGTTTCGGGCAGGGCCTCGATAGTGATTTCGGCGTCCCCACCATTGGCGCGGGAACAGATGGGACTGACGCCTATAAAGGCACACGCTCAGTGCCATGGTATTTCTTTGGCGGCGTAACGGGCGATGCAGTCGCTTACGACTCGACGCTGGAAGGGAACACGCTTCGTTCCAACTCACCCCACGTGAACAAGAAATGGGATGTCGGCGAGATCCATGCCGGAGTAGCCGTCATGTTCTATGGCCTTCGGGTGTCCTACAGTCAGGTCTGGCAGACGCAGGAATTCTCAACAGCCCGTTCAGGCCTGTTCAATTATGGCTCGCTGGCTGTATCCGCCAAGTTCTGACGCTTTTTCTGGCTAACTGTGGAGAACAAGCAGGCATTAGCTGCCAGGCTTGCTCTCCGGCTGGCGTAATGTCGGCTGTCCGATGAGGTATCCCTGTATTTCCTCGCAGCCATGGGCATCCAGAAAGCCAAGCTGCTCTTCGGTTTCCACACCTTCCGCACAACATGTCATGTTGAGCGAATGAATCATGTAGAGTGTCGAACGCAGCACGGTCTCGACACGCGCATCTACCCCCACGCGACGGATGAACATACGATCGAGCTTCACCTGATCGAACGGATAGTTCGTCATGCGCTCAAGTGAACCAAAACCTGTGCCAAAATCGTCGAGGATCAGGCGGACACCCATGGCGCGAATGCGGGCCAGTTCCTTTCGCGCGATGTCAGGTGGGCCGAAGCTGCTGCGTTCAGACAGCTCAATCTGCAGTCGCTGACCGTTGAGGCCGCTTGCCTTGAGGGCAGATTCAACTGTGGAAGCGACACGCTCCGTCGCCAGCCATGATGGCGAGATGTTTACGCTGAGGCCAAGCGGTTCCTGCCAGTTCTGAGCCTGTCGGCAGGCAGTGTGCAGCACCCACGAGTCGATATCTTCGATCAGCCCAGCGTTTTCCGCACACTGAAGAAAAACGGACGGTTCTACATCGCCGTGACCGGGGCGGGCCCAACGCACCAGAGCCTCGAAAGTGACAACATGTTCCGTTTCCGTTTCCATGACCGGAAGCCAGTGGAGCGTGAACGCGCCATTGACAATGGCCTGACGCAGATCACTCTCCATGCCGATCTGATCGGCATGGGCATGGGCGACTTCCGGGGCGACGCGATTGACCCGACTTCCAGCTCGCAGGCCCCGAATACGGGCTAGCGCCGCGTTGGCGAAGCCGATCAGCGTATCGGTGTCCGGGGCATCGAAGGGGAAACAGGCCCATCCGATGTAAGGTTCGAACGGAAAACCAGCTTGTGTCAGCGGTTTGTCGGCTTGCAGATGCGCGGCAATGCTGTTGGCGAGAACTTCGACTTCCTCGATATTCTTGCTGATCGGCACGGCAACGGAAAAGCTGCCGCCTCCAAGATGCACCGTGAAGCAGTGTTCCGGCACAAATTCCTGCAGCAGCGTGTAGGCGCGCTCAATGAGCGCATCGGATGCGGGCCAGCCGTCGCTGTCGTTGATGGGGCCGATTCGGCCAAGATCGATCCGCAACAGGGCGAGGGGGAGGGCCGTGGAGATTTCGTTCGGGGATATGCGCGTGTCGAGATAGCGGGTCAGCGCAGCGATGCCGGATGCAGGCTTGTGCAGCAAACGGCGGTCATGAGCCGTATCAAAATCTGCCGTCAGCGTGGCAAGCTTGGTCAGTGAAGACGAGGGAAAAGGATGCGCCGCACGGTTAAGGCAGACGAGAAGCGCTTTTTCACCCTGTGTGCCAAAGGGTCTGCTTGCCCAGGAATGGAAGCCACCAACTGGCTGTGAAAATACCCCTGACTGAACATCGTTGTCGGCAGACAGTCTTTCGACAGAGGACGCCATGCCGTCGAACAGTTTTTCCAGATTGAGCGAACCGACCTCTTTTGAAGCACCGATCAGCGACAGTCTGGTAGAC
>NZ_JBDNXK010000080.1:0-14494 GCF_047721705.1 Acetobacter sp. | reverse complement strand
GGCGTTATGGGTGCAGCCTGTGCCTGCGCTTCCTTTCCTTCCTGCAAAATGCGGCGGATGGAAGAAAGAACCGTGTTGATCGAACCGTCGCCCGAGGATGCGCCGTTTTCGTCTGTCATAAAATAAACCTCTTCACGCGGCGCTTACCGTCCCGGCTGGTCGAGAGCGTAGTCGTTGATGCCCCACAGCCGATCCTTGACCGCGTCATAGTAAGCCTTCTCATTATAGAGAGGTACGTTGAGGTGAAGATCAAGTGCTGTCAGACGACCAATAGCTTCCGCCACGTTATAAGAGGCGGTCACCATGTTGCTCAAACTCTGCACCAGAGCCACCTGAGCCTGCAAAAGGGTGCTCTGCTGCTGCAGCACTTCCAGTGTTGTGCTGGTTCCCACAATGGCCTGACGTTCCACACCATCCAATGCGACCGTGCCAGCCCTGATGGCGGCGTGGTTGCTCTCGATCGCGGCTTTATAGGCGATCAGACGCTGCCAGTTGGAGGCCGCCGCCTGAGCCGCCTTTCGGCGCTGCGTGTCTACTTCCTTGGATGCTGCGATCGCCTGCTGTTTCGCCTGCCGGATACCAGCATACTCTCCACCACCCTGATAGATCGGCACATTGACGTTCAGTGTGGCGTATTTATCCTGATTGATCTGATTGCTGAGTTCCTGGTTGACCGACTTCATGTAGGCGCCAGTTGCCGAAACCGTTGGCATCAACGCAGCCATCGCTACTGCAACTGAGTCCTTCTGCGACGCTTCAGTAAACAGGGCGTTGATCACGTCCGGATTGTTTCTGACAGCCATTGCCACAGCTTCGGTTTCACTCTTCACCGGCAGGACTAGTGGCTGGGGAGGGACCAAATTTGGCGGCGGCGCCATGCCCACAACCTGCATGTAGGTTGCCTGTGCGGTCTGAAGCGTGCCCTCGGACTGCTGTCGCGTGGCCTTGGCGCTGGCATAGGCCGACTCTGCCTGCGCTACGTCCGTCCGGGTAATTTCTCCGACATGAAAACGCTCGTTCGTCGCGCGCAGCTGTTCCTGAAGAACATGTTCGTTGTTGATGTTGAGCTGAAGAAGCTGCTCATCCTCGATCACGCCGACATAGGCGTTCACGACATCCATGAAGACCTGTTGTTCCGTGGAAATGAGCTTCGCCCGTTCAGCCATCACCTTGTTTACAGCCTGATGGGTCTGGGCCGTTGTCTTGCCGCCGGAATAGATCGGCTGCGTGATACTGACCTGAGCCTGATAACCGAACGTGTTGTAACGGCGGATATAGGCGCTTTCGACACTGCCCTGTCTCGGGTCGTCGTTACCTGTGTAGTTGTTCGAACCATTGTAATAGCTGGGATTGAAAGAACCTTTGATGGTCGGATGCCAGCCAGCGAGAGCTGTCGGAACATTTTCGTCCGTTGCCCGCAGCGTTGCACGTTCTTCCTGCAGCGTGGGGTTGGTCAGATAAGCAGCGGACAGTGCTTCCTGAAGCGTATGCGGGATAAAACTCGGCTGTCCGCTCCCATCATATTTCTGGGCAAGAGCCGTCGAACTGTACAGGAACGCTGCCAGTCCCAACCCCAGGCCACAGGAATGTCTCATCTAACGTCTCTCTTTGCTGCCCGCTTTCGCCATAACCAAGGCGGTTTAAAAAATCTATGCCATGCCAGTGATCTATTTTCCACTGGCAAGCTTAACGGGAGATTGTCAGGCAACCCGTTACAGCAGGATTAGGCCGAAATAATGGAAAATCAGAGAGCAAAAGCGGCAGTTTTTTCGAACGCAGACAAAAATGGCGCGGCGGCATCAAAGAAAAAGCGCACGGACCATCCACCCGATTCTTCCGCTTCCGCCAGAAACGCCGAGGATGTTCCGTTTTCCGGACGCATTATACCTGCCACACGTCCTTTCGGTGCCATCTGTGCGGTGCAGAACTGCGGGATCTCGGAAATGGCTCCGGCAAAGACAATGAGATCAAATGGTGCATCTTCACTGTCGCCATTCGCCAGAGCGCCCTTGCGCCACACGATGTCAGGCGCGTTGCTGGACGTATAGGCCTTGCCTAGTGCGCTCAGTGCGTCATTTTCCTCAAGAGCAAAGACTTCTGCGTCGAGGCGGGCGATGACGGAAGCCAGATAGCCCGTGGCGGCTCCAACGACGAGCACGCGTTGGCCGGGTTCCACCTGCATCATCTGAACCAGTCGCGCCGTGACCATCGGCTGTAGAAGATAACGCCCATGTCCAAGCGGCAGCGTGCGGTCAGCATAAGCGAAAGGTTTCTGTTCGTCCGGAACGGCATCCTCCCGACGCAGTTCACGCATAGCGGTGACCACGCGCGGGTCGTTCACTTCCATGGGGCGAACCTGATCGTTGACCATCCGCAGTCGGGCGTCATCAAAATCGGAAACTGAACTCACAGTCGGTATGTATCCCTCTGCCGCATTTACCGGGGTCCGAATCTGCTCTGCAATCTGGGTCATGGGGCATCCCGCAAAATATCAGCCGTCCGGAACAGGAGAGAATTTAACCGGACCAATAAGTCAGTATCATGGAAAACTCAGGATTGAGCCAGACGTCAACCTTCAGGATGACCAAAACAGCGTCATCAATGACTTGACCTGCGCCGCCACCTAAGGAATATAGCGCCACCCGACAGGGTCCGGTGGCAGAATGGTGATGCAGCGGACTGCAAATCCGCGAACGTGGGTTCGATTCCCGCCCGGACCTCCAGTTGCTTCCATAAAACGGAAGCAGCAGCCGATCCTGTCGGTCATTTACCCCTTTGAATATACCTTGCCAGAGCAAAAGCCGCGCCAAACAGGCCCGGTTCCGGGTGCTCTATCATGCGCACAGGAATGTTGCGCATCAGGGTCTCGAAACGTCCCTTGGCGACAAAACGGGAGGCGAAATCCGACGTTGGCAGGATGTCCATCAGACGCTTCCCGAGGCCGCCAGCGATAACAATTCCGTTGGCTCCATGCGCCAGCGCCATATCTCCTGCGAACGAGCCGAGGGCCTGGCAGAATCGTGTCATCGCCTGAAGCGCGATTCGGTCATGCCCTCCGAGCGCCAGCGTCCAGATTTCCTTGTCGTTTAGAGTCCGGGCCGTCTCACCGACGTCCTCTGCCAGTTGAGCACAGATGGGGATGATGCCCGGGCCAGAGATGACGCGCTCAGCAGAGACGCGGCCATGAATGGCGCGCAGGCGCAGCATGAGGCGGTCTTCAAAATCGTTGGAGGGGCTGAAGCCGATATGACCTCCCTCCGCTCCACGAATCATTAACTCATCGCCGTTACGAATAATGATCGCCATGCCGAGACCTGTGCCCGGCCCGATGGTGAGAATGGTGCCTTCCGTTGGCAGCGGGCGATCCGGTCCGCACAGATAGGGGTGATGACTGGTGTCGAGATGCGCGACAGCATGGGCCACGGCTTCGAAGTCGTTCAGCAGCAGGAAGTCATCAATGTCGAGTTGCTCGGGAAGTTCACGCCGGACGATGACCCACGGGTTGTTGGCCATGACAAGCACGTCGCCCTGAACGGGACAGGCTACGGCGAGCGCTACTTTTCGGGGGAGCGCGCGCCCTACATGCTGGCGGAAATGTTGCCAGGCGCTCGCCAGCGTGTCGTGGTCGGCCACGTTGACGATATGAGGAGCGTCAACGCTGCAAACGCATCCGTTCTCAACACGGGCCAAAGCGAAGCGTGCATGCGTTCCGCCAATATCGGCAATGACAACTTCTTCCATGATGCTCCACTTTTTCGATCCGACAGCGACACAGGCTGGTTTAGCGTGGTTTCTGGTCCGCGTTGACCCTTGACATGATTGCTTCACGCAAAGGCCGGGGTGTCAGCCTGTCGATCAGTCGCAAAACCCGGAAAGGCCACGGGAAAATAACTTCAGCCCGATCCTTTGCAATTGCGGCAATGATATGACGTGCCGCCTGATCCGGTGTGACCAGAAAGGGACGGGGGCCGACAATCCGTTGACTCATCGCGGTATCCACGAAACCCGGCGCGATAAGGCTGACATGAACACCAAGCGGTGCGAGCGCAATGCGTGCCGAGCTTGCGAACCGCGCAAGACCCGCCTTCGAACCACCATAGCCTGCGGCAAACGGCAGATCGTGGAACGCCGCGACTGAGCCGATCAGCGCAATCGCCCCACCACCACGCGCCTGCATGCGCTCGGCTGCCGCCATCGTCAGCGCGGCAGGGGTTGCATAGTTCACCAAGCCGAGTTCCAGCACCATTTCGGCCTGTTCGACTTTTTCTGACACTTTTTTCATGTCGGACAGACCGGCACACAGAATGACCGTCTGCAACGGCACGGTGCCATCGTCTGTCCGCAACGCTGCAAGGGAGGCTTTTCCGTCCGCCAGATCAATTTCCCGCGTCACGACATGCGCCCCACGATCGCGACACAGACGCGCCGTATCCTCAAGCCGCTGCACATTTCGGCCCCAGAGGACCAGTGTGCGACCGGGTTCAGCGTAATGGAGAGCCAGTGACTGCCCGATGCCTCCCGAGGCACCCGTAATGAGGACATTCCCTGTTGGCATGGCTCGTGAGGGACGTCTGAAAATAACATCGGAAAGAAAGAAAAAGACACGATGCAGGACTCGGTCGTGCCGTTTCAGATTGGCAGCGGAATTGTTCAACGCTATGTCCTATGCCCCTCATGCACCGGTCGCGGGTGCGTCTATCCACAGTGTCGCGCGAAACCGCGTGTTTGCAGGGAGAGTTCATGACCCACTCGGCGCGCCTTGTCATCACCCCGGTTAACGGCTTTCGGCAGCTTTCGACCTTCATCCGGCTGCCGCGCAGGCTCTACGCAGGGATGGAAGGGTATATGCCGCCCCTCGACATGGAGCAGAGAACTCTCCTCGATCCAAGCCGTTCTCCTTTCTACCGGCACGGCGAAGGGCAGTATTTCCTCGCATGGAAAGACGGTCGGCCAGTGGGACGGATCTCGGCGCAGGTCGAGCATCTGCTGACGGACGTTTCCGCCGCGACGGGTCTGACGCCGAACATGGGATTCTTCGGCGCGCTTGACGCTGCTTCTCCCGATGTCGTCGCCCCTTTGCTGGAAGCCGCTGCTGACTGGCTTCGTGCCCGTGGCAAGACTTCTATGCTTGGTCCATGGACGCTGAACAGCAACGGCGAATATGGCACCATGATCGAGGGGCAGAATGCGCTGCCCATGATCATGATGCCGTGGCATCCCACCTTTCTCGCTCCGGCCATCGAAGCCGCCGGTCTTGAGAAAAAGATGGATGTCCTGTCCTACCTGATGGAAATGGGACCCGAGGCCGAAGCCGCCCATGTCGTGCCGAACGGTCTCAAGGTGGGGCAGGGGCGTCTTGGAACGCTCTCGGTCCGTCGTCTCAATTCGAAGCAGACAGTCCGTGATGGAGAGATCCTCCGCACGCTGTATAACGACACATGGCGCGACACATGGGGGTTTGTCCCCTATACCGACGATGAAATGAAGGCGATGATCCACGAGATCCGCCCGATTCTTCGTGAAGAACATTTCGTTCTCGTTGAACAGAATGGCGAGCCGGCAGGTGTCGCGCTCGTCGTGCCGAACGTATTCGATGTAGCCGGAGACCTTGGCGGTGCACCGTCACCGCTCGGCTGGGCCAAACTTGGCCTGCGTCTCCTGCGCCATGATTTCCATTCTGCCCGTGTCATCCTGCTGGGCGTAAGCAAGGGACTTGCCGGCACGGCGCTGGGCGCGATTCTGCCCGCACTGCTCATTTCCGAACTCATGAACCGCGGGCATGAACTGCCTTACAGCCAGATCGAACTGGGCTGGGTGCTGGAAACCAATCAGCCCATGCGCCGTCTGATCGAGCGCATCGTGCCGACGCCGACCAAGCGCCACCGGGTCTTCTCGCGCTCGCTCTGAAAACGTCAGGCGAGGACAGACCGACAACCCCTGACAGGCTACCCGCCCTATCCTGTCGCGCGACTGGCGAATATCTCGCCGGAGCCTGACGCATGCACCGCCACGTTTTGTTATTTGTAATCTTTCTTCTCACGGTTGAAAAAAATCTCATGCTTCTTTGAGTCCGTGACAAGAGAGGAAAAAACACAGGGTGGGGGCGGCTAACAAGAAAACTGAGCTGCCGTGGTGGTCACTAAAAAGGCTGATATGGGCGCCAACCCTGCGCGGCGGGTTCTTCCCGCCCGGCTGGTTCATGTTCTGCTTCAGAACATGGCTGGCTGTTTGGCTGGCTCTCGCCTCCGCCTTCTGGCTCCAGATTTCCTCGCCCGGCTCCGCCGCCGTCACAGTCATGATTCTGGCCCAGCCCCTGCGTGGCCAGATGCTCTCCAAAGCGCTCTACAGGCTTGCCGGAACCTTTGTCGGCGCGTTCATCGCCCTCTTTCTCACATCCTGCTTCAGTCAGGACCGGGCGCTGTTGCTCGGCGGCGTCGGGTTGTGGCTCGCCCTGTGCTGCATCATGGGAACGCTGGAGCGTGATTTCCGCGCTTATGCTGCCATGCTGTCGGGCTATACCGTCGCTCTGATCACCATAGGTTGTATCGACGCACCACAGAACGTCTATGAAGTGACGGTGAACCGCGTTTCCGCCATCGTCATTGGCATCGCCGCGACGGCAGCCATCAACGATGTGTTCGGCTCACCCACCGCATGGGCAAAACTTACCAGCGGACTGGATACCATCGTCGGGATGGTGGGACGCATCGCCCGGGACGCCGTGGCCGGACATTCCGTGCCGGAACCGGCGGCCCTTGCCGGTATTGCCGGACAGGTCATGGCCCTGACGTCTCAGGTTTCCTTTGCCCGGACCGAAATCGCCGACGGTCGCCTGCGCATGACCGGCGCGCGCTCGGCGATGGTGGCGCTTCTGGAAATGCTGAACTGTAGCCGTGCCATCGCGATGGCACTGGAATACGGCTCCATTTCCGACGAAGTCGTCCAGCGTGTTCGGGCCGTGTTCGGCAATGGTGAGGCCATCGCATCCCCACGTGCTGCGGTGGAAGATCTGGAAGATCTGGCCCATGAAGCCCATCAGGATGCGGCGGAGAATGAGAAGCGCCTCACGCTTGAAGAAGCATGGTTCATTGAGCGGGTCATGTCGCTTCTGTCTTACTGGCGATGGGCATCGGATGGCGTCGATTGCGTTCATAACGGCGTAAAGGCTCGGACCAAGGCGCCGGATCTGAAAATCGTTGCCCATCAGGACGTCATTCTGGCGTTGCTCAACGGACTGCGGGCGCTTGTGGGATATTCAGTGGCTGCGGGCCTCTGCATTCTCAGCGGGTTGCCACAAAGCTATGCGGCACTCTCTCAGGTGGCCATCGTCCTGACTCTTGCGGCAACAACCTATGATGTCCGGGCTTTCGGCATGGGCGCGCTCATCGGCATGCCGCTGGCCATTTTTACCGCCGCCATCCTGAATTTCGGCATCCTGCCCCATGGCTCCGATATGCCGTTTTTCGCTCTGATGGTTCTGCCCGTCATCTTCGGCGGCTGCCTGCTGCTCCTGAACCCGAAAACCTCCGCCATTGGCTTCAACGCGGGCGTATTCTTCTTCGTCATCCTCGGTGTCGCCAACGAGCAGAGTTACGATCTTCAGGCCTTTATCGCCCGTGACGAGCAGTACCTGTTCGCTGGCGTGCTGATCTTCATCGCCCTCACGCTGCTTCTGCCGCCCAGTGCGCGGACGAGACGCTTCCGCGTGGCCATGGCCATCGGTCATGATCTGCACAGACAGTTCGAGGGGCATGGTGAACAGGAAGGCTCGGCGCTTATCAGCCGCCATTATGACCGCCTGATCAAGCTGCGTCTCTGGAACAGCTATCTTCCCGGCAATCGGTCGAAGGATCGCGTGTTCGACCGTTTTGCCGCACTGGATGATCTCAATGCCGCTCTTGCTCGCGCACGCCGCCACCTTCAGCGCGCCGCCACCATTCCGGCTGTCCGCGTGGAGGCCGAAGCCGCTCTGCGGTCGTCCATCGTCTACAACGTGGATTCAACCGTCACCCGTATGACCATTCATGCCGAACGGCTTCTGCTCCTGTCGCATGATCTGCCGCATGGTGAAATGGCGACGGTGCTGGCCGCCGTGTCCGGCATGGCGGGTGCGATCCGGCTTCTCGAACGCAACAAGTCCGCCATCGGTCTCTATGACATCCTGCCGGTGCCCAGCATGCAATGGAGAGCCCTATGAAGGCGCCCCTTCAGTCCGTCATCGATATCGGTGGCCTACTGGTGTCGTCCTTTCTCGTGCATGTCGGCCTCGGCCTGCTGACCATGCTCATCGTCAAACCGATCCTGACCAAGACACGGCTGGATCGCTTTATGTGGAACGTGCCACTGGCCGAGTTCGGCATGCTCATCATTTTTACCGGCCTCTACACAATACTGCTTTGAGCCGGGGCAGAACGGGAGCTTTGACGGATCGATGAAACGACTAACCAGCAGGCAGTCCATCGCGGCAGAAGGGAACTCTCACTGTGTTTGAAAAAGCCCGCCGCGCCCTGCAATACACGACAACCGGCGTCATCCTGCTCATTGCCGCCATCGTCGCTTTCGTTCTGTGGGATTATTACACCTCCGCTCCGTGGACCCGAAACGGACAGGTGCGTGTGCAGACCGTCAATCTCGCCCCTCGTGTCTCCGGTCCGATCATCGCGCTCCATGTCCATGACAACGAGTTCGTGCGGGCAGGGGATGTGCTGTACGACATCGATCCGTTCGATTTTCAGGTCGCGGTCGCCACGGCCACTGCCGTCGCGGAGCAGAGAAAAGCCGACCTCGCCCTCAAGATCCCGCAGCACAACCGGCGCGAGCATCTGAGTGACGCCGCCGCATCGAATGAGGAAAAGCAGGTCTATGAAGCGACCGCCGCCGTGGCGCGTGCGCAATATGCTCAGGCGCTAGCCCAGCTTTCACAGGCCAAGATCAATCTCGAACGAACCCATATCCGCAGCACCGTGTCCGGCCCGGTCAACAACCTCATCATGCGGGTCGGTGACTTCGCCACCGCAGGCAAGCCGAACATCACCGTTATCGACAAGAATTCATACTGGGTAGACGGCTATTTCGAGGAAACGAAAATCGGCTCCATCAACATTGGAGACGCCGTGCGCGTAGATCTGATGGGCTTCCATGAACCCATTGAGGGCCATGTCGTCAGCATCACCCGCGGTATCGCCACGGACAACGCCAGCAGTGGCGTGCAGGGTCTGCCGTCAGTCGACCCGGTCTACACGTGGGTCCGGCTCGCCCAGCGTATTCCGGTCCGTGTGAAGATCGACCGCGTCCCTGAGAGCGTCACGCTGGCCGCGGGCATGACGGCAACCGTGACCATCGTGGGCAGCAAGGGGCACCGTGCGCACGATACCTTGCAGGATGCTTTCGAGCGTCTGCACGATGCGTTTTTCAACATCGGAGGCGGCACGCGCCGGTAAGGCTGACGTAAACGGATTGCTATCGTTCCCGCGCATGGCTACTTTCATGGAGAGTGCAGCCTCAAGCGGGACAGGGATGCTGACAGGACCGACGCTGGAAAGAGTGAGAGGTAAATGGCTCGCCATCGTGCTGATGCAGATGGTGTTCCTTCTGCCGTTCGCGTTCCTCACGCCGAGCCATGCGCAATCGGTTCACCATGCACATTGCATGCAGCCTGGCACGCAGTCCGAAATGGCCATGTCCCATCAGGCGACGGTTGCCCACTCGCATCGTTGCCATGCGTACAGCGGCTCGGATGCGGCTGGGCAGTGCTGTCATCCGGGCACCTGTTGGGAAAGTTCGGTTCTCGCCGAGCCGCTGCCCTTCTCGCGTGAGCGCACGGCCCTCCTCTTGAAGACAGATGCTTACACGTGGGCGGCTTTCCTTCATCCGCCCGGACTGACTGCGCCGCCTGCTTTGCCTCCACCCAGAGAGATTTTCTGAACCGTTTTCAACGGTGATCGGTGTCTGATGGTCCGCTTCATGCGGGGCATCGCTCGTGGTCTCTTTCAGGTCTCACATCATGTTCCCACACGCTCTTTCAAAGCGCGCGCGTCTCGGTCGCCGTCGCTTTGTGACCGGCGCGGCATTGCTCGGTTGCCGCGCACTGCTGCCCCGTCCGGCTTACAGCGCTTCTGGCGATGCCACCGCTGGCATTTCCGGTCTGCTGCCATCTGTTGCGTCCAGCTATACGCTTGCTGTGGAGGATGTGCCCGTGCGGATCGGCGGCAGACACACGAAAGCCGTTGGTATCAACGGTTCTACGCCCGCGCCCACGCTTCGCTGGCGGGAAGGCGATACTGTTGCTCTGACCGTTACCAACAGACTGGATGAAAAAACTTCGATCCACTGGCATGGCATACGATTGCCAGCCAACATGGATGGCGTGCCGGGGCTCAGTTTTGCCGGGATTCCCGCAGGAGAAAGCTTCACCTATCGTTTCCCTGTCAGGCAGAGTGGAACCTACTGGTATCACAGCCATTCGGGAGGGCAGGAACAGAGCGGCCTGTATGGGGCTCTCGTCATCGATCCTGCTGGAAAACCGGCCTGCAGCGCCGATCGGGATTATGTCGTTCTGCTTTCCGACTGGACCGAGGTCGATGCGATGGACATCATCTCCAATCTCAAATTCAACAGCGATTATTACAACTTCCGCCAGCGCACCGTCGGCACATTCATCCACGACGCCCATCGCGACGGCCTCGGTCCCACCATCCGTGACCGCCTGATGTGGGGGCGCATGAATATGGCGCCTACGGATATCTCGGACGTTTCAGGTGTCATTTACACTTACCTGATGAACGGCTGCGCACCCGATGAAGGCTGGAGCGCGCTCTTTCAGCCGGGTGAAACCGTGCGTCTGCGGTTCATCAACGCCTCGTCCATGACCCTGTTCGATGTGCGTATTCCCGGTCTCACGATGCAGGTGATCGGAGCCGATGGAAACGATGTTGAACCCGTCTCCGTCGATGAATTCCGTATCGGTACGGCGGAAACATATGATGTGCTTGTCCGTCCTGATGGCTCGGGGCCCTACACCATTTTCGTCCAGTCCGAAGATCGGACCGGCTATGCCCGGGGCACTCTCGCCACGCGGGAGGGGGAACGCGGCCCAATACCGCCAATGGACCCGAGACCGCTTCGGACAATGGTTGATATGGGCATGAGTCATGAAGGCATGGATCACATGAACATGCCTGCGGCAACTCCTGTTACGTCCTCCCCACATCCTGCCGCCGCAATGGGTCATATGGATATGGGTGACATGGATATGGACGATATGGACATGAGCGATATGCCGGGCATGTCCGCCTCGGCCCATACCAGTGCCAAGCCCACGGTCATGAAACCCGCCAGAGAGGTCGTTCCCAAACCGGGCGTCGAGGTGCAGAGCGTCGCCAGCATGACAAGAAATCGTCTGGGTGAAGCCGGAGCTGGTCTTGACGGCAATGGTCGCCGCTCCTTGCGTTACACAGACCTGCGCGCTCTCAGGCCAGCGGCCGAAACACGCCCGCCGTCACGCGAGATCATCCTGCACCTGACCGGCAACATGGAGCGGTTCATCTGGGGCTTTGACGGCAAGAAATTCTCTGAAGCGGAGGCGCTCACCTTCGTCCGCAACGAACGTGTCCGCTTCGTGCTGATCAACGACACGATGATGGAACATCCCATCCACCTTCATGGCTTCTGGAGTGAACTGGAGAACGGGCAGGACGATTATCGTCCCTACAAACATACAATCATCGTCAAACCCGGAGAACGGCTGAGCTATCTCGTCACCTTCGATGAACCGGGCCTATGGGCCTATCACTGTCATCTGCTCTACCACATGGAAACCGGCATGTTCCGGACGGTGGTGGTGTCATGAAAACCGCCCGCATCTTTTTCAGCCTACTGGCCTGCGTCGTTTCGAAAACGGCTGCTGCAACACCTGTTTCCTATGTGAACGGTATCATGCCCGTCATGGATCAGCATGCCTATTTCCACGCTCTGCTGGAACAGTTTGAGGCCCGTTACAGCGGGCAGGGCGGCCAGTTCCGCTATGACGGACAGGGCTGGTACGGCACGGACTACAACAAGCTGTGGGTCAAATCTGAAGGCACGCTCGGGGTGGATGGGCGCTTCCGCGATGGCGACCATGAAATCCTCTACGACCGTGCCATCTCCCGCTATTTCGACGTGCAGACTGGCGTGCGACTGGACATCGATCATGGCCCCACCCGCGCATGGGGCGCCATCGGCGTGGAGGGACTGGCCCTCTATTTCTTCGATGTGGAAGGCACATTCTATTTCAGTGACAGGGGTGTCGCGGGCAGGTTGCAGGGCTCATACGATATCCTCATCACCAACCGTCTGATTCTCCAACCACAGGCGGAACTCAACTTCTATTCCAACGCTGACAGCGCCCGGGAGGCCGGACGCGGGTTGTCAGACGTCGATGCCGGATTGCGTCTTCGCTACGAGTGGTACAGAAAGCTCGCCCCTTATATCGGCGTGACTTATTCCAATGCCCTCTACAATGGAGTCCAGCGCGCCGACCGCGCTGAAACCGGCAGCCATTTCAACTTCATTTTCGGCATCCGGGGCTGGTTCTGATGCTTCCTCTGCGGCTCTTGGAGCCGTCGCCCATTTGCGTGGAGAGACCGTAAGTGGCAGACATGAATTGACACGTTTTAGCAACGGAGAGTGTGTTTGTCTTTGAGTCGTCCCGTTCTGTCGCGCGCGAAATATTCTTTTCTCGCGGGTCTTCTCCCGTTTCTTTCCGGATGTGGCTACTACTCCTCCCACCTTGCCCACAAAGCCCAGTCCACCATGATCGGCATGACGGAAGTGGATATGCAGGCCTGCGCGGGCATTCCTGACAAATCCAAAGTGCTCGACAAACACACCACGATTTACGAATACCAGCGCGGTCGAAATATTGCTGCGGCGACGACATCGACCCTCATTCCAGTCCAGTCGGTGCAGAACATCTTCAGCGAAATTGGGGGCGGTGACGGCAAGAGTTGTGTGGCGGATTTTCGTGTTGTCGATGGCAAGGTGCAGGACGTCTATTACAGCGGCGACAATGACATGCTGATTGGAACAGATGGCGTCTGCGCCACCGTTGTTCGCGGCTGCATCCGTCGCAGGGTTCCATCTGCCAGAAAACCGAAAGGCTGGATCTCGGCTTTCATACAGCCGCAACCCGACGCTCTGCCTCCAGCGAGCACAGCGGCAGCCCCAGCTGTGGGAACAACCGCCACGCCCACAGGAACTGCAACGGCAGCACCAACGGATGTCACCAAACCCGTGATCACACGTCAATAAGAGGGGCCAGCAGCCTCTAGGGGATTTATCCTTGGAGTAATGCCTGCACCTCTGACCATTCGGGAGCCGCATCGGCGGCTCCCCGCTTTGTCACCGCCAATGCGCCAGTGGCCGCCGCCGCGCGAACCGCATCGCCGAGAGAGGCACCGCCAGCCAGCGCCACGGCGAGACCAGCATTGAAGCAGTCGCCCGCAGCCACTGTATCGATGGCCTGCACCGGAAAAGGCGGCACAAATCCGCTTCCCTCTGCTGACTGCCACCAGACACCGCGGGCTCCCATCTTCACCACAGCGGCTGTTACCCCGCGCACCATCAGTAATGACGCCGCACGCGCCGCATCTTCCTGTGTCATCGGCAGAACGCCGCAGAGCGCCGCCGTCTCGGTCTCGTTGGGTGTCACGACATCCACGAGTGGCCAGAGTTCATCGGGGAGAGGGGAGGAAGGCGCTGGTGCAGGATCAAGAATTACCTTGGCACCCGCCGCGCGTCCGCGTCGCGCTGCCGCCAGCACGGCTGCCACCGGCACTTCGAGTTGCAACAGTAAAACTGACGCTTCAGCAAACAATGATTCCGCATGGGAAACATCGCTTTCGTCCACAGACAGATTGGCTCCACCAACCACTGTGATGCAGTTTTCAGCCGCCGCATCAATTCCGATCAGAGCCAGCCCCGTCGCGCTTTCAGCGTCTTCCCGCAAACCCGTCAGATCGACGCCAAATGTCTGTAATGCCTCTCGCGCCTGTTTCCCGAACGTATCCGCTCCGATCCGACCAACGAGAGCCGACCGCATCCCACGTCCAGCTCCCAGCCTTGCCGCCGCAGCCGCTTGATTCGCCCCTTTGCCGCCCAGTCCGATCGCATAGCTTTCGGCGTGAATCGTCTCTCCCGGTGTGGGCAGTCGCTTCCCGCGTGCCGTCACGTCGATGTTCACACTGCCGAAGGAGAGGATGAGGGGGGAGGGCATGAGGGCTCTTTCAAGGTTGCGTGATAGGTTGCTGTCTGCAATCAGGAGTGGAGTGAATGGACGTTTGAGTTTTGTGAAATGTGCTTTTTAATTTGTTTTGTTCTGGTATTCTGTCGTTGTAAATAGAAATGTTTATTTGATTGTTCGTGTTCTTCTGGTCAGAATTACATCTCTGATCTGCCTTGCTCTGATCTGCCTTGCTCTGATCTGCCTTGCTCTGATCTGCCTTGCTCTGATCTG
>NZ_JBDNXK010000079.1:0-14634 GCF_047721705.1 Acetobacter sp. | reverse complement strand
ATATTTCATAATCACGCGAATGTGTAAATATTCCTAGAAAATATTATGAGATATGAAGCGTTGTCAAAAAAACACCGTACCAAATCTTCGTAAATGAAATTTTTGATCATTCCATTTCGTGCTGAGTATCAGTCTGTAAATTACGGCTTTTATATCCAGTTTGGAACAACGTAAGGACCATCTGTATGCATATTCTTATTATAGGAAATATGGGATATGTGGGCTCAGTAGTTTCCCAGTATATGCGGGAAACATTCCAAAGTGCTTATTTATCAGGATTTGACAGTGCATTATTTGCTCACTGCCTTGTGGGAGAACATCCTCTTCCTGAAATTTCTCTTAATAATCAGTTATTTGGCGATGTGCGTGATTTAGACCCTTCACTTTTTGAAAAGGTGGACGCTGTCATTTATCTTGCAGCCATCTCGAATGATCCCATGGGGCAACAATTTGAGGTCGTGACAGATATTATAAATAAAGAATGCTGCATTCTCGCTGCGAAAATGGCCCTTGATAAAGGCGTGAAACATTTTGTTCTTGCTTCAAGTTGTAGCGTTTATGGTGCGGCAGCTGGATCCGCACGGACTGAACTCGATTCGATCAATCCACTTACCGCTTATGCTAAATCCAAGGTCGCAGCAGAAGAACAACTGGCAGAACTTCAATCTGACAAAATGTTCATATCCTGCCTTAGGTTTGCGACTGCATGTGGATTCTCTCAACGCCTTCGACTCGATCTTGTTTTAAATGATTTTGTCGCTTCCGCACTTACTACTGGTAAAATTTCGATTCTCAGTGATGGAACTCCCTGGCGTCCTCTTATCGATGTCATCGATATGGCACGCATTATGGAATGGGCCGTCACACGTAGCGGCGATCCTTTTCTGATTGTCAATGCGGGGCGTAATAGTGCAAATTATACCGTTAAAGAGCTTGCAGATTACGTTGCAGATGCCCTTCCAGGCACCGAAATAACAATTAATGAAAAAGCTCAACCCGACAAAAGATCCTACAAGGTTGATTTCTCAGCTTTGGAAATATTAGCTCCTGATTATCTGCCAAGAATTTCGATAGCCACAACAATTAAAAGACTTATAGAAGGCATAAAGGATTCTCATCTTTTAAAAGAAACCCAACCATTTTCACGACTTGTCCGATTACATACACTCAAACAATTTATGGAAAAGGGAGTTCTCGATCAGGATATCAGATGGACTAAGTAATAGTCTTCTTTGTCAAATGAATTTATTTTTCTTTTAAAAACTGGAGTCTATAGTGATGAAAGCTGTTATTCTTTCCGGCGGTTATGGCACCAGACTTATGGAAGAAACTGAAGCTCGACCCAAACCAATGGTAGAAGTTGGTGGACAGCCTATACTCTGGCACATCATGAAAATATATGCCCACCACGGCATAAATGACTTTGTAATTCCTCTTGGCTATAAAGCAAATATGATAAAAAGATTCTTCATCGACTATTATGAAAATTCTTCTGATATTGAAATAGACCTTGCATCAAATACCGTTACTACCCTTAGAAAAAATTCAGATGCATGGAAAGTAACACTCGTGGATACCGGATTGGATACCATGACAGGCGGTCGACTGCTCCGCTTGGAAAAATATCTTTCTGATGGGGACTTCTGTTTGACTTACGGAGACGGTGTTACGGACCTGGATATAACAGAATCCATTCGTTTCCATAATTCACATGGAAAAATTGGTACGGTAACAGCAGTTAACCCACCTGCACGGTTTGGATCACTGGATATTCAGGACGGTAAGGTCAGTAAATTTCATGAGAAACCGGAAGGGAAAGGTCTGGTGAACGGCGGATTTTTCGTGCTTTCTCCAAAAGTATTTGATTATCTGGACGGTGATGACACCATATTTGAACGGGGACCACTGGAAAAATTGTCTGCGTCAAATGAACTTATGGCAATTTCTCATCCGGGATTCTGGTACTCCATGGACACATTGCGTGATAAAAAGCACTTAGATGAATTATGGGTAACCGGAAAAGCACCTTGGAAATTGTGGCAATGAGCACATTGCCCTCTTCCTCATATCTCGATGCGCTATTGAATGCATAAAAGTTGAAACAGATATCATCCGTTCCATACATTCTTCTTTCAAGGACACTTGATAACCACCAAAAAGCAGAATGTATGGATAAGGATCACATAAATGCCCAGCGTGTCGTCAGAACTCCACGTCCGTCAGGCGCGCTGATACGTCCCACAAATGCTGTGCAACGATTTTATCTTTTGCTGAGGCCGGCACGGTGGCCTTTCCTGGCGCCCCCGTGCGCTCACCTCGTCCCGTAGGACCGTAATAACCACCATCCTCCGCCAAAGCCGAAGCAGCCGCGTAAAGATATGGTTCCGCACCACCTGCGGCAGTCTGTCCAAAGAGGCCGAACGCCACCTTCGCACCCGTCTCAGTCAGCCACGAAATTACATTTCCGCCTGACGAGCCCGGACCATTCAGAACGATCTGTGTGCGTGCCCATCCGGGATGGACGATGCGCGTATGAAGCTTCCAGCCCTCCGCCTTCGCACGACGTGCCAATTCTTCTCCGAACATCAGATTGGCCAGCTTGCTCTGCCGGTAGGCTCGAAATGGCGTATAGTTGTGACGGGATTGAAGGTCATCGAAATAAATATGACCATCGCTGGCAGCCAGACTGGCCACGGCAATTACGGTTCCACCACGTTGTGAAGCTTCCAGCAACGGTTTCAGGCGCCCCGTCAAAGCGAAATGGCCTAGGTGGTTAACGCCAAACTGCATCTCGAAACCATCGCGGGTCTCGCGTCTCACGGGTAGCCCCATGACCCCTGCATTGTTGACCAGTATGTCTATAGCGGGAAAGCGATCGTCCAGGGTAGCAGCAAACTCTTCGATAGAAGCGAGAGAGGCTAGATCAAGACTGGCAGTTTCAGCCTGTGCATTCGGCACACGCTGAAGGAGAGTGGCCAACGCCGCTTCATTCCGTTCCGCAGAGCGCGCCGCGAGAATCACCCGCGCACCCAGCGCCGCAAGCCCACAGGCAGCTTCCAGACCGAGCCCACTATTTGCCCCCGTAACCACCGCCACCTGCCCATCCAGACGACGCAACGTGGTCAGAAACGCCGTGTGCTGTTCAATCCTGTCGACCGCTGCCATTCTCAAGTTCCTTCTCCATACCGAACATCAGTTCCGGATCATGACGCGCGGCTTCCATCGCCTGCTGCGTCAGTCGACGTTCATTTTTCTTGAGAAAGATGAACCCTGTCAGCAGAACCGCCCCCCCAACAATGGCGACGGTCCATGCCACCGGACCTGAAATCTTCAGAACTTCCTGTCCAAGATAATAGGTGGCCAGTGTATAGCCACCCGCCCAGCAGATACCGCCGAGCGCGTTGTGGAAAAGAAACGTGTGCCAGGGCATCCGGTTCGCTCCAGCAAGAAGCGCTACGAAGATACGCAGGATCGCAATGAACCGTCCGAAGAAGACCACGACGCCGCCATGCTGACGAAAGACATAACGGCCCAGCAGGAGTCGGTCAGTCGTAAGACCTATATATTTGCCGTAGCGGTTCAGCAGACGGAACCCGCACTCGCGACCGATCAGATAGCCGAAATTGTCACCCATGATCGCCCCGGTCACGCCGGCAATCACAATGCCCCAGATATGCAGCTTATGAGTCGTCGCACTGAACAGAGCGGCCGTGATGAGCAGACTTTCCGCGGGAAGCGGCAGGCCCATGCTTTCCAGCATCACCACAACGCCAATCACGCCATAGCCATAATGTGTCAGCAGCGTTTCGATATAATGTAACAGAAGGACATATCCCGGGAGCTTGCACGAACAGGTCAGGAACCGTCTGGACAGGCTTCTGTCAAGCCTGCACACCGGGAAAGCTCTTGGTCCGAGGAGGTTTCATGACCCGTCAACACAGCCCGGAAAATTTCTCTGGAGTCGCTCGTAAGGCGGCTCCCTGCGGCACCTGGCACTCGCCAGTCACGCCGATGCTTGTTGCCGGGCAGACCGTCACCCTGTCCGAGATCACGGTCAGCGTGGATACGGTGTTCTGGCGGGAACGACGCCCAGCTGAGAAAGGCCGCACAACGCTGGTGGTGTGGCGAACGGGAGCTGAACCGCACGACCTGACCCCGGCCGAGATGGATGTTGCCACCAAGGTCCATGAATATGGCGGTGGGAGTTATGCTGTTCACGGTGAAACAATCGTGTTCAGCAACCGCGCCGATGGAAACGTCTATACCCTGCGCCTGTCCGCTCCCTCTCCAAAGCGGCTCACTGGCAGCAAGGGCGCACGTTATGCCAGCTTCGCCTTCTCTCCCGATGGCCAGACAGTGTTCGCGGTGCGTGAAAATCATCAGGGCGGCGCAGAACCCGTGAACACACTGGTTGGTCTCGCGCTGGCAGACGGCACCCAGACAACCATTGCCAGCGGCGCGGATTTCTACTCGACACCGACCCCCTCTCCGGACGGAACCCAGCTTGCGTGGATCGAATGGACGCATCCAGCGATGCCGTGGACCAGTACACGTCTTTGCGTGCAACGTCTGGATGACGCCGCTTCCCGCCGTGTCCTCACGGGTGATGATCAGGCCGAGTCGGTGACGGAACCGCAATGGATCGACAACGACACTCTGCTCGCTCTCACCGATCGCAGCGGCTGGTGGAACATCTGGCGATTCGATCTTTCCAGCAGAAAAGCCACGCCCGTTTGCCCGATGGCAGCGGAAATTGGCCAACCCCACTGGGTGTTCGGACAGCGTAGCTACACGCTGTTGCCGGATGGCCGCATTCTCGCCTTGGCGGTCAGTGACGGGCAGACACGCACATTACTGCTGAAACCGGAGAACGGGGGGCACACGGCAGAAACACTGGATCTCGGTGTTCCCGAACAATGCCCCATTCCATTCGGCAACCATCTTGTCTGGCTGAACGCACCTGCCGATGCTCCACCCGCCATTGTGACCGGAGCGCCGAGTGTCATACCGCATGTCATACGTGCGGCAACTGCTCTGCCTTTCTCAGGCGACGATATCGCTCTTCCTGAAAGCATCCACTTTCCACTCGCCGATGGCGCGATGGGACATGCTTTCTTTTATCCACCGACCAACAGCCGCTACAGCGTGCCGGATGGTGAAAAGCCCCCCATGATCGTCACCGCTCATGGGGGGCCAACCGCCCGGGCCAATGAAGGCTTCTCTTTCAAGGTTCAGTGGTGGACCAGTCGTGGATTTTCCGTGCTGGATGTCAATTACAGCGGCTCAACCGGCTTTGGACGCGCCTATCAGCAACGACTGGAAGGGCATTGGGGTGTGCGGGATGTCGAGGACTGCATCGCGGCGGCACAGTTCATGGCGGAGAACGGACGGATTGATCCCAAGCGGATTGCCATACGCGGTTCAAGCGCGGGAGGCATGACGGTTCTGTCAGCTCTTGCCAATTCAACGATCTTCGCAGCTGGGGTGAGTCTCTATGGTGTGACGGATCTCCGCACTCTCGCCGAGGAAACCCACAAATTCGAGGCGCGTTATCTGGACAGTCTGGTCGGGTCATGGCCTGAAGAGGAAGCCATCTATCGCTCACGCTCCCCTCTCTTCATGGCTGATCGCATCCATGTCCCTGTCCTGTTTCTACAAGGGCTGGACGATAGCGTTGTGCCACCAGAACAGGCACGCTCAATGGTTGCCGCCCTACACAAGAATGGCGTTGCTGCTCCTCTCATAGAGTTTCCCGGTGAGGGGCATGGCTTCAGAGGCGAGGAAACAGTAAAGCGAGCATTCCAGCTTGAATTACTGTTTTACGGACGTGTTTTCGGTTTCACGCCTGCGGACATCAGTCTGTCTGAGGTGGATCAAAAGAAACTGGACGACATCAGACGATGAAAGTTTGAGTTGCGATACAGCGCCAATCGTTGAGGTTTTTGAGCTTATGCTGCCTTTCGCCAAGATACCGAGAGTAAGATAACCGCGTCTTTCGGAATTTTGTTGGAGGAGACAGGGTGCTTCATTTGCTCACGGCTCAGCATCAACAGTCCGATGATTCCAAGCCTCAATGAAGCATTGGAATCATATCGTGACCATACCTTACAGACGTTTCAGTCTAGGGCTGCTCTTTTGACTGTTCAGTATCCGAGGATTTCTCTTCCTTACTGGGAGTAGTGGGTTTGGAGGGAGAGTTTGTTGTTTTATTAGAGGGAGGCATACTTCCTGGCTGTTCGGATACAGTCCTCGGGTTATTCCATAGTTTCTTGGAAGGCTCGATCCGCGCTCCCTCCTTTGTTTTCGCAGCGACTGGACTTTTTCCAACCTGCTTGGCAGCGCTTTCTGCTGTTGGGGGAGTGCTGTTTTTGCTTGCCGTTTGAGCAAAACCCATTTGAGGAAAAATGGATAAAGCGCCACCCACCATCAGGGCCCATGCGAGTTTCATTACTTTTCCCCAGGTTAAAAGTTGCAATCTAATTCTAGAACGAATAATTCACACAGGGAGTTTGATTGTGAATATAATTTCATTTATGAGCTTTTTTGAATTATCACGTTTTATCAATGTGATAATCATAGATTATTTTAATTTCCCGTTTTTCTTCAAGATACTACAAACAAGATACCGCTCTCAAACGACATATCAATTCGAGTGCAAGCAGTCCTTTGGCACAGAGATGCCTCTATCCAGTGGGCTTCAAGGTACAGTACATCAATAATCATATTGCTTCGATTAACCTAAGGCGTGTCATCAGTTAACGCGCAGGATAGCGCGGACAAGCTGAACGGCCGCGAGGAAAGTAGCTTTCAGCTTATCGTGACACACTGCGATGCCCCTAAACTGTTTCAGTCCAGCAAAAAACTGTTCGATTTCGTTTCTCTTTTGGAGAGTGAGAAGCAAGTGTCTGTGGATTGCAGCGATTTTTTCTTGAAGGGATGACCGCTGTAATCTGCCGCGCATCGAGCAGTTTGATGAGTGGATGAGCGTCATACGGCTTGTCAGGGATAAAAGCCTCTGAATCGACTTCATTCAGCACAAGACTTGCTCCCGTGATGTCCGCCTTTCTCCAGCATCAACGACCGCATGGATTTTCGAAGTCAGTCCGCCATGGGACCCCCTGTGGCCTGATGTGCGCCTCTTTTTTACGGGTGCCTACACTATGCGGGTGAACGCGGACAAGCGTGCTGTCGATCATCATGTATTCATTGGCGTGATCAGCAGCCAGATGCCGGGAAATCCGTTCGATCACGCCGCTTTCGCCCTAGCGACGTAACCGTCGATGAACGTTTTTCCAGCACCGAACCGGACAGGCAGATCACGGCGGGGAATATCGGCGCAGTAACGATATAGAACCTCTTCCACCAAGAGACGGTTATCCGCAGCCGTCCCCTGGGCATGATCCTCACGACCCGGGAGAAGATCCTTTATCCGCTTCCACTAACTGTCGTTCAGACCATACGGACGCATCACACTCTTCCTGAAAGCAGAGAGAAAACCTCACAAATCAAGCAGGAATACAAGCACCCTCAAACCTCGCGTCCTAACTGACGATACGCCTTATGCCGCACGCCTTCCGAAATCGGAAATAATTGGCCGAAACAATTTTTCTCAGTTACATGTTCCCCTTACAATTCTTTGAAAGGTAAATTCGCTTAGCCATGGAAATCAACGAGACAGTCAAACGAGGTTCGGCAGAGCTGTGGCTGAATGTTGCATATGAAGCGCTGCTGGAAAACGGAGTTGATGCGGTAAAAATTTCCCCTTTAGCAGCGAAATTAAATCTTTCACGGACAAGCTTTTACTGGTTTTTCAGGGATCGAGAAGAGCTTCTCGAAGCTCTCGTTTCGTTATGGCGACAGAAGAATACAGGCAATGTTATCAAGCAAGCCGAGGCTTATGCGGAAACAATTCGGGAAGCAGTTCTGAATGTCTTCGATTGCTGGCTGGACACGAACTTATTTGACTCTCAATTTGAATTTGCGATCAGAAGCTGGGGACTTCAGTCCTCCTATATTTTATCTGAAGTACAACAAGCTGATGACTTACGTATCGCTGCGCTAACACGCATGTTTCAACATTTCGGTTATTCGGAGACGTCTGCCGAAGTACGGGCACAATCAATTTATCTGGTTCAGATTGGCTACATTACACGGCAAACCCGAGAGAAAACAGCTGAACGGATGGAACGTATTCCAAGTTATTTGGAAATTTTTACTGGAAAGAAGGCAACTCAACGAGAACTGGACCGTTTTTTTGCGCGCCATGGATACAAGTGTAAGAAATAAATTATGTGAAGTTGAAAATACAATACTTGGAAAGATCAAAGATGCCTTGACTAATTTCAGCCACTACAAAGAATGATTGATGGCTTCTTGATCTCTCCAGATTGAACTGAAAATTTTTCTTACACTCTCGTTTACAATAATTTGCTCATCTCAGGCAAAGCCTGAAATATATCTGCTTTAAGTCCGTAGTCCGCGACCTGAAAAATCGGCGCATCTGGATCTGTGTTAATTGCCACAATGATCCGAGAATCCTTCATTCCTGCAAGATGCTGAATGGCTCCCGATATTCCCGCCGCGATATACAGATCGGGTGCAACAATTTTTCCCGTTTGCCCAACCTGCCAATCATTTGGTGCATAACCGGAATCCACAGCGGCACGGCTAGCGCCAACTGCGGCTCCTATTTTATCGGCAAGCGGAAATATCAGCTTTGTGAAGTTTTCTGCTGATGCCAATGCCCGTCCGCCTGAAACTACTATCCTCGCCGCCGTCAGTTCTGGTCGTTCCGACTGCTCGCGCCTCTCGGAAATGAAAGTAGACGGGTAAGGGCGCAAGGGCGGCAAAGAAACAGTTTCAACGACGGCAGAACCTCCTCTTTCTCTTTCCGGGAAAGAGGAAGCCCGCACAGTTATAACCCGTTTCGGGTCTGTCGACTGAACGACCTGAATGGCATTTCCAGCATAAATGGGACGTTTGAATGTGTTAGAGTCAATAACGGCGATAATATCCGAAATCTGTGCAATGTCCAGCAACGCTGCTACACGAGGCAATACATTTTTACCCATGGAACTGGATGGGGCGATGAGCGTGTCGTAATCAGACATGATCGAGACAAGCAGGTCCGACAAAGGCTCAGCGAAACCATGTGCATAGCGCTCGTCATCTGCCACGATCACCTTGGAAACACCCGCCAGGGTAGAGGCGTCGCGAACGACATGATCGAGTCCTTGTCCGGCGACAAGAACATGTAGCTCACTACCAATCTCCAGAGCAGCAGAAACAGTCTTTACCGTTTCATCAGAAATTTTCTGATGATTATGATCTGACAGAAGAAGAACCGTCATTGTCTCTTACCCCGCTTGTCTCTGTACTAATTACCCAACCAATTAAAGCGCACTGATTTCGTTTTTTATTCGGTCGACCAGTTCAGATACCGATGAGACCATGACCCCAGATTTTCGCTGGGGAGGCTCCTGTGTTTCAAGAACTTTCAGACGTGCAGTAGTTGGAATCTGCAGCTCCTGCGGCGTCGTCTTGCTCAAAGGCTTTTTCTTGGCCTTCATGACGTTGGGAAGGGATACATAACGTGGCTCATTAAGCCGTAGATCGGTGGTAATGACTGCGGGCAATGCCACACCAATGGTTTGGAGACCACCATCCACTTCTCGCGTGACAATAGCTTGTCCATCCCGCACATCTACCTCTGATGCAAATGTTGCCTGTCCCCAACCAAGTAATGCAGCGAGTATCTGTCCCGTCTGATTTGAATCGTCGTCAATGGCCTGCTTGCCAGTTATGACCAGATCAGGACTTTCAGTTTCAACGATGGCACGGAGAAGTTTCGCGACTGTCAGTGGTTCAAGTATATCCGTCGTTTCGACAAGGATACCGCGATCAGCACCCATGGCCAGGCTGTTTCTGATGACATCCTCAGACTTGCTGGGACCGATTGAAACTGCGACAATTTCCTTAGCCAGTCCGGCTTCCTTCAGTCTGACAGCTTCCTCTATGGCAATCTCGTCAAAAGGATTGATCGACATTTTCAGACCGCTGATATCCACTCCGGACCCATCATGCCGGACACGGATCGTGGCGTTTGGATCAACCACCCGTTTTACGGGGACAAGGATCTTCATCTTTTTACTCCCATCACCCAAACATACGGTTAAATGTCTTTAGCCAGACGTAGAGCATCGAAGATGGCGGCATGGGTATTTCTTGCGGAAACAGCGTCGCCTATACGGAAAAGACGAAATGTTCCCTGCGGATTGCGCACCACAGTCTGGGGATGGCCCCCAGTGAGCTCATCATGTGAAATTTCCCCATGATTCACTGAACTTTCCTTTAGCTCGAAGTAAAGATCATCAAGAGGACGCGTACCATGATTCACAATGATCTGATCGACGATCCGCTCTTTTTCCACACCACCGTAATCGCTTCCCACCACGGCAACCAACTGATTTCCATTCTTTCTGACAGCGCTGAGGCGGTAGGTCACCGTAAAGGTCACATCCTGCTTCTGCAATGAGCGCATATAAGGAACAAGATTCATGGCCATGACCTCCGGGGCAAAAGACCGGTCGGGCGTCATGATTTCAACCTTAGCCCCCGCGGCAGCGGCAACCTCTGCCGCCTGCATTGCAGCGTGATCGCCAGCATCATCAAAGATTAATATGTTTTCTCGTGGTTTTACATCGCCGGAGATAAGATCCCAGGACGAGTTTACCAGTTCATTCCCTTCTGTAAGAACCTCGGTGTGAGGAAGGCCACCAGTAGCGATAAACACTACATCCGGCGCCTGTTCCTGAATTGTCTCGGCATCCGCCCATGTGTCGAAGTGAAATGTAACACCATGTTTTTCGCACTGGCTCATACGCCAATCGATGATGCTCATCATCTCGCGTCGACGGGGACTCTGTGCCGTAAGACGGATCTGCCCACCGGGTTCCGAGGCAAGCTCAAAGACCACCACTTCGTGACCTCTTTCAGCTGAGACTCTCGCCGCTTCCAACCCAGCAGGACCGGCGCCGACGATGACAACCTTCTTACGACTGTCAGCCTTTGCAATCACCTGCGGCATTGACACTTCACGTCCTGTCGCCGCGTTATGAATACAGAAAGCCGCACCGCCCTGATAAATTCGGTCAAGACAATAATTGGCGCCGACGCAAGGACGGATATCATCTTCGCGTTTTTCTACGATTTTCCGTACAATATGCGGGTCCGTCATATGAGCACGCGTCATGCCAACAAGATCGACTTTCCCCGATGCAATGGCATAACGAGCGGTTGCTACATCCGGAATTTTGGCGGCGTGAAAGGTCGGGAACCCCGTCGCCTCACGAATTTTCCCTGCAAACTCGAGGTGAGGTGAATTGGCCATGCCCTGAATTGGAATAACATCGGTCAGCCCTGGATCCGTGTCGATATGGCCTCGAACAACATTGAGAAAGTCAATAAGTCCGCTATCTTTCAGCCGTTTTGAAATTTCCAGACCTTCGGTCTCGTTGATACCACCCGGAAGTTCTTCATCTCCCGTGTATCTGATGCCAACGATATAATCCGGCCCCACCCTCTCGCGAATTGCTGTCAGGACGTCAAAAGTAAAACGAAGTCTGTTGTCGAGTGACCCGCCATAAGGGCCCTCCAGATCGTTTGTAAGCGGTGACCAGAACTGATCCATCAGGTGCCCATAAGCCTGAAGCTCAATCCCATCCATGCCGCCAGCCTTCATGCGTTCTGCAGCATCGGCATAGTCTTTGATAATGCGTTCAATATCCCAGTCTTCCATTTTTTTTGGAAAGGCTCTGTGGGCGGCTTCCCGGTTATGGGAAGGCGATACGACGGGCAGCCAGAACTCTTTGTCCCAGCGTGTACGCCGTCCCAGATGGGTCAACTGAATCATGATGGCGGCGCCCTGCTCATGCACCGCATCCGTCAGTTCCTTCATCCAGGGAACGACTTCATCCTTATAGACGAGAAGATTGTTAAATACTGGCGGGCTGTCTTTTGAAACTGCGGCGGAGCCGGCAGTCATGGTCATGGCGACGCCACCCTTGGCGCGCTCTACATGATAAGCCCGATAACGCTCCTTTGGCATACCATCCTCTGGATAGGCAGGCTCGTGAGACGTTACAATGATTCTGTTTCGCAGAGTCAGATTTTTTAACTGGTAAGGCTGGAGGAGAGGATCACCAGACATGAAACGGCTCCGAAATGATTTTCTAAATGATTAGGCATCAATGTACATTGGTGTCAATTAGGAATACATGACCGAACTCATAATTGTCTTAAGGCGACAATTATGTGCTTTATAAAGACAAAATTGTTTACCTTGCGGCCTTTTTTCGCGCGGCAAGCGGTTGAGAGAAGGAGTCTCTTTTTCCTCTTGCGTCTGCAACGTATGCCTCGCCCGTTTTCATAGGCGCCAATCATGGAAAATATCAGATTCTGTTTTTTATATTCTTCATATTATATCAAAAGAAAAATTAAATTTATGCTTTCTAAAAACTGATGAAAGCATGATTATTGATGACACCTATGTACTGAAGACGTTCAGATTGGTACATTCTGCCTTGACGATATCATTTCTGAATCGTTATGGTGTGTGCGCCTTAGCCGATCAGAAACAACCATTCCAGATCACTGTGAAATACAGGTTTTGTCGCAAGCATAAGAACTCTTGCAAATAAGAATAAGAGGCGCTCTGCCTAATAGAGACGACACCCTCTGAGCACAAGGTAAACGAAAAGGACGTTGTTGGTGACAAAGCTTTCTCTGGAAGAAATTCCCCTTAATAGTTTCCATAAGAAGCTTACCATATACTCCGCAGGTGGACCGTTTCTTGATGGGTATGCGCTCAGCATTATTGGAGTTGCCATGGTGCAACTCTCGAATCGACTTGATCTCAGCTCTTTCTGGCAAGGGCTCATTGCGGCTTCTGCTTTAATAGGAGCTTTTCTGGGTGGTTTTATCGGGGGCTGGTTTACTGATCTGTATGGACGAAAAATTCTCTATATGATCGATCTGATCTCGATCGTTGTGCTTTCTGTAGCTCAGATGTGGGTGCAGAACGGATTTGAGCTTTTCATCATAAGGCTGGGGATCGGCATAGCAGTGGGAGCTGATTATCCGATCGCCACCTCTCTTCTGGCCGAATTCCTCCCCAAAAAAGAACGAGGTCCCCTCTTGGCCAGTCTGGTCGTCGTCTGGTTTGCAGGGGCCGCAGCCGCATATGTCGTTGGGGATATTATTCTTCGTTATGGAGGTGAGGATGCGTGGCGGTGGGTTCTTGTAAGTGCTGCTGTGCCTGGATTGATTTTCTTCCTCGGACGTAGTGGCATTCCGGAATCTCCTCGTTGGCTTATGGCTAAAAACGAAGAAAAGCGTGCCGATGACATTGTAAAGAAAGTGTACGGAAAGCAGTATTCCTCAGATGATCTTCCTGCCATTGTCGATAGTGAACTCATCTCCGTCCGGAGACTATTCCATTCGGAATACGGACGACGCATGAAGTTTGTCTGTGTCTTCTGGACATGCGCGATTGTTCCATTATTCGCGGTTTATGCTTTTGCACCAAAAGTACTTCTCGCACTGCACCTTACAGGCACATGGGCCGCTTATGGATCTGTCGTCATCACAGCGCTATTTGTTGTCGGGTGTGTTGGCGGTATGAAACTTATAAATATATTGGGACGTCGTAAGATGCTGGTTTCCAGCTTTCTATTGTCGGGGACTTCTCTTTTATTTCTTGCTTTGTTTTCAAATGCCTCATCATTTTGTATTTTACTATTCTTTGGGGCATATGCTCTTTTCATCGGCGGCGCACAGGTATTATCGTATATTTATCCCAATGAACTCTTTCCTACTGAAGTCAGAGCATCTGCAGTAGGTCTCAGCACATCCATTTCGCGAATTGGGGCGGTAATAGGAACCTATTTCGTACCTGTGTCACTGACCTCTCTTGGAATAGCAAAAACAATGGGAATTGCTGCTGCAATATCTTTTTTTGGCGCGTGGTATTCCTGGAGAGAAGCTCCTGAAACTAGCGGGTTAGATCTTACTCAAACAGCCAAAGTGATTGTTTGAAAGAAAAAACTTCCCATCTGCTCTGAAAAATCACTTACCACGTATTACGAGCAATAAATGACTATATTTAAAATCAGAACTCATGCTTCCATATAGAACATACCACATTATAGAGATGTACATCACTGAAATGTTTTCTATCAGGCGGCACTTTTAGACAGATACGATTCCGAGACAGCATTGGTTTCTGTGCTTCTTCCATCTCATCGACAGCGTCTGCAAGCACCACATCATCACTTAGAAGCTACTGATCTAACCTGTTGTCAGATATGCAGGCCAATGGCCGGAATGCTTCATGATCGGCTGTATACCTATCAAAGCCCACCAAACGGCAGTTTCACTGTATAAAAGGAGCAGCCCAAGACAGTCGCAAAATCCGAGGCGAGAGATATTTTTCTTTGTTCAAAGCGGCGGGGTTTTTAGGGAACAAATTAAAAGTTTTATCCCGCCAACAATTTGATTTTACTTAAAAATCTGGGGACATATGGCGGAGAGAGTGGGATTCGAACCCACGGTACGCTATTAACGTACACACGCTTT
>NZ_JBDNXK010000078.1:0-15170 GCF_047721705.1 Acetobacter sp. | reverse complement strand
GCACCAGAGTGAAGTGCCATCGCCCGGATCAGATTTTGGCAGGGTCTGCATCAGATGAGACAGAAGCTGACCGAGTTGCGATATCGACAGACTGCCTGTTCCATTGGCGGAAGAGCCACTTGAAGTCGACAGCGCAGGATTGAGAACGCCATCGATAAGAGCAACGGGTTGGCGGGTAATGACGTTGGCGCCGCTTGCCGTTACACCGATAATGACCTGTGGTGCGAAAAATCCGTCCATCTGCACAAGCAATGAAAGATCGTCAGATGAAACCGTATAGGTCTGGCCATCGGTGACTGTAACAGGGGATACGGGCCAGGCAATCAGAGGCTGGGCGTCTGTGGTGTTGTCAATAAATAACGCAAGTCCCGTAACCAGCCCCCAGTTCCCGACTGCATATCCAAAGCTGTAAGATGAAGAGATGGCGAGAACCCGGCGCCCGTCTCCTGTTGCTGTAAACGAAATGCCCTGTCGGCTGTAACCGCTTCCACTGGCTTCCTGAGCGATATCAGTGGGCGCATTGACCAGAAGACCGAGATATCCCTTGAAAAACGACACGATTTCTTCTTCCACATACTGAACGCGGGGCGTTCGCAAAATTTGATATGGAGAAGATTATGAACGTCCCCATCAGAAGCTGCGCGTCCAGCATGAAGCAGCACGAAAAGGACTGTTCCTGCGACTGTTTATTATATAAATAAAATATTTAAGATACATGCATGTGAGTACGAGAGACATGATGCCGCCGCCGTTGGTTCCAACTCTAGATAAAGCCTGTCTGCTTCCACCAAAAATTGGTGATGTGGCACCCGATTTTACGGCTAGAACGACACAGGGCATGCTGACATTCAGTTCCCTGCGCGGATCATGGGTTCTGCTGTTTTCACATCCAGCCGATTTTACACCCGTCTGCACAAGTGAATTCATTGCACTGGCCAAGAATTCCGAAAGTTTTGAACGTCTGAATTGCGCGATGGTAGGCGTGTCGATTGATAGCCTGCCCTCTCATCTGGCGTGGGTGGAAGCCATTCGTTCCTGTTTCGGGGTCAATATACCGTTCCCGGTTGTGGAAGACCCTTCGATGGCCATTGCGCAGGCCTATGGAATGCTGGATGCCGAAGCGGAGAGCAGTGCGACGGTGCGCGGTGTGTATGTCATTGATCCCGCAGGTATCATCCGGGCCATTACATGGTATCCGGCCACTGTCGGAAGGTCCGTGAAAGAACTTCTAAGGCTTATTCAGGCGTTACAAACAGTGGATGCGAATGGAGACATGACGCCGGAAGGATGGGAGCCGGGAAAAGATGTCGTTGTCAGCAGTCCTGTTACGCAGGAAGAAGTAACAGCGGCAGGCTCTGCATGGTTTCTCCAGTATAAAAAGGTCAGGAAGTCATGAGCGGGATGACTGGCGACGAAGCGCGGGAACTGACTGATAGAATAAAGATTTTTGCGCAACCGCAGCGTCTTATGATCCTGTCATTATTGCTTGATGGTGCACTGGCGGTAGGTGAGATAGAAATAAAGACTGGGATCGGCCAGCCAACTCTCAGTCAGCAGATTGGTATGCTTCGACGGGCGGGCGTTATTTCCGCTCGAAGAAATTCTCGTTCCATTTACTACGATTTTTCAAATGAGAGAGAAAAGGAAACTGTTCGCGTTCTGCTCGCGCTTCTGCAGGATAATGGGAGCGATATGCTTTTTCAAAATATCGAAAAATCTTCTGAAAATATTGAGGAAAATGCGAAAAGACCAACAGCCCGTATCACGGGCGAAGGAGCTTTTTTCGCGCGTGTCGTCAGTAAAAATGACGGATGAAACAGGAATAATCTGTTTTAGGGTAGAGCTGATATCTGAAAATATCGGCTCTACCTATTCACTCTGAAAATTATTGGGTCGCGGTGCTGCCCGGTAGTTTGAGATAACCACTGGGGGGTGACCGTTTTTGTTGTGTGGTTGTGTTGCTGCTGGTGTCGTCGGAATCCCCGCCACCCGGAAAGATGGCATCGGGCTCGGAATCAGGAGCCCGCGTTATGGCGGCTGCGGTAGGCGCAGCGGCTGGCGCGCTGCTGCTCACAGGCTTCGTCGTCTGGGCTGCATCAGAAGAGCCAGAAGATGATACCGCCGGGGCCGGAGAGGATGCGCTGCCACCAAGAGATTCTGTCTGGATGGCGGCAGCCGTTGGGGTGCCCCCGGCATCGACCAGCCAGTCTTTCAGATTGTGGCGGATCTGGAATTCCAGTTCCACATTCATGTCCTGCATCATCTGACGCGTCAGTTCGTAAAGATTGGCCCGGCTGTCAGCATCACCTTTGCTCAGATCGGGCTTCATTTCTCGCGTGACATGCGCTTCCACTTCGCCAAGCTGCTGGTTGGTAGAGGAAAGAATGTCGAGATGCGTGTCCATACGTCCGGCAAGCGTGCCACCCGGTTCATGAACGATGGATGCCCGATCGACGGTGAAGAGTGCCGATCCGGTGTTTCCTGCCGCTACAATCCTTTGTTGCGCCATCTGCAGAAGTGCCTGATCCGGCGGAATGGGCGCCATGCCTGACTCGTCACCCGGAACAGCACCCGGTGTAACCTTGTCTGCGGTCTGCAATGTCGCCACGTTCAGATGAAGCTGGTTGAGATAGCCATACTGATACGGAGGAAACGCCATCATGGTGTCTTCTGACGAACACCCGGCGATAAATCCCAGTGGACCTAGGGCCGCAGTCATGAGCGCTGCCTGCGCCAGAAGCCTGAACCGTTTGTGGACGCGAACCATCGCTTTTTCCTCTGCCTGTAATCCGTATGTTCTGCTTCAGAATGACATAGGAAGCTAACGCCTGTCATGAATGATACGGACGGCCCTAGCTATCCCCTGATGATTGTGACGAAGTGCCCGTCTGGTGGGGTTGTGGCACACCAAATGCTGCAGAGGAGAGGGGTGTTTCCGTCTGCGTCGTATGGTTGGCAGCAGCATTGGCATTTGCCCGGGCTTGCCATTTGCCCGGTAGCGTGGGGAGCGAACCCGGCAGCGCGGAAGCAGACCCCAGTGTGAACGCGCCGAACCCTCCTGGGTCACCCCCGAATGCGACAGTGAGATCCCGGGGAGCCTCCTCGACATAGCGTGGATCACCGATGATGCGGGAAAGCAGACGGAACGGAATGGTGCTCGCAAGACCGGTCTGCCGTTCCGTCAGAATGAGATCCTGCTGCGGGCAGTAAATCACGGAAATGTCGTCGCCGGTCGCGGGTATGACGGTGCCTATGTAAAGCACGACATTCGCCTGAGGGTCGGCAAATCGCGTCAGTTCCATGTCCGGCAGGCGCAGGACAGGATAGCCACGCAGGACAGCCCCTCCGTAAGGAGACAGGATGACCGGCATTGTCTTTTTTGCCAGACCTTTGGCCACGGCGAGAAGCTGGGCAAGCGCGGCCGCCTTCAGGGGTGGGGAATCCGAGCGGAAAGACAGACCTTCGGCGGGCAGCATGTTTACAGTGAAACAGCCCGGAGGTGGGAAACGCTGCAACCATGCTGAGAGCAGACCTTCACACAGAGGCCTCCCAAGATGGCGCACCTTCTCGCTCAGTTCGAGAGAAGCGGGATGGAGAGCTTCGAGCGCGACCTTCACCTGAGACTGAAAATAGGGCGCTATCGCATCGACCAGTTCAGTCAGTTTTTCTTTTGAAATATCCTGAAGACGACAGGCAAGATAATTAAAATGCTCGTCAAATATCCAGTAGGCTTCCTGTCCCGTCTCATGCCGAAGACGCAGAATGGGTGTCGGCAGAAGAGTGACATGGAGAGCGAAGGGTGACCAGCCGGGATAAAATCGGGTGAGGGGCTGCCTGTTGACGCTCAGGAAATGCGACTGACCATTCAGCTGGATGGTAATCCGCCCGTCTTCTGCCGAATAGGCCTTGTCCTGCGATGCCTCAGACATGGTCGTGTGCCTGCTCCCTTTTACCGCTTCCGAGACTGCCCTGAATCACAGAGCGATCTCATCCCTGTGGCTCCGGCTGGGAGCTGACAGTATTCCGATCAAATGTGAAATCGTGGTTACAGAACTCGCATTTCATGGTGATGACGCCATCTTCGGCCATGTGGTCGAGATCATCATCCGAGAAACGCGACAGAACATCCGATAGTCTGGCCTTGGAGCAACGGCAGCCATAAGCCAGCGCCCGCGCCTGTCCGACGATCAGATTTTCCTCATGAAACAGACGATGAAGCAGGATCGGCGCCTGAAGAGCATCGTCAAGCAGTTCCTCGTCCGTCAGGGTGCGGGCCAGCACGATTGCTGTATCCCATGCATCTTCGCCCAACTCATCAAGAGCTGTCAGCACATCCGCGTCGCTCTCTGAACCACCGCCCCCCGCTATGCGCTCAAGGATCAGTCCTCCGGCGCGCCAGCCTTCTTCCGTGTGACGCGCGGCGAGCTTGACCCAGCACGCATGCTGTTCACTGGTCTCGAAATAATGGATCGCCATATCGGCAAGACTATCGCCCGTTATCTCGACAATACCCTGATGCCGATCCATCTCCGTGCCCTGATCGACCGTCAGGGCCATGTAACCGTTCCCCGTGAGTTCTCGATCCGAAACCGTCTTGCTTGCGGAGGCATCCGTCGTAAGGAGCGTCTTGACGGCCTCTTCGTTCTCCCGGGCATAGAAACGCAGTGCGCCCGTATCGGTGCAATCCGCAAGAAGGAGGCCGACTGGGCCGTCCCCCTTGATCTGGAGAGAGAAGGAACCCTGAAATTTCAGCGCGCTTGCCAGCCCGGCAACCAACGCGAGCGCTTTGCCGCCTAAGGCAGAGACCGGCTCGGCATTGTCATGACGCGAGAGAATGGCTTCGGCCAGTGGGCCGAGCCGGATCAGCCTGCCCCGGACGGGACGGCCTCCCAGATGGAAAGGCGTGATACCCCCCGGCACCACCACGTCCGGAACATCCGGGCGGCCTCGATCAAGAAATGCGGGGGTCTCCAACATACCTCTCCTTGCGGTTATTCACTCAAGAAGCGACCATACCGCTTCCTGAGCAAGTGATGTGGTAATAGAACGACCGGAATTACAGGTCTGCTGAAAGCTGGGCTTCAACCGCCTCCAGTTTCTGCTCAAGCGCCCGTGTTTTTTCTTCATCCAGTTCGAAGGCCGGTGTCAGAGCCGCCAGCAGACCGCGACGACAGGCATCATGCGCCTCGTCTATATCCTGACTGCGTGGCGCGGAGGCGAGGCAGTCGATGTAGGAATCCCGGAACGGTTTCAGTTTGTCGGCGGGAAGACCCAGCACGGTAAGAGCCTTGTCGATTTCCGGCTCCAGCCAGCCCGGAGCGGCCGGGCCATCTTCCGTTGACGTGACATGCTGTGGTCCGTCCTCCGGACCTGTTCCAGTTTTGTCGCTCATTGTGCTTCCTTCCCGAAACGGGTCCAGTCCTCACCGCCCAGCGCCCACACCAGAAGGCCTTTCTGGGCATGCAGGCGGTTTTCAGCCTCATCGAACACCACTGACCGCGGGCCTTCAAAGACTTCTTCCGTCACTTCCTCTCCGATATGGGCAGGGAGGCAGTGCATGAACAGGGCGTCCGGAGCCGCATGAGCCATCAGCGTGCGGTCTACGCGATAAGGCTCAAGCAGGATGATGCGTTCGGCGGCGGCTTCGTCCGACATGCTGACCCATGTGTCGGTCAGAATGCAGTCTGCTCCCGCCACGGCTTCTTTGGGGTCATGTGTCAGCAGCAGCTTCGCGCCCTGTTTCCTTGCCCACGCCACGACATCCGCTCTCGGAGCAAGCTGCTTCGGGGTGGCGATGCGCAGAGTGAAATCGAACAGGGCTGCGGCTTCAATCAGGGAAGCCGCCACGTTGTTGCCGTCGCCCACCCATGCCAGTGTCCGTCCGGCGATTGGCCCCTTATGTTCCTCGAACGTCATGATGTCCGCGAGGATCTGAACCGGATGGGAATCCGGCGTCAGGCCATTGATGACAGGGATGCTGCTCCATTTGGCCAGTTCCCGCAGCGCCGCCGTGCGACCGGTGCGCAGGACGATGGCATCCAGAAAACGGGAGAGGACACGCGCCGTATCAGGAATGGATTCCCCGCGTCCAAGCTGGGTATCGCCAGCGGACAGCACTACGGCGTCACCGCCAAGCTGGCGCATCCCGACTTCAAACGACACGCGCGTCCGCGTTGACGGTTTGGAGAGCAGAATGCCGAGAGAGCGGCCTTCAAGGGGTTTCAGGGGATGCAGTGGCCGCGCACGGCCTTTCTGCATCCGCTTGATACCGGCGGCGACATCCAGAATCTGCCGCACTGTCGTCTTGTCGAGATCACGCAGATCAAGGAAGTGGCGGATGGCGCTCCCTGTGGTCTGACGGTCAGGGACAAGTGTTGAGGCAGAGGCGGTCACGGGGCAGTCTCCAATGTTGCAGCGCGAATGGCTTCCGCAGCCTTGCGCAGACGGTCTGCGGCCTCGCGGCAATCCTGTTCGGTAATGGTAAGGGGCGGCACAAGCCGCAATACATTGTCTCCGGCGGATACGGTCAGCAGACCCTGCTGCTGGGCCGCGCACATCACGTCACCGACTTTGGGAACACAGCGCAGACCGATCAGCAGACCAAGCCCGCGTCGTTCGGAGAAGACATCCGGGTGATCGGCGATCAGGCCGTCCAGCAGGCCGTCCAGAAAAGCTGCGCGTTTCTGGACCTGATCAAGAAATCCGGGTGCAAGGATGATGTCGAGCACGGCATTGGCTGCGGCGCAGGCGAGGGGATTGCCGCCAAACGTGGTGCCGTGCGTGCCGGGCGTCAGGTGCTTTGCGATCTCTTCCCGCGCCAGAATGGCCCCGATGGGGAAGCCTCCGCCCAGTCCTTTGGCGGCCGACATGATGTCAGGCTCCACGCCTGCCCATTCATGCGCAAACAGTTTGCCCGTGCGTCCAACGCCGGTCTGTACTTCATCGAACGCGAGATACAGACCGAACTCGTCACACATAGTGCGGAGTTCCTGCAGGAAACGCTTGTCGGCTGGCTTGATGCCGCTTTCCCCCTGCACCGGCTCCAGCATCACGCCGGCCGTTTCCGCAGTCACGGCGTTACGCAACGCGTTCATGTTGTTGAGGGGCACATGGTCGAAACCCGGCGCACGCTCACCGAAACCGTCGAGATAGGTCGGGTTGCCCGTCGCCGACAGCATGCCGAGCGTGCGTCCATGAAACGCCCCATCAAAACAGATGATCCGCATGCGTTCCGGATGACCGTTTTTCGCCTGTGCCCGGCGGACGGCCTTCACCATGCCTTCGTTGGCTTCCGCGCCTGAGTTGCAGAAGAAAACACTGTCCGCGAAGGTCGCCTCCACCAGCCGCGCGGCAAGCCGTTCGGCCTGTGGCACACGGAACAGGTTGGAGACATGCAT
Organism: Acetobacter sp.; assembly: GCF_047721705.1. Lineage (GTDB taxonomy): Bacteria > Pseudomonadota > Alphaproteobacteria > Acetobacterales > Acetobacteraceae > Acetobacter. The sequence continues at coordinate 7,773 of NZ_JBDNXK010000078.1, read as the reverse complement.
GACCTTGGCCGCCTGTTCGGCGATCGTCTTCACCAGATGCGGATTGGCATGCCCGACCGAGCAGGTGGCGATCCCAGCCGCGAAGTCGAGGAATCGTCGTCCATCCGTCGTATACAGCCAAGCACCCTCTCCCCGCTCAAAAGCGAGGTCGGCGCGGTTGTAGGTCGGCATCAGGGCGGGAATCATCGGAACCGTATGTCCAAACTGGGTCGTTGAAAAAAGGGCTGAAACAGAAACGGCCCGCTGCCTGTGGGGAGCGGGCGTCTGTTCAGGCTCATGATGGCCGCGCTTGGCGGTGTAAGTCAAACTTACATGATTTTTTTGAGCCTGTAAGAGTGGATTTTGTCCGGTCTGATCTACGGATCATCCTGAAAAACACGCTGGTTTTATAATTTCCCCTCCCTCCGTGCGGAAGAAATGATCCTTATATAGAGGCCAGCTTATTCTGCGGCAGTGGGTGAAAACGACACGGCCTGTTCTTCGGACGACTTATGCAATCCAAGCACTCCATAGGAAAGAAGAGCGAGGGCCAGTAGTCCAATACTGCCGCATAAGGGGATGCGCTGTTCCGCATCCATGGCGATGCCGATCATCACGGCGACCATCCCTCCCCCCGCGATCAGATTTGCCCAGGGATAGAGCTGGAGGCCCCCACGTTTCGCCAGTTCCCCGCGTCTGCACATACAACCATGCGCAACGACCATACCCAGATAGATGAAAAGGATGATGTCGCCCGCGGCGGTCATGAGAAACGCAAAGACCGCACCGGGCGCAAGGATGGACGCATAACCGAACATCATCCCGATGGCGGAACTGAACAGCACGGCTTTTGCTGGTGTGTGGCCGTCGCGCGAGGACGCCATCCAGCGCGGTGCCTGCCCCGCCTGCGCCAGACTGCTGAGGGTGCGGGATGTCACATAGACCGAAGAGTTCAGGCAGGAGAACACGGCGCTGAAGCAGACGATGCGGATGATGGTCGCGCCACCGGGAACGGCCATGTGGTCAAGGGCTGAAAGAAACGGCGATTGTCCCGGAAGGACGGTGTTCCAGGGCACGATGCAAAGGATCATCGCCACCGACCCAATATAGAAACTACAGACACGCAGGACGGTGGAGCGGGTTACACGGGCGAGATTGCGCTCGGCATCCGCGCTTTCCGCTGCCGCGATGGTGGCGATTTCCGATCCCATCATGGAAGACATGATCAGCGGAATGCAGACAAGAATGGCGCCGTAGCCGTGGGGAGCAAAGCCGCCGTGATTGAGGATGATGTCTGTCACCGGCGCGCTATGGCCGAAAAGATGGGTGACAAAGGCCAGCCCGAGAGCGAGAAAACCGGCGATGCTGGCGATCTTGACGGCTGCGAGCCAGAATTCGACCTCACCGAACGAAGCCGGCGAAGCAAGGTTCACACCGGTGACAATGGCGACGAGGCACAGTGAGACCGCCCACACAGGGAGCGGTATCCACGGTTCCAGCAACAGCGCCCCGGCAATGGCCTCACTGCCGATGATGATGACCCAGAACCCCCAGTAGAGCCATCCTGTCGTGTAACCTGCCCAAGGGCCGAGGCCTCTGGCGATGTAATGAATGAAGGTGCCGAGCCCCGGTCTGCCAAGCACCATGTCTCCAAGCAGATTGAGAACCAGAGTGATGAGAAGGCCCGTCAGCAGATAGCTGATGATAACGGAAGGGCCTGCGACCGCAATGACGGCCGAACTCCCGACAAACAGGCCCGCGCCGATAATGCCCCCGAGAGCGATCATCGCGATATGGCGGGCTTTCAGGCGGCTATCGGCGGCTGTTGTGTCTGGAGGAGTCATGCGGGCGGTCTCCGACAGGCAGATGAAAGAGAGGGACGGTGCGGCACGCCTGTGGGAAAGCTCTCTGGGCACCGGATAACTCATATCGTATACGCAACGTTAGGGTGGCGGTTCGTCTTGTGCAAGGCGAGATTTGAGAATGGGGCACACAGCATGTCAGGTGAAAGAACGGCGGGTGGCCAGAGCGTTGTGGGAGGAAACGCCCACGGCCCTGTTCTGGCGACAACAGAAGCGCTGAGTTTCTGGGGCGGCGTCGATCCGGCGACAGGATGTGTCATCGACGTGCATCACCCTCTCCACGGCAGATGCCTCAGTGGTGCGATCCTATTGATGCCGACCAGTCGCGGCTCGTGTTCCGGATCTGGCGTTCTGCTGGAACTGATACTGGAAGGCCGTGCTCCGGCTGCGTTCGTTTTCCGTGAAGCGGAAGATGTGCTGACGCTGGGGGCTCTTGTCGCGACTGAGATGTTCGGCTGTGTCATGCCGGTGGTGCGGGTGTCCGCAGCCGTTTTCGAGGCGCTGTCGCAGGCTGGGTCACTGACAATCGCCGGTGACGAAATCCGCACTGACGACAACAGGACTGACGTGCTTTCACCGCCACAGAGTGCGGCGCTTGCTCTCACGAAAGAAGATCAGGCCATGTTGGATGGTTGTGAGGGAATGGCCGCGCAAGAGGCGATGCGCATCGTGTGTGCGATGGCGGCGCAGCAGGGCGCTGATCGCCTGATCGATGTTACACGCAGCCATATCGATGGCTGCATTTATGCCGGACCCGCCAATCTGATTTTTGCCGAGAGGATGGCGGGGGCAGGAGCCCATGTCCGGATTCCGACCACAATGAACGCAATTTCCGTCGATCACGATCACTGGCGCGAGCAGGGCGTTCCTCCAGTCTTCGGCGTGCCGGCACAGAAACTGGCGGATGCCTATGTGCGGATGGGATGCCGTCCGACTTTCACCTGTTCTCCCTATCTTCTTGAAGGTGAGCCGGATGAAGCGGAAGCGATCGCGTGGTCGGAGTCCAACGCCGTGATTTTCGCCAATACGGTGCTCGGAGCGCGAACGGCAAAACATCCTGACTTTCTGGATCTGTGCATTGCCATGACGGGACGGGCACCCGAGGCCGGTGTGTATCTTGAGAGTAATCGGCAGCCCCAACGCGTGATCGAGGTGACGCTGCCTCCGGAGGCCGACGATGCACTCTGGCCTCTGCTGGGTTATCTGGTGGGGCAGGCTGCGTCGGACTGTATTCCTTTTGTCCGCGGGCTGGCGCAGACCGCCCCATCACGCGACGATCTGAAGGCGATGTGCGCCGCCTTTGGCACGACATCAGCGGCTCCCATGTTCCATGTTGAAGGTGTGACGCCGGAGGCAGGCAAGGTCGTTGTGGAAGATCTGGAAATCGTGCGGATTGGGCGGGAGGAAATGGTCGCGGGCTGGCGTCTGCTCAATGAAGGTCCGGAAGAAATCGATCTGGTTGCGATTGGCAGTCCGCATGCTTCAGTAACGGAATGCCGCAAACTGGCCGATGTACTGGAAAAGGGATTGGTGGGACGGCATCGTCATCCGGGTGTGGATGTGATCGTGACCGCCGGACGAGCCGTCATCAGTACAGTGCGGAAGGAAGGCGTCCTCTCGCGATTGCAGGCGCTGGACGTGAAGGTTTTCCCAGATCTGTGCTGGTGTTCGATTTCCGAACCGGTTTTTCCACCCTCCGCAAGGGCGGTCATGACGAATTCCGGTAAATACGCTCATTATGGTCCAGGGCTGTCCGGACGTCCTGTAAGGTTCGGCAGTCTGGCGGACTGTGTCGAGGCGGCGCTGTCAGGGCGGATGGGGAAAGGGCTGCCGGAATGGCTGAGGCAGTCTGAAAGAACACTGCCCCATTCCTCTGGGAACATTTATCCCGCCACAGTCCAGTAGAGCAGTTCGAAATTAAGCGCGAGAATGATACCGGACACCAGCCATGCGAGCATGGCCACGGGGCGTGATACTTTGAATTCTCCCATCATGTCCTTGCGCGTGACAAACCACACGAGCGGTATGACGGCACAGGGAAGTTGCATCGACAGGATCACCTGACTGAGCATCAGAAGATCATCCACACTCCTGTCACCGAACCAGATGGAGGCGATGACGACAGGAATGATCGCCAGACTGCGTGTCACGAGACGACGCGCCCAGTCCGGAAGACGCAGATGCAGGAATCCTTCCATGACAATCTGCCCAGCCAGTGTGCCGGTGATCGTGGAATTCATGCCTGCTGCCAGAAGCGCCACGGCAAAGAGGGTCGAAGCCAGTGAAACACCAAGCACTGGCGAGAGAAGATGATAGGCCACGGCAATGTCGGTCACATCGCGATGGCCTGTGTCATGAAACGCCACAGCCGCAACAATCAGGATCGCCGCGTTGATGAACAGCGCGAAGGAAAGGGCCATTGTGCTGTCGATGGTTGCGAAACGGATGGCTTCGCGCTTTCCGCTGGGCGTTCGCTCGTAGGCCCGCGTCTGCACGATGGAGGAATGCAGATAGAGATTGTGCGGCATCACTGTCGCACCGATGATGCCGATGGCGATGTAGAGCATCGCATGGTTGGTGAGGATTTCAGGCCGGGGGATAAAGCCGCGCAGGATGCCGCCAACAGGCGGTCCCGCCATGAACAGCTGCATTCCGAAGCAGACGGCGATCACGCTCAGCAGTCCGATGATGAAAGCCTCCAGATAGCGGAAACCTCGTCCCATCAGGAGCAGCACCACAAACGCATCCAGCGCCGAGAGCAGCGAGCCGGTCAGCAGGGAAAATCCGAACAGAAGTTGCAGGGCCACCGCCGTGCCGATGACTTCCGCGAGATCACACGCGATGATCGCCAGTTCACAGGCTATCCACAGCAGCAGATTGACGGGACGTGGACAGCGCACGCGGCAGGCCTGCGCCAGATCCATTTCTGTCGCAACGCCCAGTCGTGTCGCCAGAGCCTGCAGCAGGACTGCCATTAGATTGGACATCATGACGACGCTGAGCAGCGTGTAGCCAAACTGCGCGCCGCCCTGAAGGTCAGTCGCCCAGTTGCCGGGGTCCATATAGCCGACGGAAATGAGGTAGCCGGGCCCGATGAAGGCCAGCAGACGTTTCAGCGTTGAACTGCCGGGCCCGGGGACACTGACACTGGCAAATACATCGGGGAGACTGCGTCGGGTCATATCTGTGTCGGGCACGGCGGTCTTTGCTTTGCGCTGGGAAAGACGCTCACAGTATGCGTCATGCTATATAGAATTGCATCACGAAAGTGGCGGAATATCAAACCGGCGTGGTCCGGCGCGTTCGTTTCAGGCAGAATGCAGTCTCCCTGAGACTTTCGGACCAGGCTGATGACCGTCCCTGAAATAGACCCGTTTCACACCATTGCGATCAGTACTTTGGCGCACAGGCAGGAAGCGGAGGGGCGTGACATCATTCACATGGAGTTCGGTCAGCCGTCCTCGAGTGCACCACAGGGCGCTATCGACCGGTCCCATCACATTCTTGATACCGACCCGATGGGCTACTGGGAAAGCGGAGCGTTAAAGGCGCGTATCGCCCAGTCCTATGCCGACAATTATGGCGTGACCGTCGATCCGGAGCAGATCGTGCTGACATGTGGCGCTTCACCCGCGCTGGTTCTTGCCCTGATGAGTTGTTTTACACCCGGCGCGCGCGTGGCCCTCGCGCGTCCGGGATATGTCGCCTACCGCAATACATTGCGCGCACTGCATATGATCCCGGTAGAGATCGAGTGCGGGGAAGCTGAACGGTACCAGCTTACAGCACAGGCGATTGATGAGCTTGATCCTCCACCCGAGGGCCTGATTGTCGCCAGTCCGGGCAATCCAACGGGAACCGTGCTGTCAGGAGAGGAACTGGAAGCCATCGCGGCTGTCTGTCGTCGCAAGGGCATTCGCATCGTTTCCGATGAAATCTACCATGGTCTGACATTCGGCGAGCCTGCGCACAGCGTGCTGGAGTATGATCCTACCGCTCTAGTGGTGAACAGTTTCTCCAAATATTTCAGCATGGCCGCGTGGCGTCTCGGCTGGCTTGTCGCGCCTTATGACAGACTGGCGGCGGTGCAGGCGCGGGTGGGCAACCTCTTCCTTACACCGCCCTCCCTCAGTCAGCATGCTGGGTTGGTCGCGTTTGAATCCGGTGCGGAACTGGAAGCCAATCTCGAAACCTACCGACGTAATCGTGATCTGCTGCTGGAAGCCCTACCTGAATGGGGATTGCGCCGTATCGCCCCGCCGGATGGCGCATTCTATATCTACGCCGATATTGGTCATCTGACGGATGACAGTCTGGCTTTCTGCATGGATCTGCTGCGCGATACCGGCGTGGCGACTGCCACAGGCATTGATTTCGATCCCGTCGAGGGACGGCATTTCATGCGGTTCAGTTTCGCGGTTTCGACCGAGCTTATCGAAAAAGCCATCCAGCGCATGAAGCCGTGGTTCGCGGCACGGACAAAAGCGGCTGCTACTGGGAAGGCTTCTTTGGACGTTGTGTAAGGTTTTGACGCGCTAGTCGTCTTTTGAATGTCAGGTGGTCAGTGCGCATGGTGAAATGGTCAGTGGGCAAGCAACGGCGCAGTCATATTCGCAGGCGATGCATCCTTTATCCTCTGCTCATTCTGACGCTTTCCGCCTGTGGGCATAAGTCGGTCTGCGGTGAGGGGCGTCCAAGGTTCCTGACGTGGCAGAACATAGGGCACGGCGCCATGACTGTGGCATCCGCCGCATCTGGTGCGATTGGCGGCAATGGAGCAGGACGGGCGGCTTCGGAAGCAATTCGCGGCGTTTCCATGCTGACGGATCGGCAAGGGCATGATGAGCCTCCGATGCAGCCGCAACCCTGCCCAGATGATGGTCCCGACGATAAAACAGATGTGGAACCGTCCAACATCACCTTCCACTAAGAGCTATGTCGCCAAGCCGGAGGTGTGTGGAGATGGTGCAGGCGATAGGCTGAAAACGTCTCTCCAAGCCCAAAAACAGCGCTGCTAAGGGGAGATAACGTGCGGGGTAAAATTGTGACCCAAACACGTGAGAAACTGATTTTATGGAAAAACAGAAGGCGGCTGGTGGAGCTGAGGGGAATCGAACCCCTGACCTCCTCATTGCGAACGAGGCGCTCTCCCATCTGAGCTACAGCCCCGCCTTTGCGCCCCGATACATAGCGAGGCGAGGCCTGTTGTCAAGGTGAATCCGCGCGGCAGAGTGGCGTTCTGCTGTTGTGTGCCTTGAAAACGCCTTGTAGCTTACAAGGCTGATAAATCTCACTCCCGGCAAAAAGGTAACATTTTCCGTGTATGATCTGTGGCATCTGCTGCTTGTGCTCGCGCGCCTCTATGAAGCGGTCATTATCATTTATTGCGTTTTCAGCATGCTGTACGCATTTGGCGTGCTCGACACGCGGAACCGTCTGGTATGGCAGGCCAGCCGCGTGCTGAGTGGGCTCGTGGAACCGGTCATGGCGCCGATAAGGAATATCCTGCCGACATTCGGGAATGTCGATCTGTCACCGCTGGTTATTCTGCTGGTGCTTCAGTATCTGATCGAACCGTTCTTCGCCCGCCAGATGATGGCCAGCTTTCTGGGCTGACCTTCATCTGAGGACGCTGACGGAAAAGCTAACGCCGGTCGCAGCTTTCCGTCAGACGGTTGAAGTAAAGGCCGGGCGAGCAGGTGACCACATTGCTCGGCTGCGTGGCAGGCGCGGGCGCCTGATAAGCCGGATAGGCATAGCCGGATGTCGGCATTGGCTGCGCGTATCCCGGCTGAGCATATCCCTGCGAGTAATCGCCGTAGGGCTGAGCGTATCCGCCTGACTGCTGATAATAATCGCCGGACGAATAGTAATCTCCACCTGAAGATGCCGCTGCCGCGCCTATCGAAAGGCCAAGCAGGGAACCGAAGGC
>NZ_JBDNXK010000077.1:0-15525 GCF_047721705.1 Acetobacter sp. | reverse complement strand
AAAAATCCTTTTCTTACTTTATAAAAACGAAATATCATTGAACGGTTATTCGTCAGACTGAAGCAGTCCAACTCGTCGTCACAGTTATCGGGCGTAACTGATGACACGCCCCAGGCTCAAGACTCATAGCCAGGACATGACTGTTGCTGCGAGGCAGAGGACTCAGAAGAAGATAGTTGGACATCTGTCATAGCGTGTTGCGACACATCTCCCGTCCTTGAAGCGTCCGAACATGATCTCGATCTGGTTGTGGCGCTTATATTTTATCTTGTCGGATCTGATAGTTTTCCCGCGCGATTCCTGGCCAGGAATGCAAGGTTTTACACCCTTCTGTTCCAGGGCATTGCAGAACCAGTCGGCATCACACCCGTGATTGGTCAGCATCCCTCTGTGCGATAGGGAGGCTGTCGAGAAGGGTTGCTGCCCCCAATGCAATCGCTCACTGGCCCTGCCGTCGTGAAGAAGTTGAGCGGACGCCCGTTTTTGTCAGTAACCGCGCGGAACTTTGTAGTCATGCCACCGTTAGTGCGCCCAATCAAACGGCCTGATCCCCTTCTTTAGCCGCAGGCTCGAAGCCTTGCGATAGGCCACATCAATCAGGAGAATCTGAGATTCTGCCTTTCCAGCAGTCAGCCCATTCATCATTCTGATGAAGAACCCCATGGCGTTCCAGCGCTTCCAGAGTGTCTTGTGTGGACTGTATTCCCGGGGGCAGGGTGCTTGAGAAAGAACGGCCGCAGATGCTCCATCTGTTTGTCCGTCAGCCAAAACAAGTCGCTTATCTTCAGCCTCCTCGCAGACCCTGAATTTAGATTTTTCACCTCATATCAATGGGGCCTGATCCTAACGGCAGTGATGTGTTGCACTATTAGGAGGAAAGTTGACTTCAACTTATCATACCTTGCCGCAATGTCTCTGAACAGTTTCAGGCTGACGAAAAACGTTTTAAGATATTTGTTTTATGGCGATGATGGCTGATTTTTCGTGGATTATGTCGGTTTCTCTTTGACCGAATAATCGGTATGATCTGGCGTTTTCCGAACTTTTCAATAGGTGGAGCGGCATCATAAAACTTATTGGCGATGATGGCATCGGGAGCATCCGATAACCTGATCTGCGCTCCTTTTTATAAGCTCCCGTGCTGTAAGATATCTGGGACGAACTGACGCTGAGCAGCTTTTATCAGGCTGGGTTCACAGGGCGGGCGAGGGTCACACGACCGCCACCCGCTCTTTTGCTTACATACATGGCCTGATCAGCTTCTTTCAGAATGCAGGAGGTGCTTTCATAACGCGAGGACCAAAAGGCGAGGCCAATGCTGGCGGTCGAGGTCAAAGAATGGTTTTCTATTTCTAAAGGTCGCCGAAAGACGTCGCACACATTTTCTGTCGCGGTTATGACCTCATGAGGTGATGTCTTGCCGTAAAAAAGGATCACGAATTCATCGCCGCCCAGACGGGCCACCATATGCGCAGGATGATCCGCGAGCGTGTGGTTCAGACGTTGAGCCGTCTGACAAAGCACTTGGTCACCGACCAGATGGCCAGCCGTATCATTGATGTGCTTGAAATGATCGAGATCCATGAGACAGACCGCCGGTGGCGTATCGGTGGTTTTCCATGTCGCAAGAATATCGGTGAGTGTTTGAATGAAGAGTGTACGGTTAGGTAAGTTGGTCAGGGCGTCATGAGTCGCGTCATACCGAAGCTTACGCTCGGCTTTTTCCCGTTCAATCACGCGGGCGATATGACCGCCAATGTTCATGCACAGGCCGACGATTGGTTCTTCCGCTTTCACTTCCTTGCATGAAAAAAACAGGATGAGGACATCGACACATCCATCCGCAATGACAGGCAGACCCAACCCATGATGCAGGCCAGCCCCGATTGCATGTTCGTGCGAGTCGATTCTCCAGCTTACGATTTTCTGCTGACGTTTGATCTGGAAGGCTAGTCCGTCCGCTTCGAACAGTCGCGAAGCCCGGCAGGCGTCGAGCAGCGCCTGACGTGAGGAAGGCGTATCCGGAAAACACAAAGTAGGATTTATTCGGTCATAATTCCCATCCTCGCGTCGGATAAACGCTACGCCGCCCGAGAACCCCATGCGACGACAAGATTCCTCCAGCGTAACTTTAAGCACACGAGTGGCGGAGGAGGTCGTATTGGCGCAACTGACGATCATCTCCAGCAGTTTCTGCTGGTTGTTCAGACTATAGAGTTCACGCAGGCCGCGTTCGGCAATCTGTTCCGCCTCGCGACGGATACGCTTCTCCCTCTCGAAGCGTTTGCGCAACTGGAGGTAGAGAGTCTTGTAGTCGGTGTCTGTTTCATCTGCTGTCGGGTGGTTCATGGGCCCTGCCAGCGGATGGTCATGTCATTCTCTTTTGCGGAACCGGGTGGGTAACGCTCCACTGAGATCTTTTCATGCCAGATGTCGGCTGCTCCAAGAATGAAGCCATGTGCGAGATCAAGAAGGTGACGGGAGGACTGGTAGCGCATTTCCAGCGCCCCGTCCGGCTGTTCCGTGAAATGAAAATATGGACAGTGAGCTCCGGAATAGAGCTTCCTCACTTCAGGATGGATGATTGTGTTGACGGATAGGATGAATGCCCTTGCAGAGGGAAACTGCTCGAACAGTTCGGGATAGGTTTTCTTGAGAAGAGGCATCGCTTGCTCACCAAACCAGCGCAACACCTCGCCTTCAGAGATCTTCAGACGATGTGCCGCCGCGCTCACGAGCGCCAGCATATCTTCATCCGGATAGTTGCCCAGAGAACTATACACCCCATCCACCTTGGCCTTTTCCAAAAGGAAATCCCAGGTTTCGGTGCCGAATTGTTCGCTGACCACGTCCTCCAGAAGATTGAAGACTATGCCTTTCATGATGCTTCCGATCTGATCGCGATGATAATTTACAATGTGGGTAATCCTATTGTCTTCACAAGCCGTTAAGCGGACCGATCTTCTCGGCATTCTCTCCTGATATCGGCAGATAACCGGCATTCCGCAGGGTCGCGTCAAAGCGCTTGACAGAAATTCAATTGCACCGATCTGCGTCAGATGTTCCGTCTGTTCGTCGGAGAGATTGTTCAGAGTCTGATTCATCAGGAATTTGAATATCAACACCGGATCAAAGAGCGGACGACTGCCTTTTCTCCCGTCTGAATAGTCCAGAGTCTTCTCCAGATCGGGGTGGAAGACCTCAAAATTCACAGCACAGGAAAAGGCTTCGAGCTTGTCACCAAGTCCGCTCAACCGGGCCACGCGCTCTTCAACCTCAAAGAAACCAGACTACTTCATGATCCATCCCCCGTCATCACACCAAGATGGAATCACAGCCTATGAGGTCTGTGGCTTGACGACCAAAGACCTGCAGAATGACTTTCATCCCTACTTGCCATCGCTCTATCCGAGCGCACCTCAGGTGTGAGATCTTCCCGGTGATCAAGCCATCGCCCTCATTCGCTGAGTGAGATCTCCAAGCATGTCGATGACTGGTGGAAGTGGGAGGGCAGTTTGCCGTCAATATCTTCAACATACTCACCTATGTCGCGGAAAAAAGTCTTCGGTTGGACGGGGCATGTATCCGCGAGTTCGAGCTTGGGACGCGCTTTCCGTCGCCGTATGAATTCTGGATACCCTAGGCTCAGGACCTATTAATTCATTGAATTAAAATGAGTTCCCTGATCCCATAGGCTTTCGGGTAGGAAGAATCTGCGACTGACGTGCTTTTGCTTTCTGAGAGGCCGATGGAGTTGAACAGGCCGTTTTTTCCACTGGCTCACGGAGTACCACGCGTAGATGCCCGGCGTGTTCCTGAACTGGATGGTTTATGTGATCCGCAACGGACTTGAGTGGAAAGACGCCCCGAAAGCGTATGGCCCACACAAGACTTTGTATCATCGCTTTATCCGGTCGATCCGCCTGCATTCCATCGAGGAAGAACCGGAAATTAAAGCCATCTTACAACTGGCACCTGTATAAAAAGTGCCATCTTATCGAAAATATGTTCGTAAAGCTGAAAGACCGGCAATGTGTTGCGACCAGATATGACCGCCCGTTCATACATTCATGTCTGCAATCCACATCGCCGTAACCTTCATCTTTTATCCCAAAAAAATGAGGTCTGATCATAAACTGCCCATTCTACCAGAGCTGTAAAAACCAATTGAAAATACTTAATCGACCCCAGAGAATGAAGTGACTGTATGTAATTTTATAAGGACAATATGCTTTCCAGATAGCTTTCCACGGAAGATCTTTACGGATCACGTAGACAACTCCAGTCAGAATGCGGCATTCATCCTAAATGACCAAATTACGCAAAAGAGCAATGAGAATTTTAATTCACCGGCATCATAGACCCATTGTTGATCAGGCGTTGGTGCCACGACAGAGCCTCAGAAAGGACATGTGGTGTGTCTCCGCCAGAATACTGTTCAGCGCGGTATAAATAATCCCATAGGAATGGTCGGTAATCCGGATGGGCGCAATGTTCAATGATCTGCCGGGCCCGTCCCCGCGCGCACAGACCACGCAGGTCGGCTACCCCCTGTTCCGTTACCATGATCTGGACATCCTGGCTGATGTGATCGACATGAGACACCATGGGAACGATAGAAGAAATATCGCGATTTTTTGCAATTGAGGGTGTCATGAAAATCGACAGCATGGCGCTTCTGGAAAAATCTCCCGAACCGCCGATACCATTCTGTACACGTGAGCCGGCAATGCGTGTTGAATTGACGTTGCCGTAAATATCAATTTCGACTGCTGAATTCATGGTGATGGCGTTCAGGGCACGGACCACGGAGGGATTATTGCTCACCTCCTGCGGGCGAAGAACGATTTTGTCTCGCAGGGTATGCATATGCGTATTCACAAAATCAGCGCAGGGCGGACTCAGATAAAGGGCTGCTCCGGATATGGAAACCATCCTGCCGCTGCGCAGCATGTCGAGCATGCCGTCCTGAATTACTTCAGTATAGGCACTTAGATTGTCGAAGGGGGCATTGGCCAGTCCGCCCATGACTGCATTGGCGATATTGCCCACGCCTGACTGTAGAGGGGGAAGAGCTCGCGGCAGACGCCCGTGCGCAACTTCATTCTGGAGAAAATCGATGATATGTCCAGCAATCATCTCCGCATCGGGGTCAGGACGAAATGTAATACTCTGCTCGGCTTCATGCGTTATTACGACAGCTGCGATCTTGTTTGGATCGACACGCAGAACTTCTTGGCCGACGCGAATGCCTGGAGCCGTAATCCGCGCCAGGGTTGCGGGAACGTCGTGCCCCGCAGTGTTCAAGATGTCGTGCAGACCTTCGATCTGAGGGGTATGCCACGTATTGATCTCGATAATCACTCTGTCGGCAAGATCGAGCCACGTCTGGGCATTGCCGACTGCAAAGGTCGGCACGAGACCACCATCGCTGCGGATCAGGGCCACTTCGATAATGGCAACGTCGATTTTTCCAAAAAAACCTGCACGGGCCCATGGCGCCATCCGGCTGAGATGCGTGTCGACATAAGCAATGCTGCCTGCATTGATTTTCCTGCGCATGACCGGATCGCTCATATACGGCATGCGAAAGCTGACCGCATCCGCATCCGCCAGCACGCCATCAACATCGGTCATGGTGGATGCGCCGGTGAACAGCCTGACAGAGAACGGCTCTCCCAGCGCATGTCGCTCCTTCGCCATGGCGGCAACCGCGCGGGGTACGGCTTTGGGCGTGCCGCCAGCACCGAACCCGCTGGTGGCGATCGTCTCTTCATTGTTAATGAGTTGGGCGGCTTCCTCAGCACTCATTACCCGGTCGCGGAACGCATGGTATCCGATTCGTTCTGTTATCATTGTTTATCAGACTTTCCCGCTGGCTTCGTACTCCACTGAGCATGAAGCGTTCCTTGTTCTGTCAGGGTAGTTCGACAGCCATGGCAATTGCCTCGCCACCGCCGATACAGGCCGACGCCACCCCCTTGCGTTGGCCACGAGCCTTGAGTGCATGAATTAGCGTGGTGGCCAGCCGTGCGCCGGTCGCGCCGATTGGATGGCCGAGGGCGCAGGCACCGCCGTGGACGTTCAGTCGCTCGGCAGGGATGTCCAGTTCTTTCCGGGCCACCATGGCTGTGACGGCGAAGGCTTCGTTCACCTCGAAAAGATCCACTTCGTCTACACTCCAGTTGATGCGCTGGAGTAGTTTTTCCATTGCAGGAACAGGCGCTATCGTGAAATCACGTGGCTCCATCGCATGAACACTATAGCCTCTGACGGTAGCGAGGATCGGTAGCCCCAGTTTTTCCGCCTGTGTCCGGCGTGTCATCATTACAGCTGCGGCGCCATCCGCAATGCCAGAGGAACTGGCCGGTGTTATGGTGCCGTCCTTCCCGAAAGCAGGACGCAGGGTCGGAATTTTTTTCGGATCGGCCTTAAGTGGATTCTCATCGCGGCTGATCGAAATATCGCCTTTGCGGGTCTTGATTGTTACCGGTGCGATTTCTGCATCGAAAGCGCCATTTTCCACAGCGGTGCGGGCCCGCTCCAGTGTCCGCACGGCATATTCGTCCTGCTGTTCACGGCTGAAACCATATTGGCGCGCGGTCAATTCCGCGAAATGCCCCATGAGTTGCCCGGGTTCGTAGGCGTCTTCCAGACCATCATAGAACATGTGGTCATAGATCTCGCCATGACCAAGTCTGTAGCCACTGCGGGCTTTTTTCAGAAGATAAGGCGCATTGGTCATGTTTTCTTGACCACCAGCGACGACCATGCTGGCTGAACCGGCGATGAGAGCATCATAACCAACGCCCATTGCCATCATGCCCGAACCGCACAGCTTGTTGACGTTGAGCGCGGGGGCGCTGAACGGCAGACCGCCGAAATTAGCGGCCTGACGGGCTGGGTTCTGCCTTAGGCCGGCCGTCAGCACGCAGCCCATGAATACGGCATCGACCGCCGATGGATCGACGCTGCTGCGTTCGACGGCGGCGCGGATGGCGGCAGCGCCCAGTTGCGGTGCTTCAACGCCGGAGAAGTCTCCCTGGAACCAGCCGATGGGTGTGCGGGCGGCTGAAACGATAACGATAGCATCAGAAACAGTCATTTTCAGGACTCCGTAGGGTAGGGCGGGTTCAACCCAGTGCCTGCACAAATTCCGGAACAAGGGGGAACAGATCGCCGACAAGGCCGAAATCAGCAACCTGGAATATAGGAGCGTCAGGATCCTTGTTGATTGCTACAATAATTTTAGAATCCTTCATGCCTGCGAGATGCTGGATCGCTCCGGAAATCCCGACTGCGATATACAGTTCGGGAGCCACGATTTTCCCTGTCTGTCCGACCTGAAGATCGTTCGGTGCATAGTTGGCATCGACAGCAGCGCGGGATGCGCCTATCGCGGCATGCAGGCGTTCGGCGAGAGGCTCCATGACCGCGTGAAAGGCTTCAGCCGAGCCAAGCCCCCGGCCGCCAGAGACGACGACCCGTGCCGAGGTCAGTTCGGGACAGTCGCTTTTCGTCAGTTCTTCGTTTTCAAAACGGGTTTTCCACTCCCGGACTGGCACTGCGATACTCTCCAGCGGGGCGCTGGTGCTGGCAGTGGGAGCTGCGTCGAAGGCCGAACAGCGGATGGTGACGACTTTCAGAGCATCGAGACTCTGCACCGTTTCAATGGCATTTCCGGCATAGATGGGCCGTTCGAATGTGTCCGCAGATACAACGCGAGTCACATCGGAGACCTGCATCACGTCACATTTTGCGGCAACCCGCGGCAATATGTCCTTGCCGATAGAGGTAGCCGGAGCCACGATGGCGGTATAATCGGCCGAAAGCTGTGCCATCAGGTCCGCTACCGGTGTGGCCAGAAGATGTGCAAGTGCAGAACTGTCAGCGACAAGAACCTTGTCTACGCCAGAAAGTTCTGCCGCCGCCTGTGCCACAGGCTGCACGTTTTCACCCGCGACAAGCACATGCACCGCGTTGCCTATTTCACGTGCGGCACTCAAGGCGCGGGCTGTGGCGTCATTCAGGGTGTGTCCGTCATGGTCCGCAAGAAGAAGAATGGTCATGTCTGTGATCTTTCCGTTCGGGCTGCTGGCTTCAGATCGCTCCGGCGGCGCGCAGGTCGGCGACAAGTTCCTGCGCGGTCGTGACACGACGTCCTGCCGCACGGGGTTTGGGAGAGGTTACGGACAGCACTTTCAGCCGCCGGGTCAGGTCCACGCCGTATGCCGCAACTGGCGTGACAGCCAGAGGCTTCTTGCGGGCTTTCATGATGTTCGGCAGGGAACAGTGACGCGGTTCGTTGAGACGCAGATCTGTCGTCACCACTGCCGGCAAGGTGAGGGCGAGCGTCTGGTGGCCACCATCAACCTCGCGGGTGACACGCACGGTGTCACCATCCACCTGCATGGCCGATGCAAAGGTCGCCTGTGGCCAGTCCAGCAGGGAGGCCAGCATCTGGCCCGTCTGGTTGCAGTCATCATCCACGGCCTGCTTGCCGAGGACCACCAGATCGGGATTTTCCTCGCCTACGATAGCCTGGATCAGTTTTGCGGTGGCGAGGGGTTCTGGAGCCTCGTCCGTTTCGATAAGGAGCGCGCGATCAGCCCCCATCGCCATGGCCTGACGCAGGATGTCCTGCACCTTCGACGTGCCGATGGACACTACAACAACCTCTTCAGCCTGGCCTTTTTCCTTCAGCTGCACGGCTTCCTCGACGGCGATCTCGCAGAAGGGGTTGATTGACAGCTTCATGCCGGACAGATCGACGCCGGTGCCGTCCTCTTTCACCCGAGGGCGCATATTGGCATCAAGAACCATCTTTATTGGAACAACTATTTTTTTCATTTTGGTAAGTCCTGTCTCATGACGATCCGCTCAGAACATTTCGTCTGGCAAAGCCATGATGGATGAGGCGCCCGCGCCGATCTGTTGCGTCAGGGCAGCAGCCTGCGGCAGTACACGCTCCATGAAGAAAGTCGCTGTCGCCCGTTTATGTTGTACGAAGGCATCCGGCAGGATCGTTTCGCTGTCAGTGCTGGCCGTCACCATGCGCACCCACATCCAGCCGTAGCTGACAAGGGCGAAGAGCCGTAGATAATCGACGGCAGCGGCGTTGCGGTCATCCGGGCCGGACAGATCGCCGTCGATCAGACGCACTGTGACGCTTTCGAGCTTCTCCAGCGTAGTCTGTAATGGCGTGATCAGGGTAGTTGCGTGCCGGTCATTCCGGGCGGTCTCAAGTGTTTCGCGGATCTGGGCGAAATAGGTTCTGACCGCCTGTCCTTCGGCGAGAGGAAGTTTGCGGACGACGAGGTCCTGCGCCTGAATACCGTTGGTACCCTCATAGATCATTGCAATCCGGGCATCGCGGACGTACTGCTCCTGTCCCCATTCGCGAATATAACCGTGACCCCCGAGCACCTGCTGTCCGTTTACCGTGGCTTCGAAGCCAAAATCGGTCAGTGCTGCCTTGATGACGGGAGTCAGGAGAGCAACGCTGTCAGCCGCCTGTTGACGGACGGTTGCGTCGGGGTGGAACTTTTCACGATCCATTTCCAGCGCCGTGTAGACAACCAGTGCACGGGCCGCCTCGATGAAGGACTGCATGGAAAGAAGTGTCCGGCGGATGTCCGCATGGGCAATGATGGGCGCTGTGCCCGCGCGGTTGGGGGAGCGACCCTGCAGGCGCTCGCGGGCATAGGTCACCGCCGTCTGGTAAGAGGCGTGGGCGACGCCCAGCCCCTGCACGCCCACAAAAAGGCGTTCGGCATTCATCATGGTGAACATGGCTGCAAGCCCCCGGTTGGGCTCGCCCACCATCCAGCCCTGGCATTCGTCGTAATTCATCGTGCAGGTTGGCTGGGCGTGGATGCCCATCTTGTGTTCCAGCGCACCGACAGAAATATTGTTCGGTTCGCCGAGCGAACCGTCGGCGTTGACGAGAATTTTCGGGCACAGGAACAGGCTGATACCCTTGGTGCCGGGAGGAGCATCGGGGATGCGTGCGAGCACGAGATGAATGACGTTCTCCGCCATGTCATGATCACCGGACGATATGAAGATTTTCGAGCCGGTAACCGTCCATGACCCATCGGGACGCGGCACGGCGGTCGTTTTCAGCAGCCCGAGGTCGGAACCGGCATTGCCTTCAGTCAGGGCCATGGCTCCTGTCCAGACTCCGGCAATCATATTGGGCAGATAAGCATCTTTCAGATCCTGAGTGGCATGCGCCTCGATCGCTTCACAGGCGCCGCGTGTCAGACCCGGAAACAGTCCAAAGGAGAGATTGGAGCCGGAGAGCATTTCATCGACGAGAATCTGCACCGTGCGTGGCAGGTTCTGCCCGCCATATTCCGTCGGAGCGGACAGGCCGCCCCAGCCAGCTTCGGAAAAGGATTTCCATGCTTCGGCAAAGCCTTTGGGCGTTTTGACAACGCCGTTTTCCAGTCGGCATCCTTCGATGTCGCCCGTGGCGTTTAGCGGATGGAGGACCTCCGAACAGAATTTTCCGGATTCCTCAAGAATACTCTTGATTGTATCAAGATCGTTCTCTTTCTGCTCTGGCAGTTCGGCGAATACTTCCTCCGCGCGGAACACGTCGCGCAGGAGAAACATCATGTCCTCTACGGGAGCTTTGTATTCAGGCATGGCTTCTGTTCCAGTTGGAATATGTGGTTCAGTTTTTCAGGGGTTTTCCGGTCTCAAGCATGTGCGCGATCCGCGCGCGCGTCGCTTCAGTCAGCATGATTTCGAGAAAATTATCGGTTACGCGGGCGGTTATGTCCGATAGTGGAACCGGCGTCTCTGCATCGCCAGACAGGATTTCAACCAGCATTCCGCCCAGCACACGATCATGTGGGGACAGAGTGTTTTGCTGTGCCTCCAGTGCGTCGCTCAGAACGGTGCGCGATGGCAGAACGACAGAGGGCATTGTGGCGGGGATGAAACCGGACGCGAGAGTGATGGCGCGTTCCCGTGCGGTGGCGATCAGACGGTCTAGATTCATCACGATCTGATCGGTCTCACGGATTAGATGCTGGGTCTGGGCCGCAAAGCCGCAGGGCGCGGCGACACCAAGCATTACACCGTTGAAAACCTGTCTGACCGCATCCTCGGGGGATAGACCCGTCTCATGATGACGTAACAGCCACCGCGAGACGCCGCCCCAGCCCGGCAGCAGCCCCACACGACTCTCGACAAGGCCAATGCTGACTTCGGCATGCAGAGCGTCCGTACTCGTATGCAGCAGGACTTCGCAGCCACCGCCCAACGCCATTGCGCCTGCCGCCCCCACAACGGGGAATGGCGCTGCGGCAAGGGCTGTAAAAGTGTCGATGCCGTCAGCGATAAAGTGCGCAATGCCAGCTCTGTCGTTCTTTTCTGACAGGGCCAGCATGTGTTTCAGATTGGCCCCGGCGCTGAATGCGCGTCCATCGTTGCCAAGCACGAGTCCACGAAAATGCCTTGGTGTTTCAGCAAGGGACTGGCGCAGGCTTTCCAGAAGCCCGGGCGTAAAGACGTTCATCGGCGTGTGGAATTCGAACAGGCCAACGCCCTCGCCAATGTCCCACAGGGTTGCGGTCTCTGTGGCGAGGACAGACTTTCCGCCTAGTCGCAGCGCCGGCAGCGAAATGACGCCCTCAGGTTGGGCGACCGCTTCGCGCGTGGGGGCCGGAGTGGCAGGGACCACTATCGTGCGCTGGCCGTCAGCGACGCCATAGAACCCTTGCGCGCCTGCGGCTGTCAGCAGGGGGGGCACGGACTGGCCATCTTTATCCAGTCGGGTGGCAAATGCCGTGGCTCCGAACTGGTCGATCAGTTCGAACGGTCCGGCCCGCCAGGCGTAGCCAAGTCGCATGGCCGTATCCACCTGGTCCGGGCGATCGGCAATGTCGGGCACCAGCGCCGCCGCGTAAGCCAGAGTGCGGGACATGACCGCCCACGCATAACGACCTGCCAACGTGTCGGAGGCGATCAGGGCGGCGGCCTCCGTCTCAGGCAGGACAGGTGTTTCGCGTGGACGCCAGTTTTGGCTGACGGGGTCGAACGTCTCCTTTACCTTGCGGTCAGCGCTCTGGCGGTAAAAGCCGGCGCCGGATTTCCGGCCTTTCAGCCCTTGGGCCAGCATGGTCGTTACGAGCCCGGGCTCGGCCTCATAAGCCTGTAAGGCGTCGTCGGACGGAAGAGCCTGCTGCAGTGACCGGATCAGAGCCGGCATCAGGTCAATACCGATCAAATCCCACAGCCCAAACATTCCGGTGCTGGGGAACCCGAAAGGCCGGCCCATGACCGCGTCAGCCAGTTCCGGTGAAATGCCCAGTTTCAGCGCTTCACCCAGACCGGCGGCCAGCCAGTAGCAGCCAATGCGGTTGGCGATGAAACCCGGTGTGTCCTTGCAGGGCACGATGGTCTTGCCCAGAACATGATCCATGAAATGAGAGACGCGCTCCACGGTTTCATGTTTCGTGCGCGGACCGGACACCAGTTCCAGAAGCCGCATATGGCGGGGCGGGTTGAAAAAATGCGTGATCAGCATGTCTCCCGCCAGTTCAGGCGAGATGTCATTGACCAGTTCCGCCAGCGGGATGGTGGAGGTGTTGGAGGACACGATGCAGCCGGGCTTCCGCACGCTGTCGATCTGCGAGAACAGGTGGCGCTTGATGTCGATCCGTTCCGCGACCGCTTCCACTACCCAGTCACAGTCCCGCAGAAGATCGAGATCCGTTCTGGTGCTTCCGGTCGTCACCCGTGTGGCGAAATCGGGCATCATGAAACCACCGGATTTCAGCTGTCGTCTGACTCCCTCAGCCGCGAGCGTCGCGTCGAGGTCAAGCAGGACGACGTCCACGCCGCAACTGGCCATATGCGCTGCGATGCCCGAGCCCATCGTTCCGGCACCAATGACGGCGCATTTCCGAAATCTTGTGTCTTTGCAAGACATGTCGTGTTCCTTTTTGATTATGCAGTGCGCGGGTGCGTGTCATTCGTCCTACATGCCGGCATACATCGGACCTCCACCGCCTTCGGGTGCTGTCCAGGTGATGTTCCGGCTTGGATCCTTGATGTCGCAGGTCTTGCAATGCACGCAGTTCTGCGCGTTGATGATGAAACTGTCTTCACCATCATGTGTTTTTGCAATTTCATACACGCCGGCCGGGCAGTAGAGCCGGGCTGGCTCCCCATACAGCGGCAGGTTTCGTGTCAGGGGAACGGATGGATTGGCAAGTTTCAGATGACAGGGCTGGTTTTCCGCATGCGTGGTGCCCGAAAGGAACACCGAAGACAGGCGGTCGAAAGTCAGGACGTGATCCGGCTTCGGATAGGTTATGGGCGTAACATCCGAAAGCGGCTTGAATGTTTCCCAGTCCGGCTTTGTATGGCGCATTGTGCCAAAAGGAGATTTCCCGATGATCGTGTGGCACCACATGTCGAGCGCGCCAAGCGCTACCCCTGTCGGCAGTCCGTGGCGTGACCACAACGGTTTGACATTGCGCACTGCGAAAAGATCCCGGCCGATCCGGCTGTGGCGCCAGCCATCCCGCCAGGCGGTCAGTTCCGTTGCATCCGGTTTTGCCAAAATGGCGTCTGCAACCTGAATGCCCGAGGCGATGGCGTTATGGGATCCCTTGATCCGTGGCACATTCATGAACCCGGCCGCGCATCCGATCAGTGCCCCGCCCGGAAAGGTCAGACGTGGTACAGCCTGCCACCCCCCTTCTGTCAGCGCTCGTGCGCCATAAGCGATGCGCCTACCGCCATTCAGCAGGGCAGGCATCGTCGGGTGCGTCTTGAAGCGCTGGAATTCATCAAAGGGTGAGAGAGTCGGGTTCTCGTAGTCCAGATGCACGACGAAACCCACGGTCAGCAGATTGTTCTCACCGTGATATACGAAGGAGCCACCACCAGTTTTGCGGTCCAGTGGCCAGCCGAGCGTATGCATGATACGTCCGGGTGTGACGCGGCCGGGTGGCATTTCCCAGACTTCCTTAAGTCCTGTTCCGAATTTCTGGAATCCGGACTCTCTGTCCAGACCGAAATGCGCGATGGCGATCTTACTCAGTGAACCACGCGCGCCTTCCGCAAGCAGCGTATGCTTTGCGCGAAGTTCCATGCCCGGCGTGTAGTTCTTTCCATGTGTGCCGTCCTTGTTGACATCCATGTCGCCTGTCAGGATCCCGTTGACACGACCAGTGTCGTCGAACAGCAGTTCTACCGCCGCAATCGCGGGGTAGATGTCGACGCCGAGATCTTCCGCCTTTCTGGCAAGATATTTCACAACCTCGCCCAGAGAGCCGATAAAGCATCCCCTGTTGCTCATCAGGGGCGGAAACAGCTTCTCCGGCAGGGGGATGGCATGACGGGCAGTCAGGACGGCAAAATGATCTTCCGTCACCGCGGTTCTGAGGGGCCGGTCAGGATCATGCCGCCAATCCGGCAGAAGCTCATCAAGGGCTGATGGGTCCATGACCATGCCAGAGAGGCTATGGGCTCCGGGCTCCGCTCCTTTTTCCACGACAATGACAGACATGTCCGGCGCATGCTGCTTCAGACGGATGGCTGCGGCCAATCCGGCAGGGCCAGCTCCCACAATCACCACATCGCAGTTCACGTGATCGCGTTCTGTCATTTCATCCATTGCCAACGCCTCCGGTTGGAGATTGCGCTTTCGATTCGCAACCAAACATTTGTTAGAATTGAAAAGGAGGCAATTTTTTCCGTGCTGTCGAGGGAAAATGCACATAGATATGGTCACAGCTGCATGAGCAGGAGGGCACACGCGCTTCCTGCGGCAGTCCCCGTCCGCCTCTTCTGGTTTGCCTTTTATGAAACGAACAACCCGCCCTTCCACTCCGTCTGGCAGCTCTCGTCCCACAAGAAGGACAGGAGGGCCCGAGCAAACGCGGATTGTTCCCGATGCCGAAAAACCATCCGTGCCGGTGCAAGATGGGCAAGGGGACAGGCGGCATGAAATTCTGGAAATAGCTGCGGAACTGTTCGCTGAACGGGGCTACCGAGCGACATCGATCCGTGACATCGCGGAGCGGGCCGGCCTTCTGGCCGGTTCACTTTATTATCACATACGGTCGAAAGAGGCCTTGTTCGTCGAGATTCATAACAAAGCGTTGGAAGCAGCCGCCAAGCGTATCCGCAACGAACTTGTTGGCCGGACAGATCCATGGGAGCGATTGCAGGTCGCCTGTCTGGAGATGCTCAAGATTCAGCTTAATCCCGGTTCCCTGACGCTTCCACTTATGAACAATTTGCGAAGCGTGCCCCTGAATGTGCGTGATATTCTGATTCAGCAGCGCGATGATTTTGAAAAGATTTTCCGTGATCTGGTGATGGACCTACCCTTGGACGGGCAACTTGATAAAAATCTCTATAGGATTTTACTCCTCAGCTTATTAAATTCTGCGGATGGCTGGTTTCGTGAAGGCCGTCTGTCTCTTGAAGATATTGCCGCTCAGATTATCTTGATTTTTCGGCATGAGAAAAATTGAAATAATTATTATATTTACA
>NZ_JBDNXK010000076.1:0-15683 GCF_047721705.1 Acetobacter sp. | reverse complement strand
GTATTTATTTTAAGCGACACTCTCCTTCCCCACAAAGAACGAAATCACGGGCGTCCGGAGCGATGATAAGGGTGCCCACTGGTGATGGCACGCGCCCGATAGAGCTGCTCCACAAGCATGATGCGAACCAGCATGTGTGGCCACGTAAAGGAACCCAGTGACAGCAATGCATTGGCACGTTTGACGACGGGGGCGTCCAGACCTTCCGCGCCACCGATCACAAAGCAGATTTGCTGCCCCTCCTCGATCCAGCCGTTGAGTTGGGCGGCAAACGCTTCGCTGGTCGGTGTTTTTCCGTCCAGATCGAGGGCCACGACAAAAGCGCGATCGGGAAGCGCCGCGATAATCGCCTCCCCTTCCCGTCGCTTGATCTCAGCGGGACTACCGCGTCCATCCGACAATTCAGTGATCGTCAGAGACGGGCTGAGGCGTTTGACGTAGCGGCCCACGAGGGCTTTCTCGTTCGCGTCCTTCATGCGCCCGACAGCGATCAGACGCATCATGACGACACCCGGTCTTCAGACTTCAACGGTTGCGGCACGATATTACTTCGTACCGAAAAGCCGGTCCCCAGCATCGCCCAGTCCGGGACGGATATAGCCATGATCATCCAGACCAGTATCGATATGACAGGTGATGATACGGACATCCGGGTGAGCAGAGGTTAGACAGTCCACTCCCTCAGGGGTGGCCAGAATGCAGACGAAAGTGATGTTCTCGCACCCGGCTTTCTTGAGGCGGTCGATCGCCGCCACGGCACTATGGCCCGTCGCCAGCATGGGATCGACCGCAATGCATTCCCGGCTGGCGATATCCTCTGGAAGCTTCATGTAATATTCGACGGCTTCCAACGTTTCCGGGTCACGGAACAGACCGATCTGGCCGATCCGGGCCGAAGGAACGAGGTCGAGCATGCCGTCGAGGATGCCGTTACCGGCGCGCAGGATCGATACGAAACACAGCTTCTTGCCCGAAAGCTGCTCTCCCTCCATCGTCTCCAGCGGTGTTTCGATTGTCACCGGCTCAAGCTTGAGGTCGCGCGTCGCTTCATAAGCAAGCAGCAGACTTAGTTCACGCACGAGGCGTCGGAAACCTGCGGTGGAAGTCGTTTTCTCCCGCAACCGGGTCAGCTTGTGACGCACAAGCGGATGTTTGACGACAAAAACATTCTGAGCGGAACTGTGACCCATTCGAAAAACATACCCTTGAAAAACGAAAGATTTTACGGAGTTTCCGGCTGAAAATCCAGCACGAGACCATTCATGCAATAACGTGCGCCGGTTGGCGGAGGGCCGTCTGGGAAAACATGCCCGAGATGGCCTTTGCAGTGCGCGCAATGCACTTCAGTGCGTTCCATGCCGTGGCTTATATCAGTCTGTGTTTCCACAGCATCAGGCAGAGGCTGGAAGAAAGACGGCCAACCGCTGCCGCTTTCATATTTCGTAGCTGAAGAAAACAGGGGATGACCGCATCCGGCGCAAAGATAGAGACCGCTCCGTTTTTCATGATTGAGCGGGCTTGAGCCCGGGCGTTCGGTCCCATGCTCCCGTAGGATGCGCAACTGGTCAGGCGAGAGCGTTCCGCAGAGCGAAACAGGCTGTGGATTCTTTGTCATGGCTGCCGCTTTCCTGTTTGTATCCGACTATCAAAAACAAGCTCATCGGCATGGTGGCGTCATTGTTAACACTCTGCATCATTTCTCGCTGCATTGTGAGTGTAGACATCACCAGACAAGCGCAACCTCCTTACGCTCACCTCCGTTTGCAGTCTGTAGCCTTATTGCCCGGGTCAACCCTGCCCCGGCATCTGCAGGAGACGCAAGATGAGCGAAGAAAAAAATCCAGTCTGCAACACGACTTCGTCTACGAAATCGACCACCGAACTTCTGGATGATACCGGCGAAGGCACCTTTCCGGCCAGCGATGCTCCTTCGTCAGGCAAAATAACGGGGCCGAATGACTGCAAGGATGACGACGATAAGTCGGAAAAACCGGCCAATAAGGATGACTAGGCCTCCCGCACGACAGGCAGGGCGCAAAAGACAATCTGACGACCCTCGGGGATGACTTGGAAGGAGCCTCGCGCGGTGCCATATTCCGGATGAGTCAAAAGGCACATATCCAGAAGAAGGCCTGAACCGGAATGTCCACACCCACGTCCTCCACACCCCGCCCTGTCATGCTTGCCATTCTCGATGGCTTCGGATGGCGGGAAGATGAGTCCGACAACGCTGTTCGGCTCGCTTCCACGCCCACGTTTGATAGCCTCTGGGAACAATATCCGCACACTTTTCTCGATACGAGCGGAGAGGATGTCGGTCTTCCGGATGGGCAGATGGGCAACTCGGAAGTCGGTCACCTGAATATCGGCGCGGGTCGTGTCGTCATGCAGGAACTGCCCCGCATCAGCACGGCGCTGCGGAATGGTGAACTGGCAAAGAACCCGGTCCTGTCCACCTTCATCGAGACCATGAAAAAAACGGGTGGCACGTGTCACCTCATGGGGCTGATTTCGCCCGGCGGCGTGCATGCGCATCAGGATCACGCAGTTGGCCTCGCCCGTATCCTGACTGATGCCGGATTGCCTGTTGCGTTGCACATCTTCACCGACGGACGCGACACCCCGCCCCAATCCGGTCGGGAATATCTCGAAATTCTTATGAAGCAGCTACCCGACACCGTGAAGATCGCGACAGTATCGGGTCGTTATTATGCCATGGACCGCGACAATCGCTGGGAGCGTGTTTCAAAGGTCTATGATGTCATCACCGCCACTGATGGTCCTCACGCCCTTTCTCCGCTTGACGTGCTGGACGCCTCCTATGCCAGCAAGGTGACAGATGAATTCGTCATTCCGACTGTCATCGGCGACTATCAGGGTGCGAAGGATGGTGACGGTATTGTTTCCTTCAATTTCCGCGCCGATCGTATCCGCGAATTGCTGACGGCGCTGATCGATCCGAACTTCAGCGGTTTTGAACGCAAGACAGTCCGGCACTTCGCGGCAACTGTCGCCATGACCCGTTACAGCGACGATCTGGCAAAACTCATCACCGTGCTGTTCCCGCCTCAGGATCTGGGTGATCTGCTGGGCGATGTGGTGGCCGAAGCTGGTCGGAAACAGCTTCGCATGGCGGAGACGGAAAAATATCCGCACGTCACCTACTTCCTGAACGGCGGCCGTGAAGAAAAATTCGAAGGCGAAGACCGTATTCTCGTCCCTTCGCCGAAAGTCGCGACCTATGACCTGCAACCCGAAATGTCCGCGCCCGAACTGACCGACCGCGCGGTGGAAGCCATCGACAGCGGCAAATATGATCTGATCGTGCTGAACTACGCCAACCCGGACATGGTCGGGCACACAGGCATTCTCTCTGCGGCCATCAAGGCAGTGGAAGCCGTGGACACCGGCCTTGGACGCATTGTCGAAGCGATCAAGCGCCAGAATGGCGCCCTTCTGGTGACAGCCGATCATGGTAACTGCGAGACGATGTCCGACCCGGAGACAGGCGGCCCGCACACCTCTCACACTCTCAATGAAGTGCCTTGCGTCCTGCTGGGCGCTGGCAAGGTTGCACTTCGCCACGGTCGGCTCGCTGATCTGGCCCCGACCCTGCTGGAACTGATGAATCTCAAACAGCCGCAGGCCATGACGGGACAATCTCTCGTCTCGGGCAAGGAGGCTTAAATCATCACGCGGCTTTGCATTGTGATCTTGCGCGAGGAACCGTGAGTTCAGAAGAAACGACGGTTCATTCGTGCAAGCGTCTGATTTTTCCTGTGAAGACAGGCGCGTTCGCACTGTTTGGGATGGCAATCACCTGCCCTCTCCAAGCAGCGGGAACCTCGCATAGCAAGCACCACACTACGCACCACTCAGTTCCGCAGAGCACAAAACACGCGACCACCCCGTCCTCTTCTTCCATGTCGGCTCTTCAGGCTGCCCGTAACCGGGAAGCAGCGCTGAGAGCCGCCACAGCCGAAGAAGCGGCGAAACTGTCGCAGGCGCAGCGGCAGAAAGAGAGTGCGGCGGCAAAAGCATCGGAAGACCACTCCCATGCTGTCGCACTTTCATCCGCCACAGTCGCGGCGGCCGCAGCGCTTCAGAATACGGAACTGCGGCAGGAGGAGTTGCTGGCTCAGGTGGACGATCTGCAGGCGCGGCAGCAGGAAGCGAGCATGGACCTGATGGCCGACGCGCATGCCCTTGCACCGCTCCTCCCTGTGGCTCAGCGGCTTTCCCTCTATCCGATGGATGTTCTGCTGACGACATCCGCGCCCACGGAAGACGTCGTTCGCGGGCTTCTCGTGGTGCGGGGAATGGCCGGAACACTGGAACAGAGAGCGGAAGATCTCCGGGCGCGCCAGAAGGACCTCACCAACATCAACGCGCTGCTTTCGAGCAGAATGGACGAGCTCGCCTCTCTGGAAAAAAGTCAGAGTCTGCAACGGGCTGAACTGGTGAAACAGGCCAATGCAGCGCGGGACGCCCAGATCCAGTCGAACATGGCCGCAAAACAGGCTTCTGCGAATGTCGCGCAGGAATCTGCCAGACAACGCGCATTACAGGCGGAGCTGAATGGTGTTCTGGCCGCCGAGGCAGCCGCCATGGAGCAGCTCAGGCGGGAGGCTGAGATGGCTGAACGCGCCGCCCGCAAGGCACGGGAAGCGGCAGAGGCGCAAAGACGGGTGCAGGCCGCCGCCGCCCGGTCAGCAGGCCGCGTGACGAAGCAGCAGGATGTGGCGCCTCCACCTTCCCTTCCTGTTTCCGGTCGTGGGGGAGATGGAATCGTTACAGGGCACCTTCTCACGACATGGGGCCAATCAACCGATACAGGAACGGCTTCAGGAAACACCTACGCTGCTTCCAGTGGAAGCGGTGTGAGAGCCCCCTGCGCGGGAACTGTCGAGTTCGCGTCTCCCTTTCGCAGTTATGGCCAGATGCTCATTCTCAACTGCGGGCGCGGATATCGTTTCGTTCTGGCAGGGCTTGGAAACCTCAATGTCGCACCCGGCCAGAGCCTGGCGAAAGGCGCCGCGGTGGGGTCCATGCCAGCGGGTGGCGGAAACCTTCTCGTCCAGCTTCGGAACGGCACACGATCCGTCAATCCAAGGCAGTTACTCTGACCGGAACGGCAATTTGGCGGAAGCGGTTTTCGCAGGCGCGATAAGCGGCTAAGAGGGCAATATTCATTTTGGTAAGAACATCATCCGATCATGCGTGCCGACAGGGACGATTCGAGCCGAAAGAGAAAGGACCTGAACGCCACCGGAGAGCGTCAGGTAACAGGAGACCGCGTTATATGAAGTTCCGCACTGCCTTACTGTTCGGAGTCCCGGTTCTGTGCGGACTGACGGCTGCGTCTGCCCTTTCAAACCCGCATGGGCACTATGATTTCATCGCCCGCGCTCATGCCGAGGCCGCCCCGGCTGCGTCCAAGGATGCCGCGAACAACCACGCGGAAACGTACAAGCTGCTGACCCTCTTCGGGAGCATCTTCGATCTCGTCCGCGCGAATTATGTCGATCCCGTCTCTGACCGTGATCTGATCACCAATGCGCTGAACGGCATGCTGAGCGGCCTCGACCCCCATAGTTCCTACATGACCGAGAAGCAGTATGCGGACATGCAGGTCCAGACGACCGGCAAGTTTGGCGGGCTTGGTCTTGAGGTGCAGGGAGAGGACGGACATGTGCGCGTCGTTTCTCCCATCGACGGCACGCCAGCATGGAAGGCCGGGATCAAACCCGGTGACTACATCGTCGCCATTGATGGCCACAACATTGACGGCGCACCGCTGAACGATGCCGTCGAGAAGATGCGCGGCAAGCCGAACACGAAGATCACCCTGACGATCATTCGCGCCAAGACCACCAAGCCGATTGTCGTCACGCTGACCCGCGACATCATCCAGATCGAGAAGATCCGCGCGGAGCTGTATGACAAGACGGGATATATCCGCATTCCGCAGTTTACCGAGGAAACCGGCCAGCAGCTCAAGGCAGCCTATAACGACCTGACGAAGAAAGCTGGCGGCAAACTGACCGGCGGTCTCGTACTGGATCTGCGCAACGATCCGGGTGGCCTGCTAACGCAGGCGATCGATGTCTCATCGGCCTTCATCCGCAGTGGTGAAATTGTCTCTACCCGGGCTCGTCACCCGAAAGATAGCCAGCGGTGGGATGCGAACGGCTCTGACATCACCGACAACATGCCGATTGTCGTGCTGATCAACGGTGGCTCTGCTTCCGCCAGTGAAATCGTTTCCGGTGCGTTGCAGGACCATCATCGCGCCGTTCTGCTCGGCACCAAGACCTTCGGCAAGGGATCGGTGCAGACCATCATGCCGATCCCCGGCAATGGCGCCATCCGCCTGACAACGGCGCGTTATTATACCCCATCCGGTCGCTCCATTCAGGGACTTGGCATTGCCCCTGATGTGGTGGTGAAGGAAAGCCGCGAAGATCCCGTCTTCAGCATCCGTGAGGCCGATCTGTCCCATATCCTGAAAAATCAGGGCGGGAACCAGACCAAGCCCCCGGCACGCTCGGATCTTCCTGCTCTTGCAAAGAACATTCCGGATGAGCCGCCAGAAAACTGGCCTGCCTTCGATCTGACGAAACCCTCGACGGATTTCCAGTTGCAGGAAGGTCTGCGACTGGCACGCAGCATGGCGGGCATTGCCGCGCCAGATCCAGTGGCATCTCTTCCGCCTGTGCAGCATCCGTCAAAACCAGCCGCACCTGAAAAGAATGAGGCCCCCCATCACTAACGACAGTCCACATCTTTCGACTTCGGGCGCAGCGACGGCTGCTTCCATGTGGGAACGCATGCCGTCCAACGGACGACTGTTTGTCCGGTTCTGGGGGGGCGTTTCCGCTGCGGCGCTGCTTTGTGGACTTGGTCTGCAGGTGGTTTCACTATTCCACCATCAAAGGACGCTTCCTGCCCCCTCAGCAGGCGCGGAAAAGCAGCAGCCCACGCCAGAAGCGGCCCCGGTAGCGACACCCCCTGCAGCACCAGAATCTACCGCCAACGACGCAGATCAGGACACGGCTTCCATCTCGGAAGTCACGCCGGGTGTGCCACCAATCTCGCCTCCACGTCCCGACATGCTGGAGCCTGTGGCCAATGATCCAGGTCACAGCCTTCCCAAGCGTGGGCCGAATGGTGAACTGCCCCGGAACATTTACGCAGCAGCCGTTCCCTCTGTTCCAGAGGGAAACGCACGGATCGCCATTCTGCTGGACGGTTTCGGTCTGTCGGAAGAAATGAGCCTGAACGCAGCACGCAATCTGCCAGCATCCGTCTCGTTTGCAGTGCCGGCCTATGCGCCTGCGCGGAAGCCACTCGCCGAAGTAGCCCGTCAGCGCGGTCACGAGATTTTCCTGTCGCTCCCCATGCAGCCATCGACGGCTCCCATGGATGACGAAGGTCCCCGTGCGCTGGGCTACGACCATTCGACGGCTCAGGACAAGGAAAATCTGGAATGGGCATTGTCCCGTTTCAATGGATATGTCGGTGTCACCAACGCCTTTTCCGGACTGGATGGAGACGCCTACGCTCAATCTCCTGACTTTTCACTCGTTGCACATGAACTGGACAGTCGCGGCCTGCTTTACCTGAACGCCACACCGGGTGCGCAGAGACCCGGCTCCGTGATGGGCGGTGATGCTTCCATGACACTGGACACCAACGCAGATGCAACAGGAGTGGACGGACAATTGGCACGTCTGGTTGCCCTCGCGAAATCAAGAGGATCGGCCATTGCTGTTGCCGGTCCCATGCGGCCTGTTCTGCTTCAACGGATGAATGAATGGGTCCACTCACTCGCATCTCAGGGCGTTTCGCTGGTTCCGGTCAGCGCGCTTTCCCGTAATGACATTTCCAGACCAAGTGTGTCTCAAAGTCGAATGCTGCATGTGGTTGTCCCACCCGGGTCTTCGCCTTCCATAGCCGAAGAAAAAGTTGGCGCAGCATCGGGCAAGCGTGCAGTGACTGCTGCTCCTCTGCCTCCTCCACAACAGGATGCGCACTGATAATAATCACATGAGAGAAGAAGCTTTGATTGCAGCCGCCTCCCTGCCCTATCGCCGCAATGTGGGGGCGGTCATCTTCAACCAGAAGGGTGAGGTCTTTGTTGCCCGACGCACGGATATGCCCGGAGCCGGTGGAGGACCGGATGACGGTGTGTGGCAATGCCCTCAGGGCGGCATTGATGTCGACGAAGCAACAGATAAGGCTGTGTTCCGCGAAGTCGCCGAAGAAACAGGGATGACCTCACTCACTCTGCAGGGTGAACACCCCGAATGGCTGAGTTACGATCTTCCAGCAGAACTCATTGGGAAGGCTCTCAAGGGACGATATCGTGGCCAGACGCAGAAATGGTATGCACTGCGCTTTATTGGTCCTGAAAGCGAGATACGGCTGGATCTCGACGCCCATCAGGAATTTGATGCCTGGAAATGGGTGCCGCTCAGCGCTCTGACAACGCTGAATGTCGGTTTCAAGAAGCCTATTTACGAAGAACTGGCGCGCGCTTTCGCTTCATACGTCTGACTGACAGGCGAGATGGTCACCCAGAACAAGAGCTGTGCGTTGCAGCCACCCCTCCACGCCGAGGCGGTAACCGTGCAAAGAAAATCCTAACACGGCAACGATCATCAATGTCACAGCCTTCACCCTCAGGGAGGGAGGCGATGATGACCGCTTCAATAAAGCATACAGAACGCCTACTCCGGCAAGCCCGACAAACCCACCGACAATGGTCTCAACCGTTGTATGCACTCCCAATGCGACGCGTGTCGCACCGAACAGGACAGCCAGAAAAATACTTCCCGCCAGAACAACCCATTTCTGACGACAGAAAAGCGCCAGTAGGCCGCCATAGACGAGAGTCCCACCGAAAGTGTGGCCACTCGGACTGTAAAGAACGCGATGACTGGGAATGCCACAGCGTTCACACCAGAGTTTCAGGACACAGATAACAAAAACGCCGCCAGCGACAACGCAACTCCAGACAAGAGCGTCTCTGGTGCGTCCAAAAAGGAAAAGTGCCACGCAGACAGCAAGTTCGATTGGTGTGAGAACAGCTTGATCGGCAAAGTCACTAATAGGACCGAGAAGAACGTTTATATTACCCATCAAGTATTACTGGTCACCGTTGTTTTAACTAGATACGCATGATGAAGCTGGCAATGATGTCTCTCACACATATCCGGCATTTCAATTAGCGCCCACCGTTGAGGGTGGTCGCATGAGGGCGCCACCCCACAGATTGGGGAAAATATTCTGTCCCTAGTCTGTAAGATCGCGGTTTATCTTTCTAATCGGCTTCCGAAAGAACCTTGGTGGCGAGATCACGAATATGCGTGCGGAACGCCTCTTTGGAAAACTTCAGAGCGTTTTCGCGACATTGCTCGGCAGTAATTGAATCTCTTACCGCTTCAAACTGCTTTACGGCCTCAATCACGGCTTCAGGTGTCTGTTGATTGAACAGCACACCAGTCTGCCCTTCCGGATCCCCCTGTTCCCTGACAATATCCAGAGCGCCGCCTCGGCCAAAGCAGATGAGAGGCGTTCCGCAGGCCTGTGCTTCTACAAGTGTGATGCCGAAATCCTCTTCAGAAGCGAAGACAAAAGCCCGGGCATTCTGCATGAGAGAAAGCAGTTCGCTGTGCGGCACTTTTCCACGGAGAATGATATTGGGCGCACCAGCGGCCAACGCACGGATTTTTTCGTTCTCGGGGCCGTCCCCTGCAACCACCAGCGTATGCTCCGGCATACGCCGGAAGGCATCAACAATCAGATCAACCCGTTTGTAAGGCACCTGCCGCCCGGCGATGAGATATGTTTTCCGTGATGCTGGTTGCTGTGGTGGCACAAATTCATCCGTATCGACTGGCGGATGAATGACCAGCGCATCGCGGCGATACACCTTGCGAATACGACGGGCGATGTAACGGGAATTAGCGACAAACACATCCACACCCGTCGCGGAGCGAACATCCCAGTTTCTCAGGCGATGAAGAAGCCACCGCACGAAAAGGCCCTTCAGGCCATGTGTAAGACCACTCTGTTGCAGATAGGCTGCCTGCATGTCCCATGCATATCGCATCGGCGAATGAACGTAGCTGATGTGATACTGGTCCGGCCCGGTGATGATGCCTTTGGCAACGGCATGATTGCTGGAGAAGATCAGATCGAAACCACTGAGGTCGAACTGCTCGACAGCGATTGGCATAAGACCAAGATAGTTGCGAAAATGCTTCCGTGCGAAAGGCAATTTCTGAATAAAACTGGTCGTGACCTTACGGTTTCCAAGAAAGAAACGTTCTTTCTGAGGAAGAAAATCTACAACCGAGAAAACTTTAGCTTCGGGAAAGACGTTAAGTAATTCACCAACCACTCTTTCAGAGCCAGCGTAACTTTCGAGCCATTCATGAACGATTGCTACTTTTGGCACCGAATTTGGTTCACTCACGTCGTCTCTCCTCAATGTTGGGGAATAGAGAAAAATTTTACCCTGCAAAGGGTCAGTTAAAGGATATGGTCTGACAGCTACATTCAGAAAAAATTTACAACCTTATGTCACTGGTAATGGTGCAGGGCTCAATGGGAAAAGCGTACTTACAATGTTCAGTTCAAGCAGCATAAGCAGTCCTCCCTTTAATGGCCGGAGAGAAAGCGCGGGCGATGCACGCAAGGATCCGAAGCTTGCATCAGCACGCGGAATTTTTCTTGGGGCCACACTCGGTCTTGGATTATGGGGATTCATCATCACCTGCGGCCTCGCACTGCTACGGTGAAGGCCGACACTTCTGAACGAATACCCATCATTCTCAAAAACATTTAGAAAATACCCGGATCGCGCACAACGAGAGCCTGTTTTTTTGCCCGTGCAATAGCGGTGGCGCGTGCGGCGGAGGCCGTAGTGGCGCTCCGGAAGACATTACAATGGTTCATGTTCATTGCGAGGTGCATGCCAAAACGGGCATTCACTGTCTGGGCAAAATGACCACTGACTGATCCGATGACGACGGGTGATGTCGATTTCATACGACGCAACTGGCTAAGATAGAATTCCCCCCGGTCAGGATTGGCTGCGCTGCACCAGAGAACGGGCATTTTCGCTGTTTTGCGTATCGGCAAAATCTCGTTCGTTGAATCTAGAACGCTGTCATCAGAAAATTCCTGAGCATTGGCTCCTGTCGTTACAAGCAGAAAGCATACAAACAAGGCAGACTTCAGCATCCGTGTCATCGTCACAGACTCCCCTCGTTTGCAATTCCGACCAACTGCCGCGCGGCTTCATCCCAAGTAAAAGACTTGGCGCGATCCAGCCCTTTTTCCTTAAGTTTCTGCGCAACATCCTGATTTTCAAGTATTTCAAAAACGGAACGACTGATCGCTTCCTGATCAAACGGACTCGCAAAAAGTGCCGCTTCACCACATACTTCTTCAAGAGCGGGAATTGACGCTGCCACCACAGGACATCCGCACGCCATGGCTTCCACGGCAGGAAGACCGAAACCCTCGTAAAAAGACGGGAACACGAAGCAGGAGGCCGCTCCATACAGTGCCCGCAGCTCTTCGTCCGACACGCGGCCGACATAAAGAGCAGGCTGAGGCAAAGGCGCTGATTCAGCAAATACAGCCGGGTTGAAACCGCCACTGATAACGAGTGGAATATTTTTCTCACCCAACTTCCGGGCCAGCGCACCCAGTCCGGCCAGATTTTTATGCCGCGCCAGATTTCCCACCGCCAGCACGAAGGGCTTTCCGGTCAGATTATGGCGTTCAAGAATGGAAGTGTCCGGCGTCAAACGGGCAATATGTTCTCCACCTTCTGGAATGACAGCGATGCGACCCGGATCAATGGAAAGATGACGCGCAAGTTCGTCACGCGAAAAACGAGAAATTGTTACGATACGGGTTTTCGTGCGGCACAGCAGCGATTGCAGAATTTTATACCACAACCGGAACTTCCAGGAATATCCAGCCGGCTGCGCAAAGACAGCTGCATCGTGCAACACAACCAACTGATCATTCTTGAGAACAGGCGCCGTATTTCCAAGATTCAGAAGGTAACGGCCTTTTGCCGCGCGCGGCAGTTCAAACTGCTCCCAAGCCTGACCATGCAGTCGGCCATAGGATCGGATCTCAAGATTGGCGGGAAATGTTTCAGCAAGACGGCCTTGAGGCGTCAACAGCACCGGCCGGCCACGATTGTCCCAGTTCATTGTGGCTAGAGAGCGCGTGATTTCACCCGCGAATCTCTGCACTCCACTCAGTGGCTGCGTCGCGAAACGGCCGTTGATTGCAAAAGGTAAAGAATTCATATCAGGACGCCAGCACACCATAATGACGATAAACTTGGAGAGGCGCTCCGCTTAAACCTCCCGTGGCACCAATTGGCACCTGCGTCAGGATGCAACCCAGAGCACGGGCATCGTAAGTCGCAAGCTGACGCATCGCACCCTTCAGATCACTCGTCGTGGTTTCTCCCCACTTCGCAACCAACACGATACCGTCTGTCTCATGGGACAGGACAGCCGCGTCGGGGAATGCGAGAAGTGGCGGTGTATCAAGAATGATCATGTCGTAGTGAGGGCTCAGGTCCGCGAGCACATGCTTGATGACCGAAGGGGGAATCATCCGGTCGTTAGGTGATTTCCAGCCCGCCAGCGTCATGACGTCGACGCCCGGCAACACATTGCGCGTCAGTTCATGCTTCTCAAGGCGCGCAACGATAGCCTTGTTCAGACTAGCCCGATTACTTCCCCGGCTGTTGCGAACAACGTCGAGAGCAGATGGCCCGCGCGTGTCACAGTCAAGGATCAGGGCTTTCTTTCCTGCCCGACCGGTGTTGCCAGCGAGAGAGAGTGCGAGGACGGTTTTGCCTTCCTCTGGACCAGCCGACGTGATGACCACCGTCTTCGCTCTGAACCGACTCCGACCAAACGAAAGGATCGTCCTTACGGCTTCGACCATTTCCACATAGATCGAAGGTTTTGCCGGCACCTGATAGAGGTCGGTCAGGGAACCGCTGAAAGTTGGCAGCACCCCGAGACTGAACAGGCCGGGCACCGTGTCTATTTCATCGGCTTCGCGAATGCCGCTCTGCATACGATCCCGCAGCAGGGCTACGCCAACGCCGACAAGACCTGAGAATATGATGGCAATCAGAATAAAGCGGGATTTCGGCGGACCTGAAATGCCAATCGGTTGTTCGGCACGACTGATGAGTTCCGCTTCAGGTTCCTGCAGGGTGGCTTCGGTGGATGTCTGGGCATAACGACCCAGATAATCCTGATAGACTGCCCGTGCCGCCGCCGCCTCGCTCTCAAGCTGTTTCAGCGTCACATTGGCCTGATTTTCTCTGGCAACATGCGCCTGGAGCTGATCCACCTTAGCAGCCAGAGCGGCCACACGACTTTCCGCGCCGTGTAGATCCTTATCCGTGCTTGTCGATATTCGAGATGTCGCCTGAGCAATCTGGTCCCGCACATGCGCAGCCGCAGCCCGGGCAGCCATCAGTTCCGGATTAGCATCCCCCGCCGTGCTGGCGAGACTGGCAACGCGGGCATTAAGCCCCGCCTCCTGAGCCACAAGCTGCTGCACAAGAGGAGATGACAGAACATCGCTTGAGCTGCCTGCACCTGTGCGCACCTGAGCCGCACGCGCGCGCTTCTCTTCGAGATCAGCCTGCGCCGCAATCAGAGCCCGGTTGGTTTCAACAAGCTGCTGGTCCGCAACGGTAATGCCAGAAGGCGCATTCGCACTGCCAGAATGATCTATTTCAGCGGCAATAAGGCCGTTTTGCTCCCGATACTGCTCAACCGCCTGTTCTGCTTTTTGAAGACGCTGGCGCAAGGGGACGATCTGCTCGTCAAGAAGACCATTGGCCCGCCATGTGGCGGCAATCTTCATATGACGCTTGAAGTCCAGATAAACGTCAGCAAAAGCGTTGGCTATATTGGCGCTCAGATCGGCGCGGCCGGTGCTCGCATTCAGGGTGATGAGGTAAGAACGACCGTCATTGAGAATCGTGATGTTCTGCGTGAGCAGATCGCGCACGACCTGTAACTTCTGCTGCGGTGTCAGCGGCACTTCCGGCTGCGCTTTGCCCAGCTTTTGCAAAATCCATTTCGTAACCCGCGCCTTGAGCGGGACCGCATCCATTTTTGCCTTATAATAAGGATCATCCACCAAGTTCAGCCGCTCAGCGACCGCGGCTGCTATGGCAGGGCTTTTGAGAACGCCAACCTCGGTATTGATGGCGACCGTATCGACATCCAGCGAACCCTGTGTCGCCTGAAGGTCACGGAACTGCGCCTGGCGTGTTCCGATCATCAGAGACGCGACTGAATCGTAATAGGGTTTCAGCGTGAGAATGCCCGCCGTTGCCGGAATACTGATGCCGAGCATCACCAACAACACCAGCTTTTTACGGCGGCGGATGATGTCGAACACCTTCACAGGTGAAACGTGGGAAGGATCTGGCGCTGGCGCCGACGGTCCATCTAACGCAGGAAGCTGAACGGCATTCATCGCGGGGAATCCACAAAGCAAGATATACGAAGGGAATTAGACGTAAAACTATCACATCTTAAGCAAGCATGCGGCAGAAGGTTCCGCGGCAGCATCCTGCCCACAATAAAAAACAATTGCTTTACCGGGCCCCTTTCTGCAGCAGAACAGCCGGTAGAGTTTTGAGCAGAATAAGGATGTCGAGCTTCAGATTCCATTTCTTGACATACTGGGAATCAAGCGCAACACGCTCTGCATAAGTGGTATCGCTTCGACCGCTGATCTGCCAAAGGCCGGTAATGCCGGGACGGACGGCTGCATAATAGCGGGCTGCCGGACCATAATATTCCAGTTCTTTTGAAACGACGGGACGCGGACCGACAAGGCTCATATCCCCCTTCAACACATTGAAGAGCTGAGGAATTTCATCAAGGCTACTTTTGCGCAGCACGCGTCCGACGAGCGTGATCCGTGGATCGCGCGTCAGTTTACGGGTCGCCTCCCACTCTTTCCGAGCCTGAGGATCAGTAGCAAGAAGACGCTCCAGGGCGGATGCAGAGTCAACGACCATCGAGCGGAATTTATAGCATTTGAAAGGAACGCCATTCTGGCCGATGCGCTCATGGCCATAAAAAACTGGGCCGCCGTCTTTACGCACCAAACAGCCAATAATGGCCAGCACAGGCAGAGTAAAAAGCAACAAAAAGGACGCTGCCAGGACGTCGAGAAACCGTTTTGCGGCTAATTGCCAACCTTTTTGCACCACTACAGTATCCTGCTCAGACGCCACATCTTGCGACTTGCAATGCTCATTTTCTGTCATGGATGAGAAATTACCTTGCATCGGCGCGAAGACGCTCATGGTCCGTCCCCTTAGTTCCACACTGAATTGACTGACATGCACATGAGGAAGATCAATATTTCCACAATGTGACCTTTTGTTATGAAAACCTTAACCTATTTGTGATGGCGCCTTTTGGCACACCGTAGCTCGCTTGCCAACATTACAATAGAAAAAGCGGACGTCGTCTGTTATTTTAACTGATAACTAATTTTTATCGTTACGGCATGAAATTTTCGCAATAATAACGAAAAGGAATATTTTTTGCCTGATCAATTCTTCCGTTTATATTTCATAAAATGTAATAATA
>NZ_JBDNXK010000075.1:0-15838 GCF_047721705.1 Acetobacter sp. | reverse complement strand
ATATAGACCTTCGGTGGCCGGGAGGCGCGTGGGTTGAAGGTCCGCTGGTCCAGCAGGTCACACCCCGACAGCACGAGCGCCACGCCAGCAAGCCCTCCCTGAAGGAGATGGCGCCGGGTGGCGGAATCCTGCGAAAATTTACGGGATCGTCGGGCGACGATCCTCTGGGGAGACTTCTGATCTGGTGCGGAGTGAGACGGCATGGCGCAGACGGTGGCAGGAAGTTGCGGGACGGGCAAGCCATGTCCATAGCGCTGCCCTGCGCCGAGTGAAATGCCTTGAGGCCTGATCCCACTGCAATAAACGTCTGACGGCCTTTATAAATCCGTTTTTCTGGATGATCAGAAGCAGGTAACGCATTGGGGAAGGAACGGACATGCCGGATGACCCGCAGCATCCTGCCCGGATATCGGCAGAGGCGCTGGCTGCGTATGGTTTTGCGCAGGCCGTGCGCGAACATGCCGCGAAGACCGGTCTATCGTCCTTTTCTGAAGATGCGATTCCCGAGCCCTTCTGGCTGGTAGCCACCGTATTATGGCGCTCCGTTCTCCGCTTCGATACGGCCGCGCCACTCTGGCCGGACCGGGACCGGTTTTTCGTCTCATCGACACGCCTGCTCCCCCTACGGAACGCGCTTCTCTCCCTTTCCGGTTCATCGTTTACCAGCGCCAAAGGTGGTCGATCCACAACACCTGACATGGCGCAGGAACTGTTCGGTCTCGCAGGTGGATTGCCCGGTCAGGCCATTGCTGCTGCGGCGGGAATGGCTCTGGCCGAAAAAGTCCTCACGCGCCGCTTTGGCCGATCCCTCGTCGATCATCGCGTGTGGTTGCTGGCCGCGGCAGGGGATCTCGATACCGGCGTGGCGCTGGAAGCGGCGGCTCTGGCTGCACGCCTGCGCCTTGATCGTCTGACTGTCATTGTTCCCGACACCACACGCCGACCCGAGGAAAAAACCGATCTTGCTCTCGCGCTGGACCGGATCGAGGCCTCCGGCTGGTCCATCCGGCGGGTGGATGGCGCTGATCCGCTGGCGCTTGAAGCCACGCTGAATGCGGCACAGCGCCTGCGTCGTCCGGGGCTGATCCTGTGCACGCAGTCAAACAGCGCACCCCCCACTCATCTCGACTCCGGTTTCACAATGCAGAGCTGGCGAGAGGCACCTAAACGCAGACAGGACGCGGCCAGACGGGGCTGGCTGCGTCGGCTGGCGCGACACCCTCTGCGGGCGGAGTTCGAACGCACACTCGAAGGCCGTTCGCCGCAGCGTCTGGAGGACGATTTCATGCGGGATGTCAGTGCCACTGGCTCCTCGCTTTCTCTCGTCGAGGCCGGACTGGCCGGGCGAGACATTCTGGCTGCCCTGTTGCCCGAATTCATTTCCCTTTCAGCCGGACATGGCCATTCGGCCCGTCTGAACGAAGAAAACACCCCCTCCCGCGAACGGGATGACGTTCTTGCCTGCGGCCCCCGTGAGCCTGCCATGGTGGGCCTAATGAACGGTCTCGCTCTGCATGGTGGCATTCTGTCCTGCGGCATTGCCG
Source organism: Acetobacter sp. (assembly GCF_047721705.1). Classification (GTDB taxonomy): domain Bacteria; phylum Pseudomonadota; class Alphaproteobacteria; order Acetobacterales; family Acetobacteraceae; genus Acetobacter. The sequence goes on along the minus strand of NZ_JBDNXK010000075.1, from coordinate 14,294 downwards.
ATCTGTCATCCGCAGACCGGATGCGACCTGCCCTCCGCTTCGCAGCTTTGTCGCGACGGCGCCTTCTGTTCGTGCTGGTGGAAGACGACCCGCACGCTGTCGCGACTCCACCTTGGCGACAGGTGGAGCAACTCGCCAGCCTCCGCGCCATGCCCAACCTTGCGCTGTTCCGTCCGGCGGATGCGGAGGAAGTTGCATCAGCATGGCTATCGGCTTTCGCATGGCGTCATGGCCCTGCCGTTCTGGTGCTGGGCCGGGAATTGTCCGCTGGGTCTGTTGTCGCACCCTCTGCGGCAATACACGGACACAAAGGCCGCAAACCGGAATATGGTGGCTATGTTCTTGCCGAAGCCGCAGGTGGACAGGATCAGCGGGATGTCACGCTGATCGCCTCAGGGCCGGAGGTCCGCATCGCGCTGCTGGCACAGAAACTGCTTCTGGAGCTGGGCACCAAAGCTGCTGTCGTATCATTGCCCTGCTGGGAGCTGTTCGAACGGCAAGACGCGGAGTATCGTCAGGCCGTTCTGGGAACACGTCCCCGGGTTGCCATCGAGGCGGCATCGGGGTTTGGCTGGGAGCGCTGGCTTGGCGACACGGGAATTTTCATCGGAAGTGAAGAATTCAGTATGGCGTCCGGGTTCAACCCGCTGTACCAGAACGCAGACGTTACGCCCGAAGCTGTCTGCAACCGTGTGCATGACCTGCTGGCCATGACACGCAAGCAGCCCGTTCGCGCTCAGACGGCAACCCAGAAACGCGGCGGGGACACGCGACTGCGCCCGTCCCCCATCGTAAAGTCCAACCAACGCCCTTCAACGGGGCGATAAAAAGAAAAAGAATACGGAGACAGAGCAGATGGCAGTCAAAATCGCGATCAACGGGTTCGGTCGCATCGGTCGCCTTGTCCTGCGCGGCATCATCGAGAGCGGTCGCACGGACGTGGTTCCGGTGGTCATCAACGATCTCGGCAGTGTCGAGGCCAATGCCCACCTTCTGGCTTACGACAGTGTGCATGGTCGTTTCCCGGCTGACGTGAAGGTTGACGGCAACAAGCTGATCATCTCCGCGAACGGTCGCACATGGGACCCGATCACCGTGTCCTGCGAGCGTGACCCGTCCAAGGTGCCGCTTCAGGGCGTCGACGTCGCCATGGAGTGCACAGGCCTGTTCACCTCCAAGGAAAAGGCCTCCCCGCTGCTCGCCGCCGGTGCGCGCAAGGTCATCATTTCCGCTCCGGGCGACGCCGTGGATGCGACCATCGTTTATGGCGTGAATCAGGCCATCCTGACCTCTGACATGACGGTCATCTCCAACGCCTCCTGCACGACGAACTGCCTCGCGCCCGTTGCCAAGGTTCTGGACGACGCGTTCGGCATCGTGCGCGGCTATATGGTGACGATCCACTCCTACACGGGTGATCAGCGCACGGTGGACACACTGCACAAGGATCTGCGCCGTGCCCGTGCTGCCGGTCTGAACATGATCCCGACCTCCACGGGTGCCGCCCGCGCTGTCGGTCTGGTTCTGCCGCACCTGAAGGGCAAGCTGGACGGCACTGCCATCCGCGTCCCGACGGCAAACGTCTCGCTGGTGTCCCTCGACTTCGTGCCGAAAAACATTCCGGCATCCGTCGAAGCCGTCAATGAAGCGGTGAAGAAGGCGTCCGAGTCCGGTCCGCTGAAGGGCGTGCTGGCTTACAACACCGCGCCGCTGGTCAGCAGCGACTTCAACCATGCCCTAGCTTCCTCCACCTTCGACGCCACGCAGACCTCGCTTGTCGATGGCGGTCAGCTCGTCCGTATCTGCGCATGGTATGACAACGAATGGGGCTTCTCGAACCGCATGTCCGATACGGCAGCGGTCTTCGGCGCACTCTGAGACTTTTCGGGCGGTCACCCGTTCTGGCGTGACCGCCACCCCAGATCATGGTTCCCGGACGGTAACTGCCCGAACGGGTGTTACCGACACGGGCGACTGGAAAGGATACAGCGATGGCTAACCTCTCCTTCAACACGCTCGACACGCTTGACCCGCGCGGCAAGAAAATCCTCCTTCGTGCGGATCTCAACGTGCCGGTTCGCGATGGCGCGATTTCCGACCTCACCCGCATCGAGCGACTGGCTCCGACCATCAAGGAACTGTCCGACAAGGGCGGCCGTGTGATTGTCGTCAGCCACTTCGACCGCCCCAAGGGCAAGCCTGTCCCCGAACTCTCCCTCGCTCCGATTTCCGAAGCACTGGCGAAAGTGCTGGGCAAGAAGGTGACATTCGTTCCCGACTGTCAGGGCAAGATCGCACAGGATGCGGCTGCCGCCATGCAGGACGGCGACGTTATCGTTCTGGAAAACACCCGTTTCTATCCGGGTGAAGAAAAGAACGATCCGGAAATGGCGAAGAGCCTTGCCGGACTGGCCGATGTTTATGTCAACGACGCTTTCTCCGCCGCGCACCGCGCTCATGCTTCCACGGAAGGCGTGGCGCATCACCTACCCTCCTTCGCCGGTCGCCTGATGGAGATCGAACTGAACGCGCTTGAAACCGCGCTGGAGAACCCGGCCCGTCCGGTCGGTGCGATTGTCGGTGGAGCGAAGGTTTCAACCAAGCTCGATCTTCTCAACAACCTGATCGAGAAGGTGGATATGCTGGCGGTCGGTGGAGCGATGGCCAACACCTTCCTTGCGGCGAAGGGCTATTCGGTCGGCAAGTCCCTGAAAGAAGAGGACATGCTTGACACGGCCCGCGAGATCATGGCCAAGGCGAAAGCACGCAACTGTGATCTGGTTCTGCCCGTCGATGTGGTTGTGGCCGAGGACTTCATGGCGGGCGCTCCCACACAGACGGTGGATGTCACGGCAATCCCTGCTGACTGGATGGCGCTGGATATCGGTCCCAAGACCACGGCGCTTCTGATCGAAAAGCTCTCCAGTCTGAAAACGCTGGTATGGAACGGCCCGCTGGGCGTGTTTGAACTGCCTCCTTTCGATGAAGGCACCAATGCTGTCGCGCAGGCTGCGGCGAAGCTGACCGAAGCCGGCAAGCTGAAAACCGTTGCTGGTGGGGGCGATACCGTTTCGGCGCTCCGTCATGCAGGTGTTCTGCATGAGATGAGCTATGTCTCGACGGCTGGCGGCGCGTTTCTGGAATGGCTGGAAGGCAAGATTCTGCCGGGCGTAGTGATGCTCGGTGAAGCGGGCAAGGAAGTCGCGCCGCTTTAAGAATCTGTTCATAGGCGTCAGGGTAGCCTGACGCCTATGTTCCGCTTTCTGGTTTTTGCATCATGATGTCCACTGAACTCGTTTCCGTCCTGTCCCGAGCGGTCGACCGAAGCACGACATCCCGCACAAGACGGAACTCTGGGTCCCAGACGCCCATAGAGCTGACGGAAGTGGACGGCACTGACGCGTCAGGAGTGTCGCGTCTCTCTCCTGATCTGTCACTGGACGGCCCCATGCCAGTTTTCAGACGGCGTGGCTATTATCTTGATTTTTTCATCTGAACTTTCCCTGCTTGTGATCGGCTGGCGGCTCGGTTAAAGGGAAAGCGTGTGTCCGCGTAGCTCAGCAGGATAGAGCACAGGATTCCTAAATCAATTGGGCGCCATGATGGGAAACTGCATGGTGGATCTGCTCAAAGTCGGGGAACGCTTGGCCTTACTGGCTGTGCCGATCCCGAGCCAAGCCCGGTTCTGCCGGGAAGGTGTAGAGACTGGACGGGCAGCACCTGTTGATCCGCAAGGATCTATGGTGAAGGGACAGTCCAGACCACGAACGCAGTGGAAACATTGCGGCGGCGAAAGTCGAAGTGGTATGAATCCTGGGGCCGTGGGTTCGAATCCCGCCGCGGACACCATCAATCTTTCAGCCTTTAATTGTGTCCTGCACTGTCGCCGCTGGAGAGGCTTTTCCAGAGCGTCTGGGTTTGCCTGTCAGTGGGTTGATGCGTGCTTCCCGCTTCTTCTTCGTCGTATCAGGGAGCACGTAGCAGTCCACGCCTTCGGCACGCCGCGCGGCTGCAAAAGCTTCTGCGTGGGTGAGTTGTGCTGCCTGATAAAGAATTCGGCCACCGAGCATGACTTTATGCTGTTTCATCACATTCTCCTTCATGCAATGTCCACTATAAGACAATCTGCATAAAAAGTGAGAAAACTACCGTCTGCTTCAAGCACACATAATTTTATAACACCACTACATAGCAGAAAGGCCGCAATACTTAATGTATTGCGGCCTTTCCCTTAATCACCCTACTTCATCATACGATTGGCAGGTCCTTTTGCTGTCTTAATCTCTGCCCGTCAGCCAGCGCGGGACATGGGTAATCCGCCAAAGCTTTCCAGAACAATCTGCAACGCCGCATTCACACAGGAGACGTCATATCGTTCCATCAACTGGCGACATGCCGGGCTCAAGATTTCAGAAGCATTGTAGGCGTTCACAACGAGCCTTGCGAAATCATCCGCGCTATCGGCCACCAGACCGGATAGCGTTTCGTCCAGTTCCAGTCCTTCCGCCGCAACAGAAGTCATGACGCATGGCACGCCGCGCACCAAACTTTCCAGCACCTTTCCCTTGATGCCAGCCCCGAACCGAAGCGGTGCAACGCTGAGACGGGCAGCCCCAAACAATGCATCCAGATCCGGAACGTGGCCCACCACAGAGACACCCTCACACACAAGTTCCTTCACAGCTTGCGTCATGTTCGAACCAGCCAGCACAAACCGGATCGCAGGATCAGCCGCCCTGACACGCGGCACGATTTCTTCCACCAGCCAACGTACCGCATCCACATTCGGCGCATGCGAATAATTGCCGAGGAAAACAACGTCTTTCCGTTCCGACAAAGGAGTGGGAGCGACTGATCCCTTCACCCCCCATGGCACAACATGCACAGAAGCTCCCGGCATCTCCCGACGCAGCATTTCAGCTTCCTCCGGAGAATGAACCAGCACTGCATCCGCCTGCCGAATAGCCGCATACTCAGCCTGCTTCATCATCCGTGCTTTTGCCGCCAGTTCAGGTGACTGCAACACGACTGCCTGCCGGGCCATGCGAAGAAAATGAAGGTCCGCCATGCTGAAGATCACATTCGCCTGCCGCTGGAACCGTCGGGTCAACGGGATGTAACGGCTCGCGATCTCTTCCCGGTGAAGGTAAACGATCGCGAACTGATCTCCATGTTTGCGCAGAACATCTTCCACGCTGGCATAGAACGGCGCTGCCAGCACGGTGATGTCAGGCGCATCCGTCAGACATTCCTTACGGCTCATTTCGTCTGCCGCCACGAAGGAAACGTCGTAGCCCAGAGCGACAAGCCCCTGCATGTGCGACAACAGGGCACATGATCCTGCATCGCGATGCGCATCCGGACGCAGCCCATCAATCACCAGCGCACGGGGGCGTGTGACTTCTTCGGAAATCTCATGACCAAGCCTGCGTCTGGCATGAAGAGCCTGCTTCGTGGACGTTCCCCCAGCCCGTTCCGCACGTTGGCGGGTCAGACGATCGACCTGTCCCAGCAGGAAAGACAGGACACGCTCCTCGTCTTCCGCCTCGGATGCTGAAACAAGCAGGCGGCTGACGGCTTTTTCCGCTTCCTCATCAAGAACTGTGACGGCTTCGATCACTACGGGTGCACCCAGTAGAACGCCATCGTTCTCCCGCCGCACTTCGATCACGTGGCGCGTGAAAGGTGACAGACCTTCGGGCAGCAGCACATCAAAGCCACACCGCAGGCCGCGCCCGGTCACCGCCACATCCGGGCGATGACCATTGGCCACCGTCACGGCAATCAACTGACCATTATCAAGGATCTGCAACGCAACCGGCTGCTCCGGAGCCTCCGGCGTCCAGGCCCAGCCACCAATCCGCTCACGCGTCACGATATCGACATAGCCTTCCAGAACACTGTCGGTCGCTGGAGCTACATGCTTGAGAAGCGAAGGCGCGGACATGGTCTGATCCAGCACCCATGGGCTATTGCCAAGACGAGCGTGATCGCTGGCCCGTCTTGCCTCAATGACATGCCGTTCAAAGGGAGACAGACCACCCGGAATGACAAAGGTGAAACCAACCTGCGCACCGAGATCTGAACGCATCGCATCAGGCGTGACGGTTCCCAGAACGACACCACGATCAAGGATCTGGAGTTGGACAGGTTTGGCACTGCCTTCCGTCTGCGCCCAGCCTGTTATTTCAGTGCGGCTCACCGCATCCAGATACCCGCGCAGAGCACCTTCAGAGAAAAGCGGCTGTGCTACACCGGCAATCGTTGCCAGACGTGTACGGATGGCTTCCAGTTCAGCGCCCTGTTCCACACGCGGCGCACAATAAACTGCCGGAGCGGAAGCGGCCTCTGGATACAACGCGGCATATTCAGCCGCGTTGTGGAACATGCCGCGTGAGTTGTCATCGACAAAGGTTTCAGACGGTGCGCCATTGGCAAAGATGATGTCGTGGCTATCCAGTTCAATATGGAAATACGCCACCTCGTCCATCCGCTCTGCCTGAAGAACGGACACACCATTGACCAGCGTGACAGCCGGAACCAGCAGACCGTCCAGCATCATCGCATGCAGCGGAGATACCGACAGGTCACTATGTGGGAGATTGTTTCCGAGAGATCCTTTCCGGAAAATCACTGGCAGAACATCGCGATTTCCATGCGCGAACTGGCCGGAATACGCACGCCGTCCGATCCAGCGGATGGAACATGCGCCATTTTCCGCCGTCATCACGCGGTCACCGATGGAAAGCTGCTCCACCGGCACCTCACCACGGTCCGTGCGGATGAGTGTGCCACGGCCATAACAGGGCGTGCCATCCTGAGCGATGGTCAGCAGCGTAGCACCTGCCGCGTCTGCGGAGAGAGCGAACTGCGACACATCGTAGGCGCCATCGAGATCGATGGAAACGGTGCTATCAGCGCCCGCTACCGTCAGCTGAGAACCATCGGTGAGCGAAACGCTTACATCCGAACCGAACACCAGATCGGACAGGTCGATCATGCCACCCGAGAGCAACCGCACATCATCCGCCGACGCGCCATTTGCCAGCGTCAGCAGGCCGCCGGATGCCAGCGTCACATCCTGAACGTAACCGCCGGAAGAAACCGTGACGCTTCCGGAGATTGTCTCGCTGACCGCACCGCCCATCGATCCGACGGTCTGGCTGCCTCCAGCTTCCACAACCACACCGGATGTCGCTCCCCCGACGATCTGCAAGCCACCCGACTGGATATCGACATTGGTTGCATAGCCAGCATCACCGGCGCCGCCACCGCCACCAGCCGTCAGACCGGCATTCGCCGCAGCAACCGTCGCGCTCATGGAACCGGCGGCGATATACTGCTTTCCGCCTTCCCCGATCACCGTGCTGTCAGCCGTGCCATAGACGTACTGGCTACCACCCTCGATGACTGTGCCAGTTGCGGTCCCGTAAACCGACTGCGTGCCATCCGACAGAACATGGGCGCTGACCGCCACACCGCCTTCGACCACGTTCTGGAAACCATCTTCCCCGATGACGGCGAACGCATCCATGGCGCTCGATCCGATAGTCTCCATGCCGCCGTCCAGCAGGGCCGTAGCGCTTGCACCTGCGCCATTATCCAGTGTCAGGGTGCCCGACACCACCGTGCCTGCCACGATCCCGCCGCTGGCCACTTCCAGTGTTGTGTCCGAACCCACCGTTGCGGACACCAGGCCGCCGCCGGAGAGGACCAGAGCGGAGGAACCTTCACCTTCCAACACCGCCCCGCTGAGCGGTGCGTTCGTGGCGGAAACCGGCAGACCTGCGCTGTTGAAGAATACTTCTCCCGAGGAGACAACCGCGCCACCCGAATCAACCGTTCCGGAAACGCTCGCGCCATTCAGGACAATCAGCGTGCCGCCACTCTCGACCGTTTCCTCAGATGCGGAACCACCCGCGCTGACGATCTCGATACCACCCGATGAAATGATATCGCCAATCGCCACACCGCCGGATGCGACTGTGACCACACCGCCTGTTTTTTCATGTGCAGCGCTGAGAATGCCGGAAACCGCAACCTGACCGCCCGCGATCACCACGGTTCCGTCAGCTTCACCGCCCGTCTCGACGATCTGCTGACCACCCAGCCCGACGACCGTAGCGCTGGCGATGCCTTCGACTGTCTGTGACCCGTTCAGCAGCAATGTGAGTTCTGTCACACCACCGGACGCCACGTCCTCCAACCCCAGCACGACGTCAGAAACCGCCGCTGCGCCAGAGGCCACAGTGAAGATGCTATCGGTCTTCACGAGCGTGCCCTTGGCCTCGCCTCCGGACTGGAGCGTCGCCGAAGTATGCGCACTGTCGAGCACCACGCCCGAAGCAAGTCCCGACACAGCGGAAACAATCGTGGTGCCGGACCAGATGACCATACCGGACGTTACAACCGTGCCACCGTCATTGACGATGTCTTCCGCACTGCCGCCATCCAGAACAACCAGCGTCGCACCCGAGGCCACTGTCTCGCCCGAGGCAACGGCACCGGAACTCACGATTTCCATAGCACCTGATGCAAGCGTGTTGCCCACGGCGACACCGGACGTCAGCACGTCAAGGATGCCTCCATCCTCCACGACACTGCCGGTCATCACGCCATAAACCTGCGCTGATCCACCGGACTGAATGTCGGTGCCACTGGCTGCGCCGTAGACTATCTGGGTGCCGTCAGCGCCGACGACCGCGTCCAGCGCAGCGCCGCCCGAGGAGACGATCTGTGAACCGTCCGCCACAATCTGCGTGGCCGAAGCAGCGCCGCCATCCCGCACGACTTCAACTGCATCATAACCACTGACCAGGGTTGCCGCCGCTACCGCGCCAGACAGAACTTCCTCGTCCCCCGCGACAACGTTTGCCAGAGCGACCGCACCGGATGAAACAAACAGCGTCGCGCCCGCGCCGATTGTGGAGCTTGTGAGAGCCCCCCCGGCCATTACCTCGGCAGTCTCACTATAGTCCTCAAGATCAAGACCGGATGCGATGTTGGCGACTGCGGAAACCACCCGATCATCAGACAGGATCATCACGCCAGCGCTGACAATCTGACCGCCATCGGCAAACGTAATATCGCTGACAGATGCGCCATCCTGCAGGATCAGCGTGCCTCCGTCTTCGACCGTCTCTCCAGAAACGGTTGCGCCCGAAGCGACGATTTCAAACCCACCAGAAGCAACCGTATCACCCTGCCCGCTGCCACCAGCGAGGATTTCCGTAATTCCTCCCGCGGACGTGACAACACCGGCCGCTGTTCCGGACACTTTTTCTGTGCCGCCAGATTGAACCACACTGCCGGAAACAGCCGCGCCGGTCTCGATGATTTCCGTGCCGCCGCTGCCAATGACGGTGTCCGAAGCGGACCCGAATACATCCTGCGTAGCATAGTAGCCTTCAACAACCGTGCCGCTGGCTGTGCCGCCAGCAGAAACCGTCACTAAGCTCCCATCCTGCGTGCTGCTGGCAACACCACCGGACTGGATGGAAAGATTGCCGCCGGAAACAAGGGTCGCACCGTCGAGTTCACCGCCGGTCATGACCACGGCGCTTTCCGCAACCGTGTCCAGTGTCACGCCAGACATCGTGCCCGCTGCCGCCGATGTCACAATGACGCCAGAGGTCAGGAACACACCCGCGGACACCACATTGCCGCCAGCCGAAACGGTGCCGCTGACTTCGGCTCCTTCCAGAACCAGCAATGTTCCACCCGAAGAGAGAATTTCGCCGGTGACGGATGCGCCGGACGACACGACTTCGATACCGCCCGTTTCGATCACATCGCCTGAAGCATGGGCTCCGGCAGAGAGAATGTTGATACCGCCGCTCTCAACAACACCGCTGACTGTTGTGCCGTTGATCTTCTGAATACCACCAGATTCAACGTGAACGCCCGATGTGACGGCACCGGTGACAACATTGAGCACCGCACCATCCGAGACGGACACGTTCAGGATCGTGCCGCCGCTGCTCATGTTGGCCGAGGCGGAACCGGAGAACGATCCGCCATCAAGAACGCCACCGGCGGAGATAATGACGTAACCGCCACTATCGACATCGTAATTCGAACCGTAACCGGAAATGCGTCCGGACCCACCGTGAATGGCCACGTTGAACGCGGAAGCGCCCGCGCTGACCCCGAGATAGCCGTTATCTTCGAGCACGATATTGGAGAGGACACCACCGGTATGCTCCCAGATATTGCCCCCGTCCAGCACGGTCAGATCTTCACCCAGTCCGCCATCCCAGATACGCAGGGCCGCGGAACTGCCGATCGCAACGCCACTGACCTCGCCACCGGATGATACGTGGCTGTAGCCCGTCATTTCCGAACCACCAGTCCACAGACCACCGGACATAATGGTTAGAGTGCCACCCTGAATATTCGTGACCACACCACCCGACAGGACGGTCGCACTCGCATTGTCGTCGAGCGTGATGTCCTGTGCGTCGCCGCTGGCATAAACAGTCAGTTCACCACCGCTGCCGATGTAGGCACGGGACAGAACGCTCGCCGCGGCATCAATCACGCCGCCGTTGGATGTAGCGACAACCGTGGCCGAAATGATTTTGGCGCCTTCCTCCAGTGTCATGTCGGAGGTTGATGCGCCAGACATGACCACCAGCGTTGCGCCAGATTCCAGTGTCTCGTTATGGGCGGAACCACCGGACCAGATCATCTCGACAGCACCGGCAGAGAGGGTATTTCCTTCCGCCACACCGCCCGCGCTGACATTCAGGGACGCGCCCGATTCCACGACAAGCCCGCTGACCTGACCGATAACGCTTTCCACGCCACCCGTCTGGACTGTCCCGTCAACGGAAACACCATCCTGCTCGACAAACTCAACGCCACCAGACTGCACGACCGTCGCGGACGTCACCCCATGCACATCCAGTTCCGCACCCGAAGACACGACTGTGCCATTGGCTTCGGCGCCTGCTTCGAGCGTGATAACGCCTGCATCCTGTGCGGAGGTCAGAACCATGCCGGAAAACACATCAAGCGACGTATTGCTTGCCACGGACAGGCTGTCGCTCGCGCCATCATCCAGTGAGACAGCACTGACAAAAGCGCCAGCCGATTCAAGGATGGCGCCTGCCCAGATGATCTCGCCACCTGCAGAAACCAGCCCGCTCGCTTCCGCGCCAGCCACGAGAACCAGTTCGCCACCCGATGAGACGATCTCGCCCGATACACTGGCGCCTGCGCTGACAATTTCCAGCCCACCGGATTCAATGGTGTCTCCGCTGCCCTGTGCACCGCTGGTCAGAACATCGATTCCACCGGATGCCAGCACCGCACCGAATGTGCTGCCAGCTACCTGCTGCGTGCCACCCGCGCTGACCGTGACGTTGCTGGTCGCTGCCCCTGCCGACACGTACAGCGTCGCACCATCGAGCACCGTTGCTTCGCGGATGATAGCGCCATTGCTCATCATGGCATAAGCGCCGCTATCAAAAACCGCGTTCGACAGCACACCGCCAGAAGAAATCCACAGATAGGCACTGTTGGTGAGGCTGTAATCCTCGCCGTAACCGGAAATACGGCCCGATCCGCCGTTGATCGTGACATTTGAAGCAGTGCCGCCAGCACTGATTCCGACGTAACCACCGCTTGTGATCACATCCACGCCACTGACGTATCCTCCGGAAGAAACCCAGAGATAGGAACCGCTTTTCACAGTGGTATCGAGAGCCTCGCCACCCGACGAGACGCGAACGATGCCGGATGTACCCTGAATGACCGTATCGGAAGCAATGGCTCCCTTGTAAACGTAAATGGTGGTGCCTGCTGTGGTTGTCGCCGATATGGAAACGCCGCCTGAACTCAGGACAAGCGCGCCTACGCTTTCGCTGGTTGTGCCGCCAGCATAAACTGTCAGTTTGCCCCCATCGGTTGCCTGAGCGCTCTCAATGGAACCACCGGAGTAAATCTTTACGGTACCGCCGGAAGAGATGACAACGCCCTCAGCGTCCCCAGATGCAGAAACGAGAAGTGTTCCTCCCGCCTTGACGATACCACCTTCAAGGACCCCACCCGCTTCAACCGTCAGGGTATCCCCTGAAGCTACGGAGACTGCACTCTCAGATGACGAAAGTATTGAAGACGTCATGAACTTTACCACTCCGCGCAACCAGTCTCGCCCAGAGCAACAGCATCATCGTTTTGTAGACGCAGGTTTCCTGAGTTAAGAGGATCTTTCAGCCTCCTCCCTTGAAACCGCTGACCACAACACACTCAGAACACTGTATTTTCCAGACGACAACCCTCGCCTGCACCGACACATGTCGGCCCAGAACGCCCACCTAATAGAAACTTTTTGTTAACTACTTTTGAGCGCACCGGATCAGCAAGTGACGTTTCAATGACGGATTTGTTGCGGTCGAAAGGCGAGGTTCACGCGCCATATAGAAGGAGAAAAGAAAATATTGGAAACTTCTCTCCACCTCACATTTTTCTCTTTTAATGCTCACATCTGGTCAATCTACCGAGACATGTCATCTCTTCATGAAGAAGACAGAGGCTCAACAATAAAAACGTCTACACCTTCGGATTTTATTGCAAGGAGCGTTTGAGAGACTGTCTGGAGATCGGCATTCTCTGCCACCTCAACAAAGACACATCCCGGTGCGGTCCGGGAGCCATAACAGGCATTTGCATTATCATATGCAGCCGTCCCGTAGGCTCCGCAATCATTGGACCGCCAGGGTTCACGCACACGCACAATGCCCGTTGCATCGGAAATTTCCGCGTCAAATGCAGGGCGCGTATTTCTCTTCGTAAAAAAGTTCTTCTTGATGCGTGCTATATAAGAAGCATCATCTTCACCCACTAAACGAGGCAGTGTATCGCCAAAGTAATCAGAAGAAATAATATCAATAAAATTCCCAGTACTGGTATCAATACGTGTCTGCTGCTGTGTATAGGTCAGCAGCATATACATCATAGCCCACGGCCACGCCAAACCTGCCAGAATGGCATCGAGAACGGGCGTGTTGTTATCTGCCTCTGAAGGAAACCAGAATTGTGGAAGAGCCGATCGAATACGACTTGAAATATCACTTAAATCACCGGTAGCCATGTCAATCCTGATCAGCCGTATGTAACAGACACGTCAATACTGCCGACACGAACAACAGTACCGACACTTCCACCCACATCCAGAGAGGACTGGTTGACAGTAACTACCCCCATGGAAGTTACATCACCTTCGACAGATTCCAAGGCAACACTGGATATTTTCGTATAACTGCAAAGTGCACCCACAGCGAGACCATTCACATAATCCGATACGCTATTCTTGATATCAGCCTCGATAGGCGTCACATCCACACCTTCTTTGACAACGACAGGAACAACTACACTTACATAAATAACAGATGCCCGCATGACAGAGAATTCAACACCGCAGGCACGGCTATTTTCAATAGAATCCTTAACCTTACCCAGAAGATCCGCCGAAATATCACCGGAACCATCATCAATGGCAACATAGAAAAACCCGGAACGGTAGGAATTATCAACATCCCTGTTTTCTACGATCTGATAGACAATACTGGATGAGACACTGGAAATGGCATATTCGATCGATGTCAGGGTTGCCGAGGAAAGCGAAGAAAACCATAGATTGACACGCGACTTGACGGAAGCATCGCTTTCTTCATCATACCCGTTACTGACAGAAGAAATATTTGTACATGTATCAATTCCGGAAATCTGTGTGCCTAAAATATTCAGAACACCTGACATAACATTTCCAACAGAACCCGCTACGGTGCACACTACCGGACACGTGATAGAGGCCACGCCCTTTTGTCTCACATACCCTTGAGATGACTCAGACCAGTTGGCATTGGAGGAATCCTTAACGACTGAAAACAGAATACTTCCATCAGATGACTTCACAATAGCTCCCACAGGAACGATTGCAGAAGATGAATCCGGGGAAAGACTTATGAATGTTTCTGTTGTAGTCGCAGCAGATGCACCCAACCTTGTCATGCCAAACTGCTCGATCCAGCTATCCACATCATCTCCAAAAGAGGTCGAGAGCCGGGTAACAGAAAGAACCTGAAGTATAAGGTACTGAATCCACAATGCGACCGTCGCATTCGCTTCAAATAGAGCGCGCGTTACTGATCCAGCAGCGAAACTCACTAACGAAGAGCAAGAACTTTGCGCAACAGCACATGAATTTGAAACAAGCGTCGAAAAATTTTGTAGAGAAAGATTCATATTATAATTCCACAAGAACGGACTGATTCGTATCGGAATCAGAA
>NZ_JBDNXK010000074.1:0-15853 GCF_047721705.1 Acetobacter sp. | reverse complement strand
CCCTTATTATATCTTGTATATAATAGAGACACCGGGCGGGAAAACGTGGGGGGATCGTCCCCCTCCCCGTCCGAACATGGGAGGGTAAACCTATGTCACTTCTTTCCGGTCTGATGGGCTTTCTGTTCCGCTCCAAAAAGATGCCACCTCGCCCAAATCCGGCAGACGTTCTTGATCGCGCCATCACCGACACGCAGGCATGGTACAGCCGCCTGTCCGACCGGCTGGATGATACCTCGGAAGATTCCTATGCGACCCGAAACGAGCTGCGTGATCGGATGTATTATGTCCAGCACTTCGAAGATGCGATGAAACAGGCCAAGGCCACCAGTTCCATGACCGTCGATCTCAGCATCAGGTATGGCGTGTATGATGACCCCGAGGACGACGCGATCGCCCGTTATGAAGCCGCATCATGCGGCCTGGAATATGTCCCCGACGAGCAGCGCGAAGAGGCCGAGTATGCGAGTGCCCTATGGGGTATCACCGAGGTACAACAGGCGCTGGAAGCGGCGGGCTTTACCGTCCTCACCGGCTTTCATGCCTACCTGATCGACCCTGAAGAAAGCCAGCGCGCGATGGAAGCCTTCCATGCCGAGATACTGGCCGAGCAAGAGCAGGCAGCCTGCGCCTGAATCCGGGAGAGAGGCCGTCTTGCCGGCCTCTCCACCATTCGCGAGAAAAATTTCATTTTTCTCTTGAACCCTCTTTATTATATCTCGTATATATTAGAGGCGGGCCGGGAGGATAAAACCGTTCGATCCGTCGCACAGGGAGGATAGCCCTATGTCCAAGGAAGACCACGCCGAAAAACAGGTATCGCCTCTTCACAATACCTTGCCGCTGATCCGGCTGGATCGCGACGAATACAGCACGATTTCGGCGATGAAGACAAAGCCGGATCTGATGGCCTACTGGACCCGTAAGGGCCGCGTTCGCGCCTGCGAAGCCGCCGTCCTGCCGGATCTGTGGGTCACGACCATCGGCAGCGACGGCACCGAGATCGAGGGGCTGATGCTGTCATGCCTGTGGGAAGGTCCACGGGACCAGCGCACCAGCTACGATCTGGACTCTGTTTATACCGTCCTGGTCCCCTTCATCGGCTTCGGTCGGGTGGCGGGCTGGATGACAACAGATACCGTTCTTTCCCGTATCGACAGCACGGGGCTGCGTATCGACTGAAACGATTCAAAAAACAAACGGGTTTTTCTTGTGATTTCGTCAGGAGGACCGCAGCATGAATGCCATATCGTCAATAAATGCGGGCCGGAAGCACAGCATGACGCAGACAGATGACAGTCCTGCGAATGGCAAGCGAACCGGACCCGTGGCAGACGCGGTTCTTGCCCTGCGCATCATGGTCGATGCACGGACCGAAGCGAAAATGGTCCTGATGGATCTTACGAGCTATGTCGATGCCGTGGCCCATCTGGAAGCCAAACTGGCAGAGGAAGCAGAACGCCAGAATATTTCGGCAGATTTTGAAAAACTGGCCGAACATAGTCTCGAAGATGCCCTGCGCGTGGTTGAGTTCGAGCTGGACGAGCTGATGGCCCATCTCATGAGCTTGGCCGTGGCGATGAAAGCAGAGAATGCGCCGGTCGAGCGTATCCGCTCATGGGTGCAAAGCGCGGCCGATTCATACGGGATGGCCTTCCGGATCATGGTCCCCGTATGGCGGCTCAGGTCACTGGTCGATGCCGCCTTGCGGGAACCGCCCCCTGATGACGCTGAGCCAGCCGGGGAAGCTCACTTGGGCGACTAGACCAGCAAGCACGGACGATCGTGGTGAATGTCCGTGTCTCTATTATATCGCGGATATAAAAGGATGAAGCGATGACTGATCGTGTGAGATACGAAGCTCTCGTCCGCCGCTATGAGCGGATGTCTGTTGCCCGGCCGGGATACCCGGTCGGCGCCGATGGCCCCTTTCCCGCACATATCTGCGTGGGGTCGGTCCGCTTGCCCGTCCAGATGGAGGGCGGCCGGATCGTGGCGCTTGGCACCCACCCCCTGCCCCGCCAGGTCCTCGCGGATCTTCTGGCCGGGCTAGAGCGTGCGTGCCGGGTGTCATCGCGTATGGGAGGGCTGGTGTCATGACCTACCTCGCGCCGCGACGGGTGGCGAAGCATCGCCATGTCTATCTGGCCGGCCCGGACCTGTCGGTCCTGGCCGTCAAGGAAAGCCGGGACACGGCAGCACGGTCGGCCGTGCAGCTCGCGCGCAGGCGCGGCATGTCGGTTTCCCTATGGGCAATGGACCAGAAATTGCGGCCCGGATCGAAGATCCGGCCCCGCTATGGCATCTATCTCGGAGAGGCGCATGTTTGACCCTGCCCACGGCAGCGGGCGGCCGGCTCTCTCGTTATTATATCCGATATATGTTAAAGGAGAGGATCTGTGCCTTGAAAGAGTTTCGATGTCTGAATCCGCGTCTGCTGTCCCTGTCCTTGATCGCACCCCGCGCCTGACGCTGTTCCGCGTCAAGCCCGCCGTGCGCCGGCAGCTCGAAGAGTATGTAAACGATAACGACACCTCCATGCGCTGCGCCATCCTTCAGGCGCTGAAGACGATCGGCGTGCATGTGGAGCCCGAGGATCTGGTACCCGAACGCAAGCGGCGTCTCAAACCGCATACGGGCGACGACACGGGCGAGCTGGTCGGGCTCTCCGTCAGCCTGCCGGTCTATGTCCGCGTAGCGGCAGAACTTTGGATGCGCGAGCATCCGGGAATGCGCCTCGTGAACATGGTCCTGACCGGACTGAAGGAGATGGGCTTCGAGATTGATGACGAAGACCTGACCGCAAAATGGACCTGGAAACCCTTTGTGGGGTGACGCTCACAGCCCGCCAGCTCAAACCAACAAACCACGGAAAAGACCCATGACCGCGAAACAGGACAATGAACGGGCGGCGCTGGCACGCCTGATTAAAATTGCAAAGGGTGACACCGGACAATCGCGGCGTGTCGCGGATTTCCTGCTGGCATGGTGGAATGCAGGATCGTGCGGATCGTTTGATCTCACGTCGCTATGGGCGCTCGATAGGGCCATCGTGGAAGATATGACAGTCGTTTTCGGTCTGATTGGTCAGGCCGGCAATTACCCCGATCAGCTCGATCCTGCCCTTGGCCCGGAATTCGCCGCGATCATCGCGCAATGGCGACCGGCACTGGCCGACTAACAGCGATCGGCCTGTCATCCCACGTCCGCCTTCGCGGTTCCTCTCATGACATGCGCCACCATGAGGGGAACCGCGTCTTTCGTCATGGCGCAGCGAGCAGTGTCCCGTACGTCCCGATGATCCTCTGCACGACTGCTTCGTTGGCCGCCGCCCCGGAGCACGAGTTCAAAAACGCGGCACGCCTTGCTGCCGTTGCACCTGGCTCGTATCCCCAAAAGCCCCATACCTGAATACTGAAAAATTCTCCGACCGGGCCGCTGCAACCTGCACCTGTCGCCGGCATTCCGGCCATGCACAACAAAGCCGCACAGGGCTCCGCATGGGCGGCCGGTGAATACGAAACAGCACCGCCGATCATTGCTGCCCCGATCGCAATAAACAGTCTCTTCATGGCTGTGATTCCCTGTTCGTGGGAACAGAAATTTCGCAGAAAATTACATTTTTCTCAATTAAAACTGCACCAGACCGCCATTTAATCAGGTTTTACAAATCAGATCGCTTGTTCCTGTTCCCTAGATGACCTGTTCTGATGATGCGTGCGAGTTTTTTCGGGGGCTTGATCTCCGCTCTAGTTCGTAAGGCCGCGAGCCAGGTGCGCTGCACCTGTCTCCCGGCCAACTCACCGGAGCCAGCCGCCGCCCTGCGCTGCGCTGCGCTGCGGTCGCCGTCTGTCTCCGCCCATCCGGGTAACGATCGGAAGCCCGGTATGTCCCCCCGGTGCTCGCCCCCCCAAGGGGGGCTGCGCTGGTGCCAGCAGCCTCGCTCCGGTCTAGGGGATCATCCACCCCATCTTCCTGCGCTCCCTTTGGTCGCTCCGTGCAGACGGGTCCCCTGAGATGACCCCTAGACCTACGCTGCGTTGCCGGCGGATCTGAAGGTGTCGGGACGAAAGGCGTCGCTGCGCTGCCTTTCGCCCTGCCGCTGGCAGGTCGAACGAAAGGCTGGGGCTTTGATCCGGTTTTTGGCAAGCGGTTTTTTCGTGCTGAACGGGAATTTTTCCGGAGAATTTTTGCATTTTTCTCTTGCCAGACCCTTATTATATCGCGTATATAATAAGGGCACCGGACGAAAAGGAGGGAGACGGTCTCCCCCATCACCGGGGCCACGGGAGGGTAAACCCATGAATCACTTCGTTTCTTCTCGCTTTTCCCGCAATCTCGGCCGCGATCCGCTGTCCGACGAAGCCCTGCGCCATCTGGCGAAGTCCATCTTCGCGGAAGACAAGCACGAGAGCCGCAGCGACCGATACGCCTACATCCCCACTTATGAAGTGCTCGCGGGAATGCGGAAAGAAGGCTTCGAGCCGGTCTATGCCAAGCAGGGCGGTTCGCGCGTGCCGGGCAAGGCGGATTTTACCAAGCACCTGATCCGCTTCCGTCACAAGGGCGAAGCCGGAACCGTCCGCAAGGTCGGCGGCATCTATCCGGAAGTCGTGCTCGTCAACAGCCATGACGGCACGAGCGCCTATAAGGTCATGGCCGGGCTGATGCGTCTGGTCTGCCTTAACGGGCTGATGGTGTCAGATCGGGAGCTTGCTTCCGTGTCCGTCCACCACAAGGGCGACGTGATGGCGCAGGTCATCGAGGGCAGCTTCAAGGTGCTGTCCGAGAGCTGCCGCGCGGTTGAAGCCGCAGACGCTTGGTCCGGTGTCACCCTGAACCATGACGAACAGATGATCCTTGCCGGGGCGGCCCATGAAATCCGCTTCGGGGAGGAAGCCGAAACCCCGATCGAGCCGCGCCAGCTTCTGGCCCCGCGCCGCCGTGATGATCTCGGTTCCGATCTGTGGACCGTCGGAAACGTGGTGCAGGAAAACGTCATCCGGGGCGGTCTCCGGGCATGGGGGCGCGATGCCAACGGCCGCCGCCGTCGCGTGTCCACCCGCGAAGTCAAAGCCATTGATGCGGACGTGAAGATCAACCGCGCCCTGTGGCGTCTCAACGAGGAAATGGCCCGGCTGAAAGGAGGCGGAGCATTCATGCAGGACGCCGCCTGATCCCGTCATCCGGCACGCCTCACCCGAGGCGTGCCCCCCTGCCCTTCAGGATGGAACGTCACCCATGAGCGAAGCATTCGAAATTGCGCAGACCATTCCCACCGAGCGCCCCTTGAGCTTCGACGAAGCCGCCGCCCTTGTCCGCTCACACGTCGGGACACCGCAGGATGTCGGCTATCAGATGTTCGACAATATCGCCTCGGCCGTCAAAGCCCTCTCGCACCAGAGCAGACTTGCCGGGGCCGATTATGATTGCCTGTCATGTGGCAATGGCTGGACCTATGAAGGCATCGACCCCGCACCCGACCCGGCCACCTGCCCCTTTTGCGGAAGGGAGGGCAACTCGCCGTTGAGGGCATGGGAGGGCGAATGCAAAGACATCTGACTCCGGGGGCGATATGCCCCCATTTCCGCGCGCGCCGAACCGGAAGCCCGCTTCGCGGGCTAAGAGTAGCCGGGCGGCCTACCGGCCGCCGTATCCTCTATCGTATCCTCTAACGTGTCCTGTTCCGTATCCTCTGGTGTATCCTGAATTGGCCAATTTTCGCACTGATGCCGCACAGGCTGGGTGCTTGTGCGATCTGCGTTTGGGGGCTTGATCTCCGCTCTAGTTCGTAAGGCCGCGAGCCAGGTGCGCTGCACCTGTCTCCCGGCCAACTCACCGGAGCCAGCCGCCGCCCTGCGCTGCGCTGCGCTGCGGTCGCCGTCTGTCTCCGCCCATCCGGGTAACGATCGGAAGCCCGGTATGTCCCCCCGGTGCTCGCCCCCCCAAGGGGGGCTGCGCTGGTGCCAGCAGCCTCGCTCCGGTCTAGGGGATCATCCACCCCATCTTCCTGCGCTCCCTTTGGTCGCTCCGTGCAGACGGGTCCCCTGAGATGACCCCTAGACCTACGCTGCGTTGCCGGCGGATCTGAAGGTGTCGGGACGAAAGGCGTCGCTGCGCTGCCTTTCGCCCTGCCGCTGGCAGGTCGAACGAAAGGCTGGGGTTTTGAAGGGGTGGATGAAAGGGTAATTTTTGGCGGGAAACCGCCATTTTCTGTGTGAAAAACTGCATTTTTCTCTTGCCTCTCCCTTATTATATCGTGTATATAATAAGGACACCGGGCGGAAAGCCGGGGCCAGTCCCCAGCCGCTCGGTGGAGGGAGGGTAAACCCTATGTCAGATGTCTATCTGTCTGTTTTCGCCGGAGTATTCGGTGTTTTAACCTTTGTTTTCTTTGCCGCCGCGTATCTGTCGGAAGTCCCAGAGGCTCCGTCAGAAGGCGTTCTGGAAAACCCGCGCTGTCTTCTTTGTGGCGCTCTTGCCTGTTGCTGTTTTGGCAGCTTCGTCGCGCTGATGTTCTGCCTCACACTTATCAATCATTGAAGGAGCCTAACCATGTTCCCATCCATCAATCTCTCTGGTCGTGTTGGCAAGGATGCGACGCGCAAGACGTTCGGCAACGGCGGCGGATATGTGGTTTTCCGCGTAGCGTGCTCGAAGAATGTGCGTTCGCAGCAGTCCGAAACCGGCTGGCGCGAGCTGACCGAATGGGTCGAAGTCCGCGTCGATCTCCGGCAGGAGAAGCGCGCCGAGTATGTCGAAAAGAATGCGACACAGGGGCGGCAGGTTGAGGTCCGGGGCGATCTGCGTTCGGCCACTTTCCGGCCGCAGGGCGCAACCAATGATGTCACGATCTGGTACGTCGATCCGACGGATTTCGAATTCAAGGGCCGTCCCGCACAGCAGCGCGGGCAGGGGGCCGATGCTCCACCGGCCGACCAGTGGGAGGGAGAAGATCCGTTCGACCGGAAATAAGCAGGGGAGGGGAGCCGTCTTCGGGCGGCTCTTCACTTGCTTTTTCAGGCCCGTTCGCGCACATGCTATCGTGTCGTCGCGTGACGGGTTTACCCTCCCATATTTGCTTCGCAAGATGCAGACACGCGGCGACACCATCCCCATAAATTCTTGGTTCCGCTTGCAAAATCGGCTATTATGACCGCTTACCAGTCAGGAGCGAGCGTGATGGGACAGACCCTTTCCGCCAGACCGATCAGCGCAGAAGAATCCGCGCAGCGTCGTCGCGCCGTCGAGGAAGCCCGGGCGGCAAACTACCGGCAGGGATACGTCCATGATCCGGTTCTTGAAGAGGCGAACGAACGCTATATCCGGGGCGTGATTTCGCTCGAAGACCTGCGCCGCGAGATGCGCGACGCCATCCGGGCCGGTCGCTAATTCGCGGCCGCCATGAGTACCGGCGATCCGGGGCGCGGTTATACCTATCCCACCAATTCCAACGATCCGGATCAACAGGATGTCTTGCGCAACCGGCTGGACCTACGGTCGCGCGCGGCACTCAATCGGGCCGAATACAGGATCACCAGTGACCGCATGATCGACATCCGGCTGGGTTCAGGCCCGGCCGGTAATTTCGATGCGGCGCACCTGAAAGCCATTCACCAGCATCTCTTCGGCGAGATTTACGAATGGGCCGGACATACGCGCAACGAGCGGCCCGTTGTGGATGGACGGCCGGTCGAGCCCATCGAATTCATGACCAAGGGCAGCACGACTTTCCTGCCGGGTTCGAGGCTCGATCGCGGGCTGGCCGAGGCATTCCGGCCGATCCGTGATCCCGATGTCCTGAAGGGCTCTAACGTCGAGCAGTTTTCCGCCGTGGCCGGTCGCGTCATGTCCGAGCTTAATTTTGTCCATCCTTTCCGCGAGGGAAATGGGCGGGTTCAGGAAGCCTTCATCGCCACGCTTGGGCAGAAGTACGGGCATGATGTCGATTTCTCCGTTATCACCAAGCCGCGAATGCTGGCCGCCTCCATCGCGGGTGCTGATGACCCTGCCAACCCGGCCATGCGTCATCTGGTCGAGGACGCGACGGACCGGGGAAGGGTGGCCGCCCTTCGGACAGCGTTTGAGCATCTGCGACAACAGGGTGCGGAGCCTTTGGCCCAGGACGTGCGGACCGCGCGTCCCGGCGAACAGATCACGGGCGTACTGGTCGCCACAGATACGCACAGCAGCAGCGTGAACACGGGAAAGGGCATCATCGTTGTACCGACGCAAGATCTCGGCCGCCAGAAGGCGGCCGCCGGCGACGACGTGACCGTGACTGTCAAATCCGGGTTCTCCGCAGCAGCGGCAGACCGCACAGCGCAGGAAAAGCCCGCCACCAGCCAGCGCGCTGCAAGCTACTGGGCCGGCCAGGTGCAGAAAGGGCAGGGTGCGCGATCCAGCCCCGCAGGCGTTATGAAGGAACCGGACGCGCCCGCGGCCAAACCGCGAGGCCCGAAGCTCCGCTAACCGGAAGGACCGCGCCCTGTTTCTTTCTCTCGAAACGCTCTGGTTGATTGGCGGCTCCTGCGTAATTGGTGCGGTCGTATGGCATGTCCGCCGCCGGCCGCTTGGCAAGGCAACGCCGGCGACGCTCTCGGCCGACACGCCGGCCGAGAGCGTGCAGGAACCGCCCGAGCAGAACCAGACAGGGCGGGAAGCTATCCTGCGCAAACGCTATCAGCCCAAAGCCCTTCTATCGGATTGGGAACGCCGTGCCCTTCTTGCCTTTCGGGCGCAGATTCCGGCCGGACACTATGTCTGCCCGCAGGTGCGGCTTGCGGAGCTGGTAAGCATCGTGGTCGATCCACGCCGCTTTCCCGAGGCGTTGAATCGGGTAGCCGGTAAAAGTCTCGATTTCGTGGTGATCGAACTGGCGACGGGGCGGCCGGTCCTTGCCATCGAACTCGATGATAGAAGCCACCAGCAGCGACAGCGGCAGGACCGCGACCGCTTCGTCAACGATCTGATGGAAGCCCTCAACATTCCGTTGCGACGCTTTACACCGTCGATGATGCTCGACGTTTCCGGGCACTTCGCGCCCGGTCCGTCAGCGCGTCAGGTACTCGCGCGGCCAGCGCGCTAAAGCAGCCAGCGCCGCACATACTCCGCCCGCGATGAATGTCTTGTACGCAATGAGGATTCCGGCTGACCAGAGCAGCGACGCACCATGAATGAAGCAGAGCACCGCCAATATGGCGGCCGGAAGGCCGACGGCAAAAGCCAGCAGGGAGGCAAACGGGCGAAGCGCAAGCCGCAGGCCCGGATTGAGTGACATTCTCCGCATAGTCTGCCCTCCCTTATGATGCCGTGTCCCTGACTTTATTTGTTGTCCTGTGCAGCAGGAGGCCGAGGCGGCTCAAGCCAGAGCGGCGCGGCGCAAGCCTGTCGCCCGCCCTGATCGAAAGCATGAGCGCGGCAGGCCGATAGGACAGCCGGAATGTCGTTGTTCCGGACCAGTTCAATCAGGGCCGTCTCAGCGCCCGGGCCATGCTCCTGTAGCGCCGCGAACAGTGCCCCCTTGTCGTAAAGACCGTTCGTCCTGCCGTTTTTCCAGCCCGTGCCGTATCCGACACAGGCCGCCGTGATGGCGAGCACTCCGGCAATGCCGCCCGCCATGAGCAGCGTCTTGAGCTTGACCGTGCGTTCCTGAACCTTCACCTGCGAAGCGGTCAGCTTCAGGAGTTGGGGAGCCAGTTCCTGAACGATACCGGCTTTCTGGCCTTCAAGTTCCAGCCGTCCAGCTTCGACCGCATCGCTTCGCGCGCGATCGAGGTCCGCGCTGATGTCGCGATACTTGTTGAACGTCGCCTTGTAGAGCGCGGCCTGAGCACCCAGCGTCTCGGACATCGCGTGCAGGGCAACACCCAACGGATCATCCGTCAGGTGCGCCTTGGCAATCGCCAACTGTAGATCCTGTCTTGCGCTGGCGATCGCGCCTTCAAAATCGTCTGCCGGTTCGTCCTGGCTTACGGAAGCCATGACATGATCCCAGCAAACCGGCGGTCCATCGCTTCGAGCCATGTCCGGACCTTCGAGCGGTCGAACATCCCGAGGGGAGGCGTGGTCAGGCCGTCGCGCGCGGCGCTGAACAGGCTCCGGCGGCTTTCGACGGCTGCCGCCGCATTGAGCCGGGGCATCCACAGCGGGACCGCCCCGTCCGTGACTTCATCCACGACCACGGCGCTTGTCAGCAGGCGGCCGAATGACTGATCGCGCGTGTGACCGATTTCCTTGGATGCCTCGTTGAACACGATCGCCCGCGCGTCCGGCGAAAACCCGCGATCGCGCAGTGTTGCAATCGGGGCCAGATCATCGACCTGCGACCCGACCAGCGAGATCAGGACGGGAACCGCGCCGGCCTCGGCAATCGCTGATGCGAAACCCGGCATTTCGGCCGCCGTCTCGCGCAGCGTGGTGTCGCCGCCGCCAAGATCGAGAACCGCCGTTGTCTGGTTTTCGACCGCGTATTCGATGAACCGCTGCATCCACTGCGCAACGCCTGCCGGATCGTCTGTGTTCGGTCGCGCCACGTCCTGAAAATACGACGAGAACGACGCATTGGTTGGGTCCAGATCCGCCATGAGGATCGGCCGGTTGCCCAGCAGAGCACGCTCGGCCGCCCAGCGCAGGAATGTGGTCTTGCCGGTCTTGCCGCGCCCGTTGACGAAGACGATCTTCGTCTTGCCGCTCAGGTCCATGCCCTCGGCAATCACCGGCTCGGCTTCTTCGACCTTACGCGGCGTGAAGGGTTTAACGTCAAAGACCGGTTCCTGCGCGAGTGTCTGGTTCAGATCGAACTTCGCAGGCTGGACCGGCTTCTTGGCAGCAGGCGCAGGGTTTTTGTTGCCTGATTTCGTGTCGCTCATTATGATTCCTCAGTCTTTACAGGACGATTAGTTAGCATTGCTAAAGCATCGGCTCTTGAGCGTTTCGGCCGCTCAGGAGCCGTTTGCGTTTTTACCGCCTTGGGTTCGGCTGTCGGGGGCAGAGGGGTTCGCAGTGAGATCGGCTTGAACTCCGGTTCGCCTTCCTCCCTTTCCGGGGCCTGTTCCAGCCACGCAGGCGAGGGGTCCGCTGACGGTCTGATGGACGAGGCAGCAGGAGCCGGTTTCACGCCTCCCGAGACGACTGGCGTTCTCGCGGGAACCGCTCGAACTGTCGTCGCCTCTGACCTGTCCTTCCGCGCCTTGTACGCTTTCGCGCGCAAGATCGACCCTTTCATGGGCACCTCGGTTTTATACGTGATGCGCGCACGAGCCATCGCCCGGCCGACATCATCCCAGGACCAGCCCGCACTCACCATCGCACTAAGCTCCGGCTCATGAGCGCGTATCCACGGCATCACCTGATCCTGTGGGGTCCAGTCCTGGCTGAACCGATCCGCAGCCTCCTGCAATTCCTCTTCAGTGCGAGGACGTTTGCTCGGAACTCCACGGATCGTCTGTCTGTTGGCGTTTTTCATGGCTTGAGAAAAATTGCATTTTTCTTCTCGTCCGTCACCTTCTTTTTTTATTCCGTAGCCTCTAGCGTGCCCTCTAACGTATCCTCTGATGTGTCCTCTTTCGTGTCCTGATACGTGGCCTCTTTCGTATCCTCTATCGTATCCTTCCATGAGAGGTAGGAGGGTGAGGGGGGAGTGGCGTTTTTTCTACAGACTAAGTCATGCTAGACGCATGGGGTAAAAAGGTGCGAAAAGAAGGCACTGATTCCGGCGCATCGCCTTCCGATTCATTGCTCACGTTTTCGTGATAATGCCGGGAATAAGGAGCCCGAACCCTCATGGCGAAAGACACCGACGGGGCCTATCTCGCCCATGTTTCCGATACGCTGGAAGAGCACGGTAAGCAGCTCTCGGCCATTCAGACCGTCCTCGGGATGATGCTCGACACGCTTCAGGCGCAGACCGAAATGCTGACCGAAGTGCTGGCAGCCGCCAGAGACGAGCCGGGGGATTCTCCGGTCGCGCAGGCCCTCACCAACCTGACCGCCGCCGTGGGCGAGAATACCCAGGCCGTCAACACAATGGCCGAAAGCATGAATGATATGGCGTCTCTTCTTGTCGCTTCCGGTCACGAGGCGTCCGATACCCCGGCACCCTGATGCTGACCTATCGGACAGGCGCGGCCGGGGCCACGTCCGCCGCCAAGGCCATGAGCGAGCATCTGCTTCAGCAGACCCTTCCGCCCGAGATGGCCGTGATGGCGGAGTACTACGCGCAGGGTGTAAGACCCCCGACCCCGGCCGAGGCCGCTGCCACCCGCTATGCCGGCACCACGAGCGGGATGGATGACCTGGCCGACACGCTGGCAATGGAAATCGACCGCCTGCGAGAAGCCACGTCCGATTCGGACGACGTGCTGGCAGTCCGCGCAGCCGGAACCTTCGTGGCGGCCAATCTGATCGACCGGGCCAAAGCCGAGGAATTGTTGCAGCAACGCGCCGTGCCCTTCACTGCCGACGCACTTGATAGCGAGATCCGCAACGCCAGCGCCGCCCGCGACTACAGTAGTGCGACAGCCGTCCCGCGCCGGGACATGAATCCCGAATTGGCCGCACGACTTGGGATCGACCCCACGAAGGGCCTGACACCGGCCGAAGTCGCTCACCTTCTGAACGGGCAACGAGCAGACGGACAGGATATTCCGGGGAAGACGAAAAGATCGGCCACGGAAGCAATCGGCAAAATCTTCGAGATGGATGAAAGCCGATTGCCCACGAGATCCGAACTGGAAGCCGTTCTGGCGGGCAAGACGGTTTCTGGCGGCGATATACCTGCCAAGAAAGCTGAACGGGCTGTACGGCGTTTTACGGCCGTCCTTGGTGCCGATGCGGCCAGCCTGACCAATGACCAACGCGAAAATATCCTGTCCGGGCGTATGGCCGACGGGCAGGAGTTGAGTGTGTCCGAATATCACGAGCGCATGGACACCAGTCGCGCCCGGATCGGGTATGTGGATTTCACCTTTTCCGCCCCCAAATCGGTTTCCGTTGCATGGGCATTCGCCCCGACAGAAGCCGAGCGCGGAATCATCCTTCAGGCACATCACGACGCGATCGCCTCAACCATGCAGGAAGTGGAAAAGGTGATCGGACGTGCGCGGAAAGGCGACGCCGGAAAAGATGGCTGGGACCCCGCATCCATCGGCTGGGTGTCCTTCGATCATTATACGGCACGGCCGACCGTTGAGGTCATCCGGACAGACGACCAGGGCGAGGTCTTTACCGAGCTGCATACGCTCCGTCAGGGAGGGGGCCGGGTGCCAGGCGATATGCAGCTCCACACGCATACTGCCATTCTGAACGCGGCACTGACCGACGAGGGCCGCATGGGCGGCCTGTGGCTCGATCAGCTTAACGGCAAGGTCAAGGAGTGGGGCGCCGTCTATCAGGCCCACCTAGCGACGAACCTGCGCAAGCAGGGGGTCGATATGGTGCTGGACGAGCGGACGGAAATGGGCAGGGTTGCAGCCATTCCCGAGAGTGTCTGTGAACAGTTCAGCCGCCGCACACTTTCAGGAACGGCCGCCGCGCGTGCCTATGCGGCAGGGCAGGGCCTTGATTGGGATACCCTCGATGCCAAGCGCAAAATCGGCCTTATCAAGCAGGGGGTGCAAGATCCGCGCGGCGCGAAGTCGGACGATCTTACCGACATAACCTCATGGCAGCGCACGGCCGCAGAGATCGGATACAAGCACCGGAGCATTCTCCGGCCCGATGAAATCGCACCCGAGCGCGATCGGGCCGAGCGCCTGGAACACGCCTATGAAGCTGCACAGCATGTCTTTGACAAGCAGCTTCAGCAGCGCGCATCTCTTGACGGTTCTGATGCCCGGATCGCCGCCGCCAAAGGATTGATCGCAGCGGGGATCGACACAGCAGCCGACATCAACGCCGTGACCGCAGCCATGCGCAATCGCGGCGTCCGCCAGCACGGACGGCAAACCTCCCTGATTTGGGGAGAAGTCAAAGACCCGGAAGGCAGAGAGCGGGTCGGAATCACGACCGCCCTTCACGAAAGCGAAGAGCGCGACCTGATCCGCATGACGCGCGAGGCCGCGAAGGATCGAAGCGGCGCGCTCACGGACAAGCAGATTGACCAGGCCGTCAAGGCCCATCCCGAACTCAGTTTCGAGAGCGCGCACGGGCAGGCCCAACGCACGATGATGGAGGATCTAGGGAAGGGCGGTCAGGTCGTCGTGGGGATCGGCGTTGCAGGTTCAGGAAAAACCACACTCCTGAAGCCGCTCGTAACCGCGTGGAAGCAGCAGGGCCGGGACGTTCACGGCATCGCCTTGGCCTGGCGACAGTCCGACGATCTGTCTGCTACGGGTATGGAAGTCGCCAAGACCCGCGCTCTGGAATCCTTCCTGCACCGGATCGACAACGGCAAGCTCAAACTCACCAAGAAATCCGTCGTCGTCGTTGACGAACTCAGCCTCCTGGGCACACGCCAGCTCAATGACATCCTCAGGAAGCGAGAGGACATCGGCTTCAAGCTGGTGATGATCGGCGACCCGAAACAGATGCAGTCCGTTGAGGCGGGCGCGGTTATCGAATTACTGCAACGAGGGCTGGGCAAGGAAAACATACCCCTCTTGGGGACGTCCACGCGCCAGATTCAGCAGGAAGAGCGCGAAACCACCCTTATGTTTCGCAACGGGCAAACCGAGGAAGCCGTCAAGCGGAAGGCGGAAAATGGAACCCTGCGTGTTGCACCGGGAGGCTACGAGGAAGCCATCAAGGCCGTGGTCGATCTCTGGCAGCAACGCCGTACGGAGAATGCCGATCGCGACAAATACACCCTTTCGATCTCCACCCTGACGAATGCTGACGCCCACAACATCAGCCGCGCGATCCGTGATCGCCGGCGTGAGCTTGGGGAGATCAGCGCGGATCTGATTACCATCAAGGCACAGGCTACCGGAGAAAATACCTCCTATGACCTGTCCCTGGCACGCGGCGACAAGGTTCGCCTGTTCCAGCGGACAAATGCCCGCTTCCTCGACACCAATTCAGGCGGGAATCTCGGCCGCAACGGCACTGTGGTTGAAGTCCGTGACGTACGCGAAGAGGGGCTGGTTCTGCGAGGGGCCAATGGTCGGGATGGACTGGTAAAATGGGACTCCCTCAAGGATAAGGAAACCGGTCGGTTTCTACTATCCTATGGGGACGCGATGACCACCAATACCAGCCAGGGTGTCACCGTCACCGAGCATATTTTTGCCATTCCAGCCGGGTCACGGAATGTCACGGCGTTCGGTGCTTACACTTCGTCCAGCCGACACCGGGAGCAGACCTTTATCGTCACATCGGATGGCGCTGAACGGAGCGAGATTGCCGGCCGACGGCCTCTGGGGGATCAGCGTACAATTACCGCAACCGATGTCCTGAAAAATATCATCCGGAACTTCGAGCGCCAGCCCGAAAAAGAGACAGCACACGCCCTTCTGGAACGAGCGGAAAATATCCGGCGTGGCACCGTACGCGCTATGCAGCAGACAAAACAGGGTCTGGAAGCACGGGAAGGAAAGGGCAAGCAACGTGCTACTCTGGCAGGCCGCTTCTCAACCCGCCGGCATGAGCAGAAGGCAGCCGAGGGCCTTAAAAACACGGCTGAAGTCATGAAGGACCGAAAAGGTATGATGGATCGGTTGCGTGAGATGACCGAAGCCTTGAAAGCGAAGGTCAGAACCATTCTCTCACGCAAAACCGAAGCCAAAGCGCAGGAAAAACAAAAGAAGCGGCGCACTTTACATCTATAAGATAGGATTGTATCTGATAATCATGATTTACATAATTTTTTCTTTATACATATCATAAAATATCCACATACAATACATAACTATTT
>NZ_JBDNXK010000073.1:0-16223 GCF_047721705.1 Acetobacter sp. | reverse complement strand
TTACGACAAAAAGGAACTCAACGAGGATGGTCCTGTGGCTATCGGCGTCATTGCCGGTGTGGGCGTCACGCTCGCCACGTCTCTTCTCGGTGTTTCCTGCTGCCGTGCGCGCCGCCGCGCCAAGCTGCTGAAAAAGGCCTCCTGAGATGAATGCAACGTCCCCCACGCATCATACGGTGCAGCGTTCCCAGCTCGGTCGTGCCCGTGGTCTTGGTTCCGGTCATTCCGGCACCGAACACTGGATTGTCGAGCGCGTTTCAGCCGCCAGCCTTCTGCCACTTTCCGGTTGGTTCGTGATCCAGATGTTCCGTCTGGGCGGCGCGGACTACGAAAAAGTGGCTGACTGGGGCGGCAAGCCAGTGAATGCCGCGCTGCTGACCGCTCTGGTCGGCACCAGTTTCTACCATGCCGAAGCCGGCCTTCAGGTGATCGTGGATGACTACGTCCACGGCAAGGCTCACGCCCCGGCCAAGCTGCTGGTGCGGATCGGAGCGGGGCTGCTCGGTATGATCGGCATTGTTTCGGTGCTGAAACTGGCTTTCACCCGCTCTGCCTCAAAGGGCTGACTGCACATGACCGGCCGGACCGTCGGTTCGTGCCGGTTTTTCTGATGCATTGACTGGTCGCAAGATAACGGGAGCGCCGTCACTATGAACGCTAATTCCTCTCCTTCTCGGGGGGCCTACCGCATTGTCGATCACGCCTATGACGTGGTCGTGGTTGGCGCCGGCGGGTCGGGTCTCCGTGCAACGCTGGGTATGGGCGCCGCTGGCCTGTCCACCGCCTGCGTCACGAAAGTTTTCCCCACACGCAGCCATACGGTCGCAGCACAGGGCGGCATCGGTGCCTCTCTGGGCAACATGGCCGAAGATAACTGGCGCTGGCATATGTACGACACCGTGAAGGGGTCGGACTGGCTGGGCGATCAGGACGCGATCGAGTACATGTGCCGCGAGGCGGTTCCCGCCGTGTACGAACTCGAACATTTCGGCGTGCCCTTCTCCCGCACCGAACAGGGCAAGATCTATCAGCGCCCCTTCGGCGGTCACATGAGCGACTACGGCAAGGCCCCGGTGCCCCGCGCCTGCGCCGCCGCCGACCGCACCGGCCATGCAATCCTGCACACGCTGTATCAGCAGTGCCTGAAGCATAACGTCGAATTCTTCGTCGAGTATTTCGCCATCGACCTCATCATGGATGAGGAAGGCGCATGTCGCGGCGTAATGGCCTGGTGTCAGGACGACGGCACGATCCATCGCTTCAATGCGAAGATGGTCGTTCTGGCGACGGGCGGTTATGGCCGCGCCTACCAGTCCTGCACCTCGGCCCACACCTGCACGGGTGACGGCGGCGGCATGGTCATGCGCGCCGGTCTGCCGACGCAGGACATGGAGTTCGTGCAGTTCCATCCGACCGGCATTTATCCGGCAGGTTGCCTGCTCACGGAAGGCTGCCGTGGTGAAGGCGCTTACCTGACCAATTCGGAAGGCGAACGCTTCATGGAGCGTTACGCACCGACGGCGAAGGATCTGGCGTCCCGTGACGTCGTGTCCCGCGCCATGACGGTGGAAATGCGTGAAGGTCGTGGCTGTGGTCCGAAGAAGGACCACATGATGATGCATCTGGAGCATCTCGGTTCCGACCTGCTGCATGAGCGTCTGCCGGGCATCATCGAGACGTCCCGCATCTTCGCCGGTGTGGACGTGACGAAGGAGCCGGTTCCGGTTCTGCCGACCGTTCACTACAACATGGGCGGTATCCCGACGAACATTCATGGCGAAGTTGTCCGTCCGACGGACGATAACCCTGATGCCGTCGTGCCGGGTCTGATGGCAGTTGGTGAAGCGGCCTGCGTGTCCGTGCACGGTGCAAACCGTCTCGGCACCAACTCGCTGCTCGATCTGATCGTCTTCGGTCGTGCTGCTGCGAAGCGCGCCGCCGAGATCGTCAAGCCGACCGACTTCGTAAAGCCGCTGCCTGCCGGCGCTGGCGAGAACGCGCTCGATCGTCTCGACGCTCTGCGTTACGCCAAGGGCGGCACCCGCGTTTCCGAACTGCGCGACCGTCTCCAGCGTGACATGCAGATGCACGCGGCGGTGTTCCGCACCGAGGAAAGCCTCAAGGAAGGGTGTGACAAGATCGCGGATATCTGGAAAGCCAAGGACGACCTGTCCGTGGCCGACCGTTCCCTGATCTGGAACAGCGACCTGATGGAAGCGCTTGAGTTCGAGAACCTTCTTGCCAACGCAACCGTGACGCTCGAAAGCGGCCTTGTCCGCCATGAAAGCCGCGGCGCTCATGCCCGTGACGATTATCCGGACCGTGACGACAAGGACTGGATGAAGCACAGCGTGTCCTGGCTGGATGACAAGGGCGGCACGAAGATGACGTACCGTCCGGTGCATATGAAGACCCTCACCGACGAGGTTCAGGTCTTCCCACCCAAGAAGCGCGTTTACTAACCCGCCGTCAGAAGAGGGAGACTGACCATGGTCGAACTGAAACTTCCGCGGAACAGCACGGTGGGAAAAGGGCAGTTCTTTCCTGCCCCCGCCGGCTCCAAGAATGTGCGGACTTTCAAGATCTATCGCTGGACGCCGGATGACGACAGCAATCCGGTGATGGACTCGTATGAGATCGACATCGACACCATCGGCCCGATGGTTCTCGATGCGCTGATCCATATCAAGAACGATGTCGATCCGACGCTGACGTTCCGCCGCTCCTGCCGTGAAGGCATCTGCGGTTCCTGCGCGATGAACATCGACGGCGAGAACACGCTCGCGTGCCTCAAGCCGATCCGGGACATGCAGGGGGATATCATCATCAATCCCCTGCCGCACATGCCCATCGTGAAGGATTTGGTGTCCAACCTCGACGGTGCGTATGCCCAGTTGCGCTCCATCGATCCGTGGATGAAGGCCGACAGCGCACCCCCGCCGGATGGCGAGCGTCTTCAGTCACCGGAGGAGCGAGCCAAGCTGGACGGTATGTGGGAGTGCATCCTGTGCTTCTGCTGCACCACCTCCTGCCCGTCCTACTGGTGGAACGGCGATCGTTACCTCGGCCCGGCCACACTGCTCGCTGCCTATCGCTGGATCGCGGACAGCCGTGACGAACATCAGGGTGACCGGCTGGACTCGCTGGAAGACACCTTCAAGCTCTATGCGTGCCGCACGATCATGAACTGCACGCAGACCTGTCCGAAGGGACTCAATCCCGCCAAGGCTATTGGTCGGATCAAGGAACTTCAGGTCGAACGTAAGCTCTGATCTGCTTCAGCGAACGTGACAAGAAGCGCCGGAAGGGAAACTTTCCGGCGTTTTTTGTGGTCTGCTGCTTTTGCTCAGTTACGGTTTACGTAACAAAATGAAACTTTTCCGCTCAAACATTAAATTCAGAGCAGTTCATCGCTTTCACCAACACTCCGTTAACCACCATCCCGCATTGCTGGTCAGTATTGGAAAAGCTGGTGGGATTTCATGGCCTTTTATCCTTTCACAGATACTGAACAGGCTTATCCCCGTAACCAGTGGTATGTCGCCGCCTGGTCGCATGAAATCAGCGAAAAGCCTTTCATGCGGACGGTCTCCGGTGAACGCATCATTCTTTATCGCCAGCACTCCGGCACAGTCGTAGCGGTCTCCGGCCTTTGTCCTCATCGTCAGATGCCATTGGAAACAGCCGAAATCGTCAATGATCAGATTATTTGTCCATACCACGGTGCAGCGTTCAACCCGGATGGCGTGTGTGCCCATCTCCCATTTCAGAATCATGTTCCCGACGGAATGAACCTGAAATCCTTTCGGGTCGAGGAAAGCGCTCCATTTATCTGGCTGTGGGTCGGCCAGAATGACCGGGCAGACATGGATAGCCTTCCTTACGCCAGAGAACTCTCCCCCGTCCCCGGCCAGAATCTTCTCTTCGGCATGCACAGTTTTCATGTGCAGGCACGCTCTCAGATTGTTCTCGAAAATTTATTCGATCAATCTCACATCAGCTTCACGCATCCTCTCACACTGGGCCAGCGATGCGCCGAAAATGGTCCCACCAAACCTTCGGACATTATCGAGAAAGATAACTATCTCGCGTTCATGAGGCTCTCGCTGCCCAAGGGCACCGATGACGCTCTCCGGGCATTTTTTCCCGATATCAGCCCTCAGATACGAATCAGAAGCCGTTCGGAACTGTTTGGGGTCTCGCTTGTCGTAGCAGCGGGATCGGAAATCCTTGCCTGCGATGCTGAGGGCGAACCCGTCGCCAGTGTTGGTGATCTGGTTTTCTTTCATGCGATCACGCCGGAAACGGACCATAGCACGCATTATTTTGCCGGAATCATGCGGAACTTCGCGCTGGAGAATGACCTCGTTTCCACCAGTTATGCGGAACGCAATGATCATGTCGTGCTTGAAGACATCAAGGTGCTGGAAGCTATAGAGCCCTGTCTTGCAAAAGCTGCCGCATCTGATGAACCGAACTTCGTGACAGACGCTGCTGCCATCCGTGTGCGACGTCGTATTGAGGCCCATTTGATGAAGGAAAGCAGTGATGCGGCTTTAATTTAAGAAGCACCTGCTTCAACAGATATTCTCAAAAACTAATATTCTGATAATTTCTGACTGCAAAACATATCATTTCACGTCTTCTCCTGACATGATGGACTGCTTTTTTGCAGTTATCAGGATACGAAAGCAGAATGCAGTCAGTACAAAAAGGATTTTTTGTCTCCCGACGGGCAACGAAGAACATACGGTTTGATGCATTACAATCTGTACGCGGGCTGGCAGCGGTGGTTGTGGTGCTGCGCCACGTTCTCGCCTGCTATCCGTTACCCAGCCATACGGCGGCTGTGATCGTCTTTTTCCTTTTCAACTCGCCTGCTGCGGTCACGCTCTTCTTCACGCTCAGCGGATTTGTTCTCGTGCATGCGCTTGAACATAGACAGTTCGCTGTCCGCACCATTCTGGCATTCTGGACGCAGCGTGTTTTTCGTATCCTGCCCGCCCTCATGGCTGTAACGGTTCTGAGCTTTCTCTATACGCGCCTTCCCATCTCTGGCTGGCCTCTCGCTGCCAACGATCCTTTCATGGATGGTCTGCTGCTTCACGATATGCCTTTGTCGCCAGCAGGATTGTTCAAGTGCCTTATCTCGCTTTCAGGCGCACTTATCCCCCAGAACTGGACGGTTCTGGTCGAACTCATTGCCGCCGCCGGCTTCCCGATCCTCTGGTTGTGTAGCCGTAGCGGCGCACGCGCTTTTCTACCTCTGGCTGCCTTTACTCTTGTTCTTGCCTTCTGCGCGCCGGGAGGAGGAAAAGGACTTCCCTTCATTTACAGCTTCAGTTTTGTTGCCGGTGCAGCAGCTTACCGGGCGTGGCAGAACACGGACATCCGTCTGACTGGCGTGGGCGTCCTGCTGGCCACCATTGGTCTGTCGCTGCCCACGACGCTTCTGACAGAACCGGAAACATTGGGTGCCTACTTCAATTCGTCTACCCTTGTGGTTCCTGAAGCCGTGTTTGCAGCCATCCTGCTTTTCGGATTGTCCAGAGACGAAACTCCTATTGCCCGCGCCCTTTCAAACCGCCCCCTGCTTTGGCTAGGTGATATCTCCTTCAGTCTTTATCTCGTGCATTTCCTCATCATTGCCATAGCGGGCAGGCTCCTGACCCCGTGGTTACCTGCCATGCCCGTGGTTGGACGCGACCTACTCGTGTTTGTTGTGACGATGCTGATCGCCTTGCCGCTCAGTCATCTGCTCTACGAATTCGTCGAAAAACCATTCAACAATTTCGGCCGGAAACTCGCATCTTTCTGGCGTGCACCCCGCATTTAGGAAACATTCACGGCAGCGGGACGGTCTGGAAAAGCGTTACGCGCAGGCCACCGTGAGGAACAGGGGCTGCGGGCGGTAGAAATGGCAGCCCCGTAGCCTGCGCCAGCATGGTTTCCATCGTGACAATGCCAACGCGCCAGCCTGAGAAGCGCTCCAGCAAAGTCTGACCAAACGCCCGATAAAGCGGAATAAGCGCCTTTTTATCGCCAATGCGTGTGCCATAAGGCGGGTTGGCAATTACCAGTCCCGGCGGTCCTTCCGGCGCGGTCAGTGCGCTGATCGGCGCCTGCTGGAAGGATACGAAAGCACTGACACCCGCCCGTTCGGCATTGGCTTCACTCATGGCGATAGCGCCTGCGTCTCTGTCACTGCCATAGAAGCGGACCGACGGAATACGCTCACTTTTCACAGTGCGCATACGCTCCCACTCTTCCGGATTGAACGTCAGCAGTTTTTCAAAGGCGAAATGACGTGAGCGACCGGGATTGAGGCGCGCGGCGATTTCAGCCGCTTCCAGAATGAACGTTCCGGACCCGCACATGGGATCGACAACCGGTTCGTTGCCATCGTAGCCGCACTGACGGAGAAAAAGTGACGCCATCGTTTCCCGTATTGGCGCACGATTGACCGCCTCCTTGTGACCACGGCGATGCAGAAGATCGCCGGACGTATCAACGCTGATGGTGCAGACATCATGGTCGATACGAACACGGATACTCACGCCATCCTGCTCGGCGGAAGGAGCGCCTATCGTTTCGTTGATAGCCCGAGTAATTCTCTCAGCCGCCGCACGCTCGTGATAGATCCGCGATGCCGTGCAGGAAACCTCCACACGAAAAGGCACATCCGGGCGCAAAACCTCCGCCCATGGCACGCGGCGGGCCCGATGATCGAGTTGCGCCAGATGGGTGACATGAAACGTGTCGATGCGGGCCAGAACGCGACTGCATCCCCGTATCCACAAATTGGCCCGCCACACTTCCGGCCACTGCCCACGAATGAGCACACCACCGGGTGTTACGACAGGTCGCTTGAAACCCTTGTGGCGGACTTCATCACACAAAACAGTTTCAAGACCGGGGACCGTGGCCAGGAATATGTCGAAATCGGCGCTGTTTTTCATGCGCCTTGCATGGCAGGAAGATGAGGGAACAGCAATCGGTAAGCGTGCTGAACCGCCAACGGCAAAACAGTGCGTGATTTTTGGAAAATGTCTTTCAAAATCGGTTTTTAAATTGGAATCATATCACTTCTCACGACGCTTATTTCTGACGCACGCAAATGCGCGTTTACAAAGCTGTATTTTTATGTGATCATTTTTCGAACAGGCAGCGTGTGCTTAACATCGTGTAAAATAAGGGATTTCTCCCAGAATGGACACGTCTGAAGCTGTTATTACAACAGCCAACTGTGAAGCTTTTGATTTCCTTCCAGACCCCGTGGCAGTGCTCTCTGCGCGAGGAAAATATGATCATTTCAATAAAGCCTGGAAGGCTCAGGCCGCTCACCTTGGAAGCGTCTTTACGTCCAATGACTGGGTTTCCTGCATCCACGAAGATGACCGAGAGGCGCTCGAAGCCTTTCTATACAAGGACTATTCCAGCAATCAGGTCGTAGAAACCGAACTGCGGATAGGGTCGCCTTCCTCAGGCTATGAATGGTTCCTTCTGCGCTCGGCGCCCCATGCCAATGAATATGGCAAGATCCTTTTTCGGCTGCATATTCTGACCAATCTGCATGCAAAAAAGGAAAAAGAGATTTCGCTGCATCGGGCTGCAAAAGAACGGGAAGCCCTTCTTAACGCCAGCAGTGACTGCATCAAGCTGATCAATCTCGACGGAACGCTGGCGCATATGAATTCGGCGGGATGCACGGCCCTGTGTGTTGATCCCGCCTCCGGATTTGGAATGGAATGGCTGTCGCTTCTTCCGCCAGAAATCAGCGAGCCGGGTCTTGAATCGCTGGAGCAGGTGAGAAACGGAGTTTGCAACCAGTTTCTCGGCATGAGTCAGGCGCCCGGTGAAGATCCTCGCTATTGGGAAAACCGGCTGACCCCTCACCTTTCCCCTGACGGCAAAGTAGAAGCCATTGTGTGCGTCTCCCGTGACGTAACAGCAGCGCATCAGGCGGAACAACGTATTGGCATCTTGCTAAGGGAAGTCAGCCACCGGGCGCGGAACATGCTGACGGTCATCCGGGCGCTGATTCGTCGCACAGTGCCTGATCCACAGGAAGAATTTGTCTCCATTCTCGACAAACGCATCACATCGATTGCCCGAAGCCAGGATCTTCTCGTGGATGATCAATGGCGCGGCGCAACCATCCGGCAGGTGGTCTACACGCAGACCGTCACGGTCAAAAATGAACAGAGTGACAGGCTGCATATCGAAGGCGACCCCACAATCCGCCTTCGCCCGGATTCGGCCGAAAAAATCGGACTAGCTATCCACGAGCTGACGACCAATGCCATCCGTCATGGCGCTTTTTCCAATGAGATCGGGTCTGTTTTCATTAACTGGAAAATCGAAAAACGGGATGACGAACGCGTTTTCTCCCTTCGTTGGAAGGAAAAGGGCGGCCCGACCATCATTGAACCTGTGCGCAAAGGGTTTGGGGCGGCCCTGATTGAACGCAACCCGCGTGGCGTTCAGGGTTCGACCGTTATCTATCGTTCGGAAGAAGACGGCATTCTGTGGGAATTCTCCGCCCCCGCCTGCAACGTCCTGTCCCCGCACCAGAACTAAACCCGCCTGCTTGAGAGAAGAGGGCATTGCAGCCTATACTCCACGTTACACAAACTGGAGTGACCTTGTGTTCGACGGAAATCTGGCCTCGACGAGCGGCCGTCGCAGAGCCTGGATGGACAGTCTGTTCGTCGATCATGCCGTGTTCCGGCTGGTATGGACCAATTTCCACACCGTCATTCCCGGCAAGGTCTATCGCTGCAATCATCCAACGCCTGCCCGACTGGCAGCAGCGACACGACGCTATCACCTGAAAACACTGGTCAATCTGCGAGGCCATCGTAAATGCGGCTCCGACGCCCTCTCACGTAATGCAGCGGACCAGATCGGCCTCACTCATATCGATATGGCGTTTGAAAGCCGGGGAGCGCCACATCGGGACCGTATCCTCCGTTTCGCATCGCTCTACCGCTCGCTTGAATTTCCCATGCTCATGCACTGCAAATCAGGAGCGGACCGCGCGGGTCTTGCCTCCGGATTGGTGGTCATGTTCGAAGGCGGCACAACGGATCAGGCGCTCCAGCAGCTTTCGTGGCGCTTCGGCCACTTCAACCATTCCCGCACAGGCATTCTCGATGCTTTCTTCTGGCGTTATCGCACCGAAGCAGAAGGCAGAATTCCTTTTCTGGAATGGGTCGAGCATCATTACGATGAAGCCGCGCTGAAAAAGGATTTTGTGGCGGGAAAGCTCGCTTCCTTTGTCACAGATCAGATTCTGCGACGGGAATAATGCATTCAGACCGCAGGTTCTTCCTCGTGAACGACATGGAGTGAACCGGGACCACCGATGATATGACCTATGGGTGTCAGAGCATCGACATGATCACAGACAATCTTGAACACGGCGAGCATGGGCACTGACAGGAAAGCGCCCGTGATGCCCCACATCCAGTCCCAGAACAGCAGTGACCCCATGACCAGAACGGGATTCAATGTGAAGCGCCGGGCCAGCAGCATGGGCGTGATCGTCTCCCCTTCCAGCAGATGGATGCAGAGATAAATCGCTGGCGGCACCAACGCGCTGATAGCCGTGGGGAATGTCAGAAGCGCCACACAGAAATAGATGACCATCCCCGTAAACGGCCCGATGATGGGGATGTAATTGAGAGCGAAGGCGACCACACCCCACAAAAGCGGATTGGGCATCCCCGTCGCCCAGCACTGGAACGTGTTCGCCAGTCCGACAAAGAGATTCATCATGGTGATAGTGGCGAGATAGATCGAGATGTTGCGTTCGATATGCGTCGTGATCTGCACGGCGCGACGCTTGTCATTGAATGTCGGCATGATCTCGACAAAACGCCGTAGCAGACTGTCGCCCTGAGCCAGCAGGAAGAACAGCATAATAAAAAACGTGAAAAGCTGTCCCATGAAGGCCTGAGTGCCGAGCAGCAGTGATGAGCCCAGCGGGACGAACCCGGACGTGACAGACGGTCCTTCGTGCGAGGTTGCCACACCGAGAAGCTGCTGAACCCGCAGACTAGTGGTCTGAAGGAAATGAAGCGGGTCCTTGAGAATGGCAAGATGGGACTGAACGAGAGTGATTTCTTCAGGCAGTTGCGAAACCCAGTTCGCGGCTGGAACAGACACCGCCATTCCAATCGCCGCCAGCCCTCCGAACATTCCGCAGATGAGCAGGAACGCCACAATCGGCTTGGGCAGGTGTGTTCGATGCGTGATGACCCGCATGGGTGTGACAAGCATCAGATTGGTGACGACCGCCATGACCATCGGCAGCAGAATGGCAGCGGCTATGCGCAGTGTATAGAAGACAGCAAGAACCGTGAGAATGATAAGGCAGACCTGCGAAACATCTAGCCGGGCACGACGCACGGCGGCATGCATCCGGGCCTGCTGGGCGCGCTCCGCCTGAACTTCATCTCCTTCCTCAGAGGCGAGAACCGAAGGAGGGAGAACGGAACGTTCGTCATCAGCATGGGAGGGTTTCGCATCCCCGTTGCCGCCCTTTTCCGGACCGTCCGTCCCGTCCTGCATCCGCTCGTTCCTTACCCTGCCGGAATGGTTAATTCCCCATTCCAGCGCACGCAACGGACACAGTCCCTCGCCTCTTTCCAGAAAGGCTACTGATCTCTCGCCTGTCAATTTCCATCAGCGTGAGGCGTGCCGCTTTGGCACGTCAGCCATGTTTACATGACAGCGTTTGTCAGATCAGGTCATGCACCTTGATGAGAGCATAACTCGCCAGCGTGACCATGCAGGTGATTTCGTTGTCACGCACCATCCGCTCAAACTCGCTCAGCGGAATCGTATGGCAGGTAATGTCTTCTTCCGTCTCTTCGAGATCGTTTGGTCCCTGCGTGAGATCGGTCGCGAGATAGACATGACCGCGCTGGGTGGAATAGCCCGCCCCCTGATAGACCACGCCAACGTGACGCATGGTTGCCGCAAGCAGTCCCGTTTCCTCCCGCAACTCTCCCGCAGCGACGATATCAGGATTGGCATCAGGCTTTGTTTCCCACATGCCCATCGGGAACTCCCACATGCGCCGCTGCACGGGATAACGGAACTGCTGGATCAACGTGACAGTGCGATCAGCACCCTTCCCGCCCACAGGCATGATGACGACAAAATCGCCGCGCTCCACAATGCCATACAGGCCGTCCTTGCCGTTCGGCCGACGGATGATATCCTCACGCACCCGGGTCCAGGGGTTTTCATAGGCCACACGGGTGGAAAGTGTGACGTACCCACCATCATCAGGCTTGTCGGCAGTGGGCGCGGAAGAAAGAGGCCGGTCTGTCGTCATGCAGAAAATCCTCATGCAAGCTTGTGCCGTGAAACGGCAACCGTGTCAGATCGTTGTGAGGGTAGACTGTCTGCCCGTTCTCTGAAACCGTTACCGCGCTCTTCTGCTGTCCCGGAATCTTTATGAAGCACCCCGACCTCCCCGCACCTTCCGTCGTCCGCCGTATTCTCCCGGCGCTGACTTTCACTCTCGCCTGTTACACGGTCATCGGGCTTCAGATGGCGGTTGTGCCGCTCTTCGTTCACCTTGCGCTCCATTTCGGCACGGCGCTCGCGGGCTTTGCCGTTTCCGCGCAATATCTCGCGACTCTCGCCACCCGCACATCAGCGGGACGACGACTGGATTCCAGCGGCGCACGCGATGTTGTCGTGATTGGTCTGATCGTCGGGTGCTGTTCCGGCATTCTGCTGATGGCAGCCTCGCTGTCCGAAGCCATGCCGTTTCTTTCTCTCGGTCTACTCCTGCTCGGACGGGCACTTCTCGGCTTCAGTGAAAGCTGGACTTCCGTTGGTGTCATCATCTGGAATCTGCAACGGGCGGGCGCACCCAACGCGGCCACTGTCATCTCATGGAACGGCGTCTGCTCTTATGGCGGCATCGCACTTGGAGCACCCATTGCGTCCGCGATCTTCTCATCACACGGCAGGCTCGGTGGATTACTGGGCGTCGGACTTGTCTGCGCAGTTCTTCTGGCGGCCTGCGTGCCCTATGCCCTGTCACAAGCGACGGTGCAGCCAGCGCCCTCCACGGAAGCCAAACCTTCGTCACTTTCCGTCTTTCGCGGGGTCTTTCCTTATGGCTGCGCGCTAGGGGCAGCTTCAGTCGGATTTGGCGCTATTGTGTCCTGCCTGACGCTCTATTTTGAAGATCAGCACTGGGCGGGTTCCGCCATCGCGCTCGCCGTGTTCGGGATTTTCTTTGTTCTGACGCGCTTCGCCTTTTCCGCGCAGATCAATAAAATCGGGGGGCGCAAAGTCACCCTCATTTCCATGATCGTGGAAACACTAGGTCTCCTGATCCTTGCCGGAACTCACTCTGTCTTTCTGGCAGATGTTGGGGCGGCCCTGACAGGCGTTGGATTTTCCCTCGTCTTTCCAGCTCTCGGTGTTCTGGCGCTCGACCGGCTGGGCGCGGCGAACAGAGGCGTCACCATCGGGATGTTCTCCGTCTTTCTCGATCTGGCCATCGGCGTGTCCGGACCGGTGCTTGGCATGATCATTCCGCTCTGGGGTTTTCCAACGCTCTTCACCATTGCAGCTGCGTTCAGCATCATCTCTTTCATTGTCACGATGGCGCTTCCCCGCACACATCAGAAAGCCTGATTACAATGGCTTTTCATCAGTCTGGTGAGGGACGTGAAGATATGACAGTGTATTCCGTATATGGACTTCAACGTCGTTACATTTGAGATAAGGAGGCCTTCTTGAGAGGAGATTCCATTCCCACACCGCCTCGTTCCGTGGCGGTCGCCGTATTCTGCGGCTCCCGCTTTGGCCATCATCCTGCCTACAAGGAAGCGGCTGAAAATGTCGGCGCCACCCTCGCCGCTCTGGACATGCACCTCGTATATGGCGGAGGCGATGTCGGGCTGATGGGCGTGGTCGCTGACGCCGCCATTCAGGGTGGGGGACGTGTGACCGGCATCATCCCCCAGTTTCTGGAAGCACGGGAAGTCATGCATCGGGGCGTCACGGATCTGATCGTGACCGATTCCATGCATACCCGTAAGCAGAAAATGTTCGCGCTGTCTGACGCGTTCCTTATTCTGCCCGGCGGCTTCGGCACTTTCGACGAACTGATGGAAATCCTCACCTGGCGTCAGCTCAAGCTGCACGACAAGCCTATTCTCATTCTGAATGTGCAGAACTGGGCCCGTTCCCTGATCGCGACGCTGGATGACGCGATGACCGAGGGCTTTGCTTCTCCTGAAGCACGCCGGCTTGTGGAAGTCGTGCCGGATGTAGAGTCCGCTTTCATTCGTCTCAAGAGCCTTCTGCCCTGCATGTCCGCTACGGTGGAAGCAGGTGGAATGGACAAGTTCTGACGGTCTCAACGTGGCATAAATGTTTTTCTGCCACCCACCCGGCGTTTTGCCTCTTGCCGAAATAATGAATGGGCGCTATTACGCGCCCACCCCATCGGAGTGTAGCTCAGCCTGGTAGAGCACTGTGTTCGGGACGCAGGGGCCGGAGGTTCGAATCCTCTCACTCCGACCAGGGTTTACTTCAGAAACGTATGATCTGAAGCCATTTAGAAGCATCGTTAACAGGATGCTTCCTTCCTCATCTCTTCGACCCAGACGCCATGGCTAAAAGTCGTGTCTGTCGTGCGGCGGCACAGACTTGCAGTTGTAGTGTGGCGGGTGTTCTCTGAACCTCAGTGTGATGCTGAGGATATGATCATGAGCAAATACTGGATGAAGGAAGTGAAGGAAGAAGGCGGCCAGATCGTCCGCTGGGAAATCTATCACGAGGATGAACTGATCCGCTCCTTCACGGATCAGCATGCTGCTGAGAAACTACT
The DNA here is from genome assembly GCF_047721705.1 of Acetobacter sp. Taxonomy (GTDB): domain Bacteria; phylum Pseudomonadota; class Alphaproteobacteria; order Acetobacterales; family Acetobacteraceae; genus Acetobacter. The sequence goes on along the minus strand of NZ_JBDNXK010000073.1, from coordinate 2,353 downwards.
TTCCGAACTACGCGACAAAGAAGAGAAAAGCCCTACTCTTTAAGCGTAAGCCCTACGCATAGATGGACTAATGATCCCGCGCCCCACAAAGCGCGGGATTTCTTTTGTTGTCTATAGAATCTCATAGTTTCCAGTCCGCCAACCTGCGACTGGCGACCACATGGGAGGAAAGTTCCGCATTAACGATGGCCATCGCGCCAATCACATCGGTCAATTTGGCCCTGAGCAAGGGAGACTTCTCCTTCTGCTCCCTTTCCCGAAGATGTTGCATCGCATCCGTTACATCTCCGGTTGAAGGCTGCGTTTTATGCAGCATAGGCAAAAAGGAAGGGATCGCTTTCCGGATATGCGCCACTATGTCGGCAGGAAGCGCCTTGTCCGTGAGCTTTGACTCCAGATAAATCAGGTTTCTGCCTGCCGTCATGACCGCGAACGTGCTGTGCAGCCAAAGATCCACGCGCGCGAGATCCTGAGCTTTGCAGTGGGCAATGAAATTTTCCATCCCCTGAACAATCCCGCCAACCCAGGCCTGATCCGAAACACATTCGGGGAGTGTCGTGATTTCTTTCATCTTTTTACAGATGAACCGGTCAAAGACTTTCAGAAAATGCCCCACGCCGAACGGCAGAAGATAGCGAAAGATCATACCGCCAAGACCAAGCCCCATCAGCAACGCCAGCGACGTGTTGAACCATTGGATTTCATCCACCCGGGAATGATTTTCGGGCAGAAGCATGAATGGGAAGAAATTCACGAAGGACGCGCCGACAGCTGCCGTAGCGGCATGACGATTGACGAGGCCGCCAATGACCATCGGAATGGCCACAAAAAAACAGAACAACGGATAATCCGAAGTGACCGGCATGATGAGAAATACCGGCACGACCGCTGCAAGCACCGCCCAGACTGCGCCAAAGAAGAATGTCTTGCTTGCAACCAGCGGATTGGGAAAAGCCGCGAAACGCGCACAGACGACGCAAACGAACATCACCACCAGAGAGCCGGTCGGCCATCCCGTTACTTCCCAGATCAGCGCTGCCAGCAGGACGGAGACAAACGAACGCAGACCGTTGATCAGCGCTGCCCGCCAGTCAGGAAAACGCACGAGCCGAAGACGGGAAACGGTTTTGCGTTCGCTTTCCGCCCCGCTGAAACAATGCATGAGGAGACTGAACTCCCGCATGAGAAGCACCAGTCCCTGAAGCACGATCCGTTGCTCGACAAGAAATGCACGATCAGCGCTTGAATCTTCCTGCGCCGCTGTTCTCGCGATGGAGGTTTCACAGTCAGCCACCAGCCTGTCGGTCTGATCACGAAGCACCTGCTCACCTTCCTCTGTACTCAACAGATGCGGGACATTCTCCAGTGTGGTGATGAAAGAAGCTATGAGCGGCGAGACTTCGGGCCCATTCTCATGCACTGAAAGAGAAAGTCTGGTTCTCATGCCCAACCCACGGGAGAGAAACCGTGTCGCTTCCCCGAGCGTCCCCTGTGCATAAGCAATCATTGATCGGGAACGGCCGGTTTCGATCGCACTGAACTCGATCCGATCGCTCAGCGCCATGACATGAGAAAACGTATCGTAAAGGTCTCGCGCGGGCGGAGAGCGTTTCAGCAGGATTTCCCGCACGACCGACGCGGTCATGATGATGATTTCCCGCAGATACTGCCTGATGGCCGCGTGCGCCCGGCTGCTGGCGTTGGGTTCGCAGACCAGAGCCACGGTCATCTCGCAGATCACGCCTAGAATAATGTACGTGCTGCGCGCGATGGCGATCTGAAAGACGTGATCCGAGTCAGTAATGGCGGAAATTGAAATGATGGCGCAGGGAAAGCCCATCAGAACAAACATGTAGCTTCTGAAATTGGAGCAAAGCGTTCCCAAACCGGCGCACAGGCCAATCCAGAACGCCAGCATTGGAAAGAATAGCCAGGGCTGCTGCGGCGCGGCGGACACCAGAACAATGGCGGCGACCGCGCCAAGCAATGTGCCCACTATTCGCCAGTGGGCTTTTGACAGACTTTCCCCAATGGTTTTCTGGGCAACGATCCAGACGGTCATGGCCGCCCATTGAGGCTGACCAAGCTCCATCCACATGGCGATGCTGAGGGCGATCAGGGAAGTGATTGTGGTTCTGAGCGAAAAAAGAAAATCGGAGAGTGAAGGTGCGAAAAGCCATTCCCAATTCCAGATGGCCTGACGGAGTGTTTTCCCCTGCACAGTAATCGTTCACCCTCATCCCGAACCGTTGTCAGCGTAGGAATAGCTGGACTGCCCAAGAAAACAATCACGATTTTTTCAGGTCTTTTCCTTCTTCTCAGGAAAATGCCCATTTTCTACGGTAAATAAATT
>NZ_JBDNXK010000072.1:0-16337 GCF_047721705.1 Acetobacter sp. | reverse complement strand
GATCGAAGTTACACCGGAACCGGAAACACCTGACGTTCCTCCCCCGCCCCCGGAACCTGTCTTTGTAAACACAATCCGCTGGGCTTTTACGCGCCTTGATGCGTGAAGCGTTTGCCGTAGCATTCTGACATGAAAATCCTCGAAGTCACGAACGTTGATTTTTCACTGCGGCATTTTCTGTTCCCGTTGATGCGGGAACTGCGAAAGCACGGCCATCAGGTCATCGGGGCATGTTCGGAAGGACCGCTTCTCGCTGACGTCCGCGCTGATGGCTTTCGGGTCGTTCCCGTGCCAATGGCCCGTTCATTTTCACCAACGGCACAGATTCGTGCCTTTCTCGCGCTGGTCGCCCTGATCCGTCGTGAAAAACCAGACCTCGTGCATGCCCACATGCCTATCAGCGGCCTACTGGCCCGATTTGCCGCCAAGCTCTGTGGCGTTCCCTGTATCGCCTATACCTGCCATGGCTTTCTGTTCAATCAGCCCGGCTCTCTTTTTCGTCGCGCTCTGGCTCTTGGTCTTGAATGGCTGGCGGGACGCATTACCGATATCTACCTGACCGTTTCGCAGGAAGAAGCGCAGGACGCTCGCCGACTGCATATTCATCGCCATGCCCAAGCAATCGGCAATGGCCGTGATCCGTCCATTTTCCGTCCCAACCCGCAAGCGCGGGCAAAAATCCGGGCCGAACTGGGCGTTTCAGAGGAACAGGTCGTTATTGTCGCGGTATCTCGTCTGGTCCGGCATAAAGGATATCCCGAACTGCTCGCCGCCATGGAAAATGTGCCCAATGCTGAATTGTGGATCGTCGGCGAGCGGCTCAGCAGTGACCACGGCTCAACGCTTGAGCCTCATTTTCTGCGTGCAGAACAAGTGCTTGGCAGTCGCCTGCGCATGTTGGGATATCGTACCGACATTCCAGACATTCTGGCTGCCGCCGACATCTTCACGCTGCCCAGTCATTTTGAAGGGCTGCCGATGTCAATCATAGAGGCCATGCTCACGGGCCTTCCTGTGGTTGCGACAGATATCCGTGGACCACGTGAGCAAGTTGTCGACGGAGAAACCGGCCGTCTCGTGCCTTATGGGCAAGAAAAGCCCCTTGCTCTTGCCCTGTCAGCTCTTGCTCATGACAAGCGTGTGCGCCTGGAAATGGGAGAGGCAGGAAGAAAACGAGCAACGCGCCTGTTCAACGAAACAACGATTCTCTCCAGGACGGTTGCTCTTCTAGAAGCAGGCGCTGCTCTCAGCTGTCAGAAGAATCGCCAGCCCCGCTTGTAAAACCGGGCTGGAGAAGATCGCTGATAAAATTGTAATGCGGCGAAAACTGTGACGCCAGATAATAGCAGACAAGCGCGAAACAGAATGTCGATCCGTAAAGCAGGATTGCTTTTGGCCAACTGATCCGAAGACCAACTTTTGCCACAAATGTGCCCAGCCACAGGCCGTAAATGTCGCTTGTGAGGACAACGGCGGTGCCAAATCCGGCATTGCCCGAGATGGATGAAAACATCACGCTGCCCATCGCGAGAGCTGCCACCGACACAAAAACAGTGACCCACTCACACCAGATCGCAGCAGTCGCGTAGCGCAGCCAGAGTTCTTCCCGCCGCCATTTCTTTGCAAAAAAATGGGAGAAAACGGGCAATGCCAACAATGTGCAGAACGAAAGCTCCACCCGGACCATACCCAGCACGGGTTGCTTCTGAAGGGCTACCGTCAGCAGCCCAACAATGCACATCGCAAGCCCCGGAGCCAAAGCCGCAAGCAGGTTATCGACCCGGGCGCCAAAGCGCTGAATGCCCTCCGCACGACCACAGGCCAGCAAGGTCATACCTTCAACGATCGACTTCGGGTTTGGCGTATCGCTCCTGAGACCGCTGTTCACGCCACCGTCCTTTCAAGTAACTGCTCATAGATCAAGGTCAGTGTATTGAGGTCGGAAACCGCAACATGTTCGTCGATCTGATGCATGCTCGCGCCAACGAGCCCAAATTCCGCAACCGGGCAATACTGCGCAATGAAGCGCGCATCCGATGTGCCACCACCGGTGTCGAGACGCGGCGTTCTGCCGGTCACACTTTCCACGGACGCTTTCAGGGCTTCCACGTCCTTGCCCGGCTGCGTCAGGAATGACTCACCGCTGATACGGGCTTCCACCTGACAGTCCGGGGCATGTTTACGGCAGACCTGCTCGATCCATTGCTCTAGAGAAGCACCTGAATGCAGATCGTTGAAACGGATGTTGAGACGGGCGACTGCTTCTGCCGGAATGACATTTGTCGCACTGTTGCCAACGTCAATGCTCGTGACCTGCAAGCTGGATGGCTCGAACCATTCAGATCCCTGATCCAGAGGCTTTTCCGTAAGCTCGGACAGAATCCCGATCAGGCGATGAACGGGATTATCGGCCCGATGGGGATATGCCACATGCCCCTGCCTTCCCCTCACCGTGATGGCAACATTGATGCTGCCACGACGCCCGATCTTGATGACCTCACCCATACTGACCGGATTTGTAGGTTCACCGACCACGCAAAAATCAGGAATCTGATTATTGTCCTTCATCCATTCCAGCACTTTCTTCGTGCCGAAACGGGCCGGTCCCTCTTCATCGCCGGTGATGAGAAGGCTGATCGAGCCATGGGGCTCAGGATACTTGGCCAGAAAGGCTGATACGGCCGCAACAAAGGCGGCTATGCCGCCTTTCATGTCGCATGCCCCGCGTCCATAGAGGATGCCTTCCTCCACGGCCCCAGCGTAGGGATCATGCCGCCATCCGTTTCCACCCGGCGGAACAACGTCCGTATGACCGGCAAAACACAGATGCGGGCCACCTTTCCCCCGACGAGCGAAAAGATTGGGCGTACGTTCGTCCCCCTCCCCAAAAGGGAGGTGAACGACATCGAACCCCATGCCGCTCAATGTCTCGCCGAGAGCAATCTGCGTTTTACCGGGGTCAGGACTGACCGAAGGACAACGAATCAGATCTGAAGCAATGGCGGTGACGTCGAGCGTGGATGTCATCAACGATACTCAGTCCCGGAGCAGATCATTGATAGAGGTTTTGGACCGTGTGCGCTCATCCACACGCTTGACGATGACGGCACATGCCAGAGACGGATTCGGCTGTCCCTTTTCGTTCAGAGGTGTCTTCGCAGGCAGTGAACCCGGCACGACGACGGAATAGGCCGGCACGCGCCCCATGTGGATTTCACCTGTCGTACGATCGATGATTTTCGTCGAAGCGCTCAGGAACACACCCATGGAGAGCACCGAACCACGCTCCACAATCACGCCTTCCGCTACTTCCGAACGGGCGCCGATGAAGCAATTGTCTTCAATGATGACCGGAGCAGCCTGCAAAGGCTCCAGCACGCCACCGATTCCAGCGCCGCCACTGATGTGGCAGTTCTTGCCGATCTGAGCACAGCTACCGACCGTCGCCCATGTATCGACCATCGTGCCGGAATCGACACGAGCACCCACATTCACGAAGCTCGGCATCAGCACGACGCCGGGTGCAATGAACGCGGAACGACGAACTACCGCTCCCGGAACCACTCTGAATCCGGCCTCGGCAAAGCGTGCGGCATCCCATGCCGCGAATTTGAGAGGCACTTTATCGAAAGCGGGTGCGCTAGCCGCGCCTCCATCAATGATGGCATTATCGAACAGACGGAATGAAAGCAGGACGGCCTTTTTCAGCCACTCGTGAACCACCCAGCCCGTTTCAGTCGGCTCAGCAACCCGTAGGCGGCCTTCATCAAGGGCTTGCAGAGCTGTTTCGATTGCAGACCGGTCATCGCCAGTCGTGGCAGGAGATACGCCAGCACGCTCTTCCCATAGCGCTTCGATCCGGGTTCTGAGTTTTTCTTCGCTCATCGTCTTCCACATTATATCGCTAAACAAGGCCCTGCCGACAGGCCCGGACAGGCGCTCGGTTGCCGGACCATGCTGTTCGTCGCCTCTTCTGTCAACGCAGTAGCCTTTCGCGCGGGCCGTTAACGGTCTCGCAACCTTTCGCGGGTGAAATGCGGAAGCATGAACACCACGCCTTCTTCCTCCGCTTCTGAGTCGCCTATGCCTGAGCAGGACGGCAAACTCATGGATGCTCTTCTTGCCAGCCGTAGACGCTGGAAAAGTCTTGCACAACTGGTTGCGGATTTCATTTTTGAAACAGATACGGAAGGCAATTTTACATTCTTTGAAGCCGGTCCGGCTCTGGGCTGGAATGATCAGGAACTGATTGGCGAACCGGGCAGACGGTTGCTGCCTTTCATCAATTCCACTCCCACTCCCGACCCCTTCCTCACCCACAGTGTGATCCGCAGCAGACGCTGCTGGATCAAACGAGTTGATGGCAGCTTTGGCTGCATGCTGATTTACGCCATGCCCCTCCAGTCTCCGACTGGGCAGCATGCGGGCGTACGGGGATTGGGGATTGATGTTTCGGCGGAAGTCAGCGCCAACGCAGATCTTGCTGTATCCCGTCTGCATAGCGAGATTGTGCGTCGCATTACTGCCACGATGCGCTCCCGGGCACTTTCAAGGCTTGGTATCCCACCTGCTTTCGACGAACTCGCGGCTCTCCTTGGTGCTTGTGGTGGCATTCTCATTTCGGAACGACCCGAAGGGAAAGCTGATAATGATGAAGAAGATTTTGAAGATGAGATCGTTCATCATCTATCAAGCGGCAATCAGGATTTCGATTCCCAAATTGAAAAGCTTCTCCGGCAGATGGATGGAAGCGTTTCATTTGAACCGGTCATCAAACAGATTGATGGTCATGACGTAATTTTCTGCCGCAGTCGTGTGCGCTATAACGCCCCAGCCGCGATGGCGCTCTGGCGCAATAATCTTGGCGTCTGGTCGCAGGACGACGCCAATCTGGCAGATGCTGCCTTGGCAACATTTGCCTCTGCTCTCGAAATGAGCGCTCTCAATCGCGCACTCGCACGCAATGCGCGTTTTGATCCTCTTACGGGGATGCTCAACCGGGACGGTCTCATTGCCGAAATAACCCGTCGTCTGCCCCGTCTGGACCGTGAGCGCTTGTCCGGAACCCTGCTTGTTATCGGGTTGGACCGTTTCTCAGAAATCAATACCCGTTTCGGCTTCGAGGCTGGCGACAGCGCGCTTCAGCAGGTCGCATCCTATCTGCGCGATGCCATTCGCCCCACCGATCTCGCCGGCCGTCTTGGAGGAGATATTTTTGGTCTCTGGCTGGATGGAGCCGATCATTTTGTCGCCGCTGAACGTGCCGAAGCTTTTTGTCAGCACGGAGCAGCCATTTTCCTCTCTGAAGCCGTCACCCTGACATTTTCTGTCGGTCTCGCTGCCCGCAACTGGGAAACCGGCGAAAGCGTGGAATCTCTTATCGATCGTGCAAGCTTTGCCATGCGCAGTGTCAAGCTCGCTGGAGGCGCACGCTGGCACACCTCATTGGAGGAGTCCTCCCCATGAATTCTTCATTAGACCCAAAATTCTTTCAGGTTCTTCCAACACGCTCTCTTTCCTGCGCACCTGCAAATATTGCTGGAGGCACTCTTCAGACCAAGACACGCTCGCCTGTGCCTATGGCAAGAAAAAAAAACCTTCCTTGGCCCAAGCTAAGGGAGCGTATCGCAGCGCTTAGACCTGATTTCAGCGAACAGCAGCTCACTACAGTCTCTGATTCCCTGCAGGAATTCTTGAATGCACTGATGAAAGAAAATTGGCAGCGTGCAAAACAGGTTATTGCACATGCCACGGGAGAAGCTCAGGCCATTTCAATTATTGGACCACTCTCTGAACCGACATTTTATGCGGATAAACTTACAGGTGAAATCGAAGACGCTACGTTAGAAGAAGTACTTCAGAGACTTGAATCTGGAGTAAAACTCTCAGTTGGCGACATGAAGAAGCACGCTTCACCCCTGTCGCTGGCTACCAAATCTCTGGCGGATCTTGAACCTGCTCTGGATGAAATGGAAAAAACGCCCGACCGGCCGTCTGCACTGGATTATGCCTGCATTACGGTTGTGAAGGCCTTGGTCCGTGAGCGGTGCCGCAACCTGATTGCGTCCGTACGCCATAAAATCGAGAAAGACCTTTCCTTCGAACTGGCAGCAACCACTGAACTGGTGAAAACGCCATCACCAACGATAAGCACGGTGATGAATGACGACGTTGTCAATCTTGCTACGCAAGCGCTGCATGAAGACAATATTGATGCGATTGTCGAATTGCTTGCCCGCGTACCGAATTTTGCAGCAGACGTCGTAAGGGACGCTCTGAATGGACGTAATGCGCGCGCTATTACTGCGCTTGCGTGGAAGGCTGGTTTGCCCGCCTCTCTTGCCACCGCGATCCAGATTCATCTTGCTCTCGTGCCGCCAACGCGGGCCATTCAGCCTGCTTCCGATGGCATCTCCTATGCGCTGACATCACGGGAACTGAATTGGCAACTCGATTTTCTGAGAGAAAAATGTATGGCGCTGGCAGTCTGAACAGAATCGTTCAGTCACCTTGTGTCGCCAAGGTGTCTAAAAAGCCCTGCAACATGTAGGTCGCGGCTAATTTATCGACGAGATTTTCCCGGCGTTTCCGGGAAAGATCGCCTTCTTGGATAATCGCTCTATTCACTGCGCTTGAAGACAAACGCTCGTCGCATAAAGAAGTAGGTAAGCCCGTCTGCTCAGAAAGAGCCATTGCCCAATCTCGAGCTGCCTGAGCGGCCGGACCGAATCCCCCATCCATGGAGAGAGGAAGACCCACAACCAACGCTCCCACTTCCTGCTCACGAGCGATTTGTCCAATTTCCCGTGCCATAACGGAAAGCTTACCCCGCTTCAGCGCACCATAAGGGGAAGCCACCATTCGCATGACATCGGACAGAGCGAGTCCGACAATTTTTTGTCCCGGATCAATCCCTATCAGCCGCTGGCCTGTCCTGAGCTTCGCATTCAGGTCACGTATATTGAACAGTGTCATACTCTAGGGGTATGGTGCGCCACCGGCGGGAACGCCAGTTTTTTTTCCATGATTTGAGAGTGTCTGCTTCATGTCGCTTGATCTCGCGACCACGAGACGCATTGCCAAGCTCGCCCGCATCGGGCTTGACGACCAGGAAATCGAAGCTGTTCGCACGCAGCTCGGAGGTATTCTCGGCTGGATCGAGATCCTGAATGAAGTTGATGTCGAGGGTGTACCGCCCATGATCGGCACCAGCGTCAACGCCGCCCTGCAGCCCCGTGAGGATGCCGTGACCGATGGCAACTGTCAGGACAAGGTGCTGTCGAACGCCCCGGACCGTGAAGGTCCCTTCTTCACCGTGCCGAAGGTGGTCGAATAATGCTGACTGGTCTCACGATCGCACAGGCCGCTGAAGGTCTGCGCAAGAAAGAATTTTCCGCTGTCGAACTGACGAAGGCACACACCGACGCTGTCGAAGCGCTGAACGGTCGAGTGAACGCCTATATTACTGTCACGTCCGACCAGGCGCTGGAAGCGGCGAAAAAAGCCGACAGCACGTTAGCTAACGGTGACGCGCCTGCACTGACAGGCATTCCGCTCGGCATCAAGGATCTATTCTGCACCAATGGTGTGCGGACCACAGCCGCCAGCAAGATTATCGGCAATTTCGTGCCGCCTTACGAAAGTACCGTTACGGCAAAACTGCTCGAAAACGGCGCGATTTTCCTTGGCAAGACTAACCTCGACGAATTCGCCATGGGGTCCGGCAATCTGACGTCGGCCTTCGGCAGCGTCGAGAACCCGTGGCATCGCAAGGATGATGCGTCCGTTCTGGTTCCGGGTGGCTCGTCGGGTGGCTCAGCGGCAGCCGTCGCCGCCCACATGGCGATGGGCGCGACAGGCACCGATACCGGTGGCTCCATCCGTCAGCCTGCCGCTTATTGCGGTATCGTCGGGTTGAAACCGACTTATGGTCGTTGCAGCCGCTGGGGCACCATCGCCTTCGCAAGCTCACTCGATCAGGCCGGTCCGATGACCCGTTCTGTTGAAGACGCCGCACTCATGCTGGCCGCAATGGCCGGACACGACCCAAAGGACAGCACCTGCTCCACTGAGGCCGTTCCTGATTACCGGGCAGCGTGCGGTCGCAGCCTGAAGGGTCTGCGCGTCGGTATTCCGGCAGAATATCGCGCTCCTGGTATGTCGGAAGAAATTCTCGCCGTCTGGCAGAAGGGCATCGACATGCTTCGTGAAGCGGGATGCGAGATTGTGGATGTCTCCCTGCCCCACACGAAATATGGTCTCGCGACCTATTACATCATCGCGCCGGCCGAATGTTCGTCCAACCTCGCCCGTTATGACGGCGTGCGGTTCGGTGAGCGGGCCGAAGGCGCGACCAGCCTTGACGATCTTTACGAAAAGACCCGTCACAACGGCTTTGGCGAGGAAGTCCGTCGCCGTATCCTGATGGGCACCTACGTGCTGTCCGCCGGTTACTACGACGCCTACTACCTCAAGGCCCAGAAGGTTCGCACACTGATCCAGCGCGACTTCACGCAGGCTTTCGAGAAAGTCGACGTGCTGCTGACCCCCACCGCACCAAGCGCCGCTTTTGCCCGCGACGAGAAGCCGGAAGATCCTGTGCAGATGTATCTCAACGACATCTTCACCGTGCCTGCCAGCATGGCCGGACAGCCCGCCATGTCGGTGCCGGTGGCGCTCGATGGCAAAGGCCTACCGCTCGGTCTCCAGCTGATCGGCAAGCACTTCGACGAGGAAACGATCATCGCGGTCGGGTCCGCTCTGGAAAAAGCCGCCGGATTCACGGCCCGTCCGGACCTGCGTGCAGGAGTGAGCGCATGAGCTACACGATTGAAGGCAACACCGGCGCGTGGGAGATCGTCGTCGGTCTTGAGGTTCACGCTCAGGTCATCAGTAAGTCGAAGCTGTTCTCCGGTGCGTCCACGCTTTTCGGCGGTGAGCCAAACTCGCATGTCAGTCTGATTGACGCTGGCTTTCCCGGTATGCTGCCGGTCATCAATCAGGCCTGCGTCGAACAGGCGGTCCGCACGGGTCTCGGCCTGAAGGCGCGGATCAATCTGGAAAGTCGCTTCGACCGCAAGAACTACTTCTATGCGGATCTGCCGACCGGTTATCAGATCAGTCAGTTCGAGCACCCGATCATCGGCACCGGTGTCGTGCAGATCGAGCTTTCCGACGGTAGCACACGCGATATCGGCATCACGCGCCTGCATCTTGAGCAGGATGCGGGCAAGCTGATGCACGATCAGGACCCGAAGCGCTCCTTCGTGGACCTCAACCGTGCGGGCGTCGCGCTGATGGAGATCGTTAGCGAGCCGGACATTCGCTCCCCTGAAGAGGCCGGAGCCTATGTCCGCAAGCTGCGTCAGATCCTGCGTTACCTCGGCACCTGCGACGGCAACATGGAAGAAGGCTCAATGCGTGCCGACGTGAACGTTTCCGTTCGCAAGAGCGCCAGTGAGCCGTTCCGCACGCGTTGCGAGATCAAGAACGTCAACTCGATCCGCTTTGTCATGCAGGCGATTGAGATTGAGGCTGCCCGCCAGATCGAGATCTGGGAGTCCGGTGGCGAGGTCGATCAGGAGACACGCCTGTTCGATCCGCACAAGGGTGAGACGCGCTCGCTGCGTTCCAAGGAAGACGCGCACGATTACCGCTACTTCCCCGACCCTGACCTTCTGCCGCTGGTGATCGAGCAGAGCTGGGTGGATCAGATCAAGCAGACACTGCCGGAACTGCCGGACGAAAAGCGCGCCCGTTTTCAGCAGGATTACGGGATCACCGCTTATGACGCGGGTGTTCTGGTTGCAGAGCAGGCAACGGCGGATTTTTATGAAAGTGTCGCCAAGGGACGGGACGGCAAATCGGCTGCCGCATGGGTCACAGGCGACTTCTTCGCGGCGCTCAACCGTACGGGCAAGTCGATTGAGGAAAGTCCGGTCAGCGCAGCCAATCTGGGCGCGATGCTCGACCTGATTGCTGACGGCACGATCAACGGCAAGATCGCCAAGGAAGTGCTCGAAGACATGTTCGAGACCGGCGAGGCTCCGCTGGCTATTGTGGATCGTAAAGGTCTGCGTCAGGTCACGGACACGGGCGCTATCGAAGCGACAGCTGATGAGATCATCAGCAAGAACGCCGACAAGGTGGAGCAGTATAAGGGTGGCAAGGACAAGCTGTTCGGCTTCTTCGTCGGGCAGGTGATGAAGGCGACAGGCGGCAAAGCCAATCCTGCCATCGTTAACGACATCCTGCGCAAAAAACTCGACAGCTGATACAGGCAGGGCGCGGAAGCAATTTTCCGCGCCCTATTTTTCACTAATTTTCTAAAAGATACTGTTTCAGAGCAGAACGAGGTTATCACGATGGATCAGTTCATCGTGCCCTTCCCAACCGAGAATTTCTTCAAACTCGTCCGAACGATGCCCAAGAAGTCGGCGGGCTTCATCAATCGGATAGGCGGACAACCCGCGTCCAACCTCGGTTCCATCTTTATTGACAACGCGTACAAGATCACCGCGGGAAAATTCACCACTCACGGTGACGACGCCTGCCGGCAGAAGTGAACCGCCCTGAGTGAGCGCCCTTAACGCACCTTCATCAATCACGACATCGCCCATCGGCGTCAGGCCACCAGCAATCCAGCGTTTTTTCGATGACCTGCTGTCCGTACAGGGGAGAAACCATGTGCAACGGGCACCGTCACGAAGTGCAGCCAGGGGATGCGGACGTTTGCCAAGGGCAATCGCCATGGCACAACCGGACTCCGTTGCGATATGCGCTGCGACAAGCTTCGTCCGCATGCCTCCGGAAGAGTAACCCGGAGGTGGCGCACCGCCCATCTCGTCGATTTCAGCAGTCAGCGTCTCAACCACCGGGATGTGTTGCGCATCCGGGTTCGTGCGTGGGTCCGCCGTGTAAAGCCCATCAATGTCGGACAGCAGAATAAGCTGATCCGCATCAATCATCTGCGCTACACGGGCTCCCAGCCGATCATTGTCACCAAAACGGATTTCCGCTGTTGCGACAGTATCATTTTCATTGATCACTGGAACGCAGCCAAGACCCAGCAAAGTGTCCAATGTCGCCCGCGCATTGAGATAACGCTGCCGGTCTTCCGTGTCCTCGGGCGTCAGCAGAAGCTGTGCTGCCGTCAAACCACGCTCGGAAAGCACGCTGGTCCAAGCCTGCGCCAGACGGATCTGGCCCACCGCAGCAGCAGCCTGCTTCTCTTCCAACCGCAGCTTTGCCTTCCGTGTCAGGCCCAGCGCATGACGGGCCAGAGCAATCGCGCCCGAAGACACGAGCACCACTTCCGTGCCTGCCGCCCGCAAGGCTGCAATATCATCCGCAACACTGGCCAGCCACGCTTCCCGAGGTGCCGCGCGTTCAGGATCGACCAGAAGGGCGCTGCCTATTTTCACCACGACGCGCCGGGCATTTTTCAGGCTAGGCACAAGCGAGGTATTCACGGTGATACTTCTCTGTTTTCTTCCCGTTCGGCGCGTGTCTCCGCAACAATCGTGTAAAGCGCACGGAGCACTTCATCCACGCCCTGTCTTGCGACGGCTGACATGACCATCACCTTCACACCGGAAGCTTTTTCAAGCGCACGCTTCCGCGCCGATAGCTGCTGGGGCGTCATGGCGTCCGCCTTGTTCAGAACGATGATTTCCGGCTTGTCAGCCAATCCACCACCATATTCTTCAAGCTCGGTGCGAATGGTGCGCCATGCTTTGACAACATCGCCAGCAGCCCCGTCGATCAGATGTAGCAAGGCCGCGCAGCGTTCCACATGACCAAGGAATCGGTCTCCCAGACCCGTTCCTTCATGCGCCCCCTCAATCAGCCCCGGTATGTCGGCCAGCACGAATTCTTCCGTCATGGACAGACGCACAACGCCAAGCTGTGGATGGAGAGTTGTGAAAGGATAATCAGCAATTTTCGGACGCGCGGCAGACACTATGGACAGAAATGTCGATTTCCCGGCATTGGGCAGCCCAACCAGACCCACATCGGCAATCAGCTTCAGACGCAGCCAGACCCAGCGCTCTTCTCCCGGCCAACCCTTGTCAGAACGACGAGGCGCGCGGTTGGTGCTGGTCTTGTAATTGGCGTTGCCATAACCGCCATCGCCACCGCGGCACAGAACGATCCTTTTGCCGGGGGCATCGAGATCGGCCAGCAGGGTTTCACGGTCATCATCCATGATCTGCGTGCCGATTGGCACCTGAATGACGACGGGGGGCGCAGCCGCTCCTGTCCTGTCCGAACCCGCCCCATTGCCGCCTTTTTTTGCGCGGAAATGCTGGGTGTAACGGAAATCGATCAGGGTGTTGAGATTGGGGACGGCTTCGAACACGATATCCCCTCCCCGACCACCATTACCGCCGTCGGGACCACCGAATTCGATGTATTTTTCGCGCCGGAACGCGGTAACGCCATCGCCTCCGTCACCGGAACGCACGTAAATTTTGGCCTGATCGAGAAACTTCATCACCGTTACCCTGCATCCTGAAGGAGCCAGAGCACCAGCAGGGATACAAAAAGGGCCGATCCAAGATGGACCGGCCCCTGTCTTGCGTCTGAACGCGGGATACCCCGCGCGGGACCTTTACTCGGCTGCGATCGGGAGAGCCTCGACCGAAACGTGAACGCGGTTATCGCCACGGCGCTGGAAGCGGACGCTTCCATCAGCCAGTGCGAACAGCGTGTGATCACGACCGACACCAACGTTCGCACCCGCCAGCATCTTCGTGCCGCGCTGACGAACGATGATGTTGCCAGCAATGACCGCTTCACCACCGAACTTCTTCACACCAAGGCGGCGGCCTGCGCTGTCGCGTCCGTTACGGGATGAACCGCCTGCTTTTTTTTGTGCCATAAGACTTACTCCTTAAAGAACGTGCGTAGCTGTGATCAATCTCCAAGGGAGAGATCAGGCAGCCTTGATCTCGCTGATACGCAGCACGGTGACCGGCTGACGGTGACCATTCTTGCGACGGCTGTTCTGACGGCGACGCTTCTTGAAGATGATGATCTTCGGCAGACGATCCTGAGCGACGATTGTGGCCGTGACGCTTGCACCCTGAACCAGCGGCGCACCGATGGTGGCCCCGGCTTCACCGCCGACAGCAAGCACTTCGGAGAAAGTGATGGTCGAACCGGCTTCACCCTCAAGCTTCTCAACCTTGAGCACGCTGTTTGGCGTAACGCGATACTGTTTGCCGCCGGTGCGGATAACTGCATACATAATAAACTTATCTCTTCCCGATCAATCGACGTCTCGCGGCGCTTTAGCGCAGGCGCTCCGTCCAGTCGCTTTTTTTCGTTGACCGCATCATTCACGGCGGCCGGCTCCGCCTTATGCTGACGGAGTGGCGCTTTTACGCGGGAGAGAGGATTTACGTCAACCAAAATTGTCGCTTTTCGAAAATGCCTCTTGTGCTGCGCCTCAATATTCCCTACATGCCCATCCCAACGACGCCTCAGGGCGCGTGGAGAGGTGCCAGAGTGGTCGATTGGGGCGGTCTCGAAAACCGTTGTGCCTTATGGGTACCGTGGGTTCGAATCCCACCCTCTCCGCCAGATAAATCAAAAATTCCCGGATTTTTCAGAGAGTTATCTGATTTATCAAAATCGATCCCACCTTGGGTCCCACCTTAAAAAATGCGTCATCGTGCAGCGCCCGGACGCGATATGCGTCGTCCTGTAAATTTATCGATGCGACCTGCTGACTGAAATCCTGTGTTTCTCAGGGGCATCCAGATAATCTGAGGACGCAACTGAAGCAGCAATCCGCAAAAATTCGCTCAGAAATTTCTTGAAATCGTCGTCCGTGTTCGGCTAACGTTCTTAAGTTAGCTGACACTACAGTCTGCAAAACTTCTAGCAAGCCCAGAAGGCCCTCTGCCACTGCTTCAAGCAGAGACCTTGTAGAACCCTGAACGCCGAAAAAACCAAACGAAACTAGTATCATCGTTGGTCCCATGAGGGGCTGGTTGGAAAGGCGTGTCATGAGTTCTGTTTTCCCTCTCCGTCGCTCTGACGACATCTTCATAACGCGTCGGGAAGCTTCCGAGCGACTACGCGTGTCCCTCTCGACAATCGACAGATATGTCGCAGCGGGCGAGCTCGAACGATTGAAAATCGGTCCAAGGCGAACTCTGTTTCGACTGCGCGATGTCGAAAGACTCGTTCGTCGTGACGGCAGCAATTCTCCTGCCATGCAGATCACGCTGAGCGACCACTGTTCATAGCTGCTGATTTCATCAGCGCAGGATATCTGCGGATTTTTCCTTTCTGTGATGAAAGCTAGCGCTATGTTTGACGTCGCTGAGATTGATTTTGCTTGGGACAGCCCTTGGGACTCCCTGGAGATGAAAAGCGTCTATCAGGACATCGTTTTCTGGATCCTGTGTGATATTACTCGGGAGATTGATCCCTATTACAAGATTAATTTCTACAAAATAGATGATCCTGATGATATATTTGCAAGACCAACTACCGTAAATGACTTACATAACTTATTCGGGGCATGTCCTTCGGAGATTTCTAAAGGATGGTTCCTATTCAACAGAACAAGCAGTAATTTTTCAGACACTAAGGTTTTTGAGATACTCAACACATTTCTTTTCCTGAAAGACAAATCTACGATTGCACAGCCAACGGTAGATGAAATCATGGAGCTTTTGTTTGCCCGTGCTTCGCATTGGTCAGAGAAACTGACGATTGAAGATCTCCTGCTGCAGCTGACTTCTGGCAGGATGATCCAGGTCCATAATCAGTCCCAATCTGGGGGGCTGCCTCTGAACGTTATCGCAGAGCAAGTCCTGTTCTACAAAAGGCCGATACGATCTGATGAGCAGCGTATTCTTGCACGCGCTTTGATTGATCTCGGATGGCGACGGCATCGTACCGCCCAGACTCGCCGATGGATTGCTCCCCCTGATTTTCCGAAGAGAGATCCTGGTAAACATCGGTGGTATTACAGGTGAACACGTCCGCCAAAGCACGGTGACTTCGCGGGTACCTTTGCACGCGAGAAAGCATCACGCAGGCGACTATCGCGGCGTTTTACGATCATCATAGCCCTATCGCCCGGGTTTGATCTGACCAGCATGAGGATCGATAGATACCAGCAGAAACGGCTGGTGACTGCGGAATTGTCCCTGATGGAACATCGAAAGACGATCCAGTTGCGCGACGGGCAGCCAGAGACGACCGTCCGGAGCGAGACACGGTGCATCCGCCCAGTGCAGACGTGGGTCCGAGATCAGTCTCTTGATCTTCCCGGAAACGTCCCTTCGATAGACACCGTCATCCTTCAGGTTGGTAAAGTAGAGATTTCCTGCAGTATCCATGGCGCTGCCCCCGATTGGAGGTAAATCTGCCCACGGCTGAACAGCCGCAGACAGATCAGTTGATGACACATTAGGATCATCGAGCAGTGCTGTCGGGATGCGGGACCATGGCCCTTCAAGCGGCCCGAAATACAGCCATTTCCCGTCCGGACTCACTTCTAGCGGATCGACGTTCACCAGAAGCGGCTGATGCAGGTGGCTCTCCACGACGTGTCCATCCATGACAATCGGTCGATCTGTCCGTGCGCGTGTGGAAACATCGTTGTCCAGAACACGACGTGCATGACCTGTTTCGACATCAAGAACGATCAGGGCGGCCTTGCCCGCATCCGTCAGATAAGCATGCCTCCCGTTGAAACGGATATCGTCGATATAACTGCCTGCCTTCGCGATTTCTGGGCCCAGAGGATAGATCCGCAGCACATGACCTGTTGCCGGATCAATACGGACCAGTTTGGCTCCCTTGGGTACGGGTGGACCTCCAAAAGACGGAGTTCCAGTATCAACAACCCAGAGCTTGCCGTCAGGAGCGACATGGAGGGCGTTGACGCTGACAAACTGATGCGTTGCATCCCGTCCGGATTTCCAGCCATTCCAGTCAGCATCTGGAAACGGCTCTATCTTTCCATTCTTCGTCAGAAGACCTACGGCCGGTCCGGAAAACCCGGTCCAACGTGGGCCTGCGACAAACACATGACCGCCTGAAAACGCCACGGCGTTCCAGTCCATGGCCGTAGTGGTCGCCTCAATCCTGATGGTCTGGGCACGCAACGGGGCGGAATGCGCGCAGGCTACAACGAATCCCGTGAAAACGGCAATGGCGATCCTGCGAAGGCCTCTTTTTGGGAAAGCCTGCCGTGGACGCTGTTTCATGACTCCCATGCCTTCAGATCCCGGCAATAAAGCCGGACGGCGTACCATCGGCAGGATCCACGAACACCACGTCATCCGGGGCGCGTCGCGGCGTGTCGATAG
>NZ_JBDNXK010000071.1:0-16339 GCF_047721705.1 Acetobacter sp. | reverse complement strand
GTCTGGAAGACTGGTCAAAAAGGAGAGCGCCATCACAAGGCAGAAGCTGTGGAACCAGCAGGCACAAAGTTTCAAAAGCAGAAACGGTTCCGCTCTTGCCGTTTTTCGACTCAGTCATGGCGCGCATCCTGTTTTCAGGCGAGGCACTCGGCAGAGAACACTCCCTAGTATCATGCCTCTAGCATTTCATGACGTTATGAGTAACAGGGGGCTGTAAATGTAAAATTAACGAAGAAAAACTCTATAAATTGAGACGAAATATTAAGTTTTATCCTGCGTTCGTTATGCAGTGAAAATTCTCTTTTCTGAAAATATGAAGAAGAGAGGAAATGTTTTCTGGCGCTGTTCTGTTTCCCTGCAATTTGCGTGCAAGAATTTCCGCGGCCTGCCGCGCCATCGTGAGGAGTTCGCCCAGATCGATGTCGCCATCTTCGGAAACTGCCAGACGATAGCCGGGTAACCCGGATTGACGATTGCCCGTCGCATCTCCACCGCCACGCATGTGGAAATCCTCGTCGGCGATAAGAAAGCCGTCTTCGGTTTCCCGTAGAAGCGCCAGTCGCTGGCGCGCCACCTGTCCCATCTCGCTGCCATGCAGCAGGAGACAGAACGATTCATCGCCGCCACGCCCCACACGTCCCCGTAACTGATGGAGCTGGGCCAGTCCGAATCGTTCCGCATGTTCGATGACCATCACCGTCGCGCTCGGCACGTCGACGCCTACTTCAATGACGGTGGTCGCCACCAGCATCTGTGTCTCGCCAGCCGCGAATGCTGTCAGAGCCGCCTCACGCACGGCAATATCCTGCTGACCATGCGCCAGGCCGACGCCAAACCGCTCCCCGAAGCGTTCGGCCAGCATGGCATGACGAGCCTCAGCGGCGGCGATATCCAACGTTTCGCTCTCGCTGACGAGCGGACAGACCCAGAAGATCTGCGCTCCGGATTTCAGGGCCCGCTCCAGCCCGGCCAATACGGGGTCAAACGAATCCGGACCATGGATGGAGGTGCGGATCGGCTTGCGCCCGGCTGGCTTGCTGTCCAGTCGGCTGACATCCATCTCGCCCCAATGTGCCAGCAACAAGGTGCGGGGAATGGGCGTGGCAGTCATGACCAGCATATCCACGGCGTCGCCTTTTGCACCGAGGGTCAGCCGTTGTCCCACCCCAAATCGATGCTGCTCGTCCACCACAGCCAGAGCAAGGTCGTGATACTGCACGGCGTCCTGCACCAGAGCGTGGGTGCCGACAATCAGGGAAGCCGATCCGTCCGCGATCGCGGCCAGTGTCTCACGACGTGCCTTGCCCCGTACCGAGCCGGACAGGAAAGCGACGGGAACGGGTGAGAGCCGTGTGAATGTCGCGAAATGCTGGCGGGCGAGAATCTCGGTAGGCGCCATGATGGCGGCCTGAGCGCCTGCTTCAGCCACGCGCAGCATCGAAAGCAGCGCCACCATGGTCTTGCCTGAGCCCACATCGCCTTGGAGCAGCCGCACCATACGACGAGGCGCAGCCAGATCCGCGTCTATCTCGCGCACGGCACGGGTCTGTGCCGGGGTCAGCATGTGTCCGAACCGTGCCAGTGCCTCCTGCTGGAGATGCCCATCTCCACGGATTGATCTGCCGGGACGGGAACGGTTGGCTTCCCGCGCGAGCAGGGTGGCGATCTGGTCGGCCAGCAGTTCATCGGCGGCGAGGCGTTCACGGGCCTTGCGGCGGGCAGAGCGCCACTGATCGCCTTCCAGAAATTCGGGCACATCGCCGGGAAAGTGCGTCCATAAAAGGGCTGTGCGGAAATCCGGCCAGCCCCGTTTCTGAATCACTGCCGGGTCCTGCCATTCCGGTAAGTCCGCAGGAACACGCGCCAGCGCTCGTCGCATGGCACTGCGCACCTGTCCGGCAAACAGTCCTGCAGTAAGTGGCCAGACCGGATCAAGCAGCGGAATCCGGTCGTTGGCCGAAACAAAATAGTCCGGCGTGTTCATCACGCAGTGACGGTTGAAGATTTCCGTTCGTCCGGAGACTTTCATCGGTGCGTGCAGCACGGCGCGCTTTGCCATCCATGCCGAGAAAAAAGCGACATCGAGCGTGCCAGTGTCATCAGCGACCGTTACGGTCCAGGGCTGGCGTTTATGTGCCGGCGGGACGATGCGTGTGACCGTTACATCCAGTGTCGCGATACGTCCGGGTTGTAGGTCGGCGATGGTCGGATGATAGCGCCGGTCGATCACGCTGTCGGGCATGAGAAAGAGAAGGTCGATAATCGTCGGGCCGCCAGACACCTTGGCGAGTAGTTTGGCCGTCGCGGCACCGACGCCGGGCAAGGTGGCGAGAGGGGCCAGCAGTGGTTCAATGCAGGTGGGAACGGGTAGAGCGTCCGTTGGCATCGGGTGTGGCTCGGACGTTGCCTCGCTGTTCCGTGAGGAGGGTGATCTGGACACGGGCGACGCAACGGCCTTTCTTGTCGGGCTGACAGGCATAAGCCAGAAGGCTATAGGACAGCACAGCCATGGAACAAAACGAAACCACACAGAAACATGACGGGGAAGAGCGCGATCTGGAGACGCGTCGTCGCCGTCTGGTCTTTCGCGCCCGGCATCGCGGCACGTTCGAGACGGACATTCTGATCGGTGAGTTCGTGGACAGGCACGTCGCGGGCATGGATGCTGCGGCCCTGACAGACATGGAGAACGTGCTGGAACTGCCGGACCCGGACCTGTCCGACTGGTTGTTCGGACGTCTGCCACTGCCCAAGGAACGGGAGACCCCCATGCTTAAGGCAATGGTTAATGAAGCCCGCCATCGCCGGGGCGAAAGCTTAAACGACACTAGAGATGATGGACTGTCGCTGATGGACGCGGACGTACGGACCCCCACGAAAGCCCCCGCCACAGGCACCACGGTATGGGGCGCGCCCGAGGGATTCGACGCGTTTCTACTGGCCAAGCGGGCGCGGGAACACAAGGGCCCCGTGCTGCACGTGGCGCGGGACGCCGCCGCACTCGCGCGTCTTGGCGACGAACTGGACTATATCGGCAAAGGAGTGGAAATCCTCCGCTTTCCGGCATGGGACTGCCTGCCATATGACCGGGTCTCGCCCAATCCCGTCATCATCGCGGAACGTGTTGCCACTCTGACACGTCTGCTGGAGCCGGTGACTGCCAAGGGTGGCCGCCTCATTCTTACGACTCCATCCGCGCTCATGCAGCGCGTGCCCCCGCGCGCGGCGTTCAAAGGGCAGTCACTGACAGTCGGGCAGGGGGAAAGTCTCGACCAGTCCTTTCTGATCGAGCTGCTGATCGCCAACGGCTACACGCGCACCGACACGGTGATGGAACCGGGAGAGTTCGCTACCCGAGGTGGTATTTTTGATCTCTTTCCCGCAGGACAGGCCGAGCCCATCCGCCTCGATCTGTTTGGCGACGAGGTGGAGAATATCCGCCATTTCGATCCCGGCACGCAGCGTTCAACCGGCAAGGCTGATCGTCTGACACTTCGTCCGGTATCCGAATTCTCGCTCGACCCGGCCAGCATTTCCCGCTTCCGGTCAGCATGGCGCGATCAGTTCGGGCAGGCTGCGGCAACGGATTCGCTCTATGAGCATGTCAGCGAAGGACGGCGTTACACCGGCATCGAACACTGGTTGCCTCTGTTTCACACCGACATGGAAACGCTGTTCGATTATATTCCGGGAGCGGCGATTTCTCTCGACCATCAGGCAGAAGAATCCCTGACGGCGCGGCTGGAAATGGTGCAGGACCATTACGAGGCGCGGAAGACGCCCCCGCGTGAGGGTGAAACGCCATATCGCGCCCTGCCGCCGCACCTGTTGTATCTCGATCGCAAGGGGTGGGACGCCGCGCTCTCCCGTTTCCCTCTCACGCGCTTCAGTCCGTTCGCCAAACCTGACGGTGCAACGGGAATCGATGCCGGGGGGCGTCCGGGCATCATGTTCGCCAAGCTGGCGCCGCAAGGTGAGCGCGAGAAGGTCTTTGACCTGATCGCCGATTACACTCAGCAATGGGCTGAAACGAAGCGGCGTTGCTATATCGCCGCCTGGACCAAAGGCTCTCGTGAGCGGATCAAGACGCTGCTCATGGAGCATCGCGTGGCGGTCGAGACGTTCGACAGCTGGGATGCCGCCAGCAAGATGAAGGCCGGGCCGGTCGGGTTGCTGATCTTCGGTATCGACCGAGGTTTTGTCGGCGATGACATCGCCATTGTCTCCGAACAGGATCTGCTGGGTGAACGCATTGGCCGTCCGCCGCGCAAGCGTCGTCGCGCGGATGAACTGATTTCCGAAGCGGGCGAGATCACCGAGGGCGATCTGGTCGTCCATCAAGACTACGGCATCGGGCGTTATGATGGACTGGAGACGGTCAGCGTGGGCGTCGCGCCGCATGACTGTCTGCGCCTGCTCTATGACGGCGGACAGAAGCTCTATCTGCCGGTGGAGAACATCGAACTGCTGAGCCGCTTCGGCTCGGATCAGGCTGGTGTGGCGCTTGACAAGCTTGGCGGTGTGGCGTGGCAGGCCCGCAAGTCCAAGATGAAGGAGCGCATCCGCGACATGGCGGGCGCGCTCATCCGCACGGCGGCGGCGCGTGCGCTCCGTGAAGCGCCTTCACTGGCCCCGCCGGAAGGGTTGTGGGAAGAGTTCTGCGCCCGCTTCCCGTTTGTGGAAACGGACGATCAGGCTCGCGCTATTGCCGATGTGATTGAGGACATGGCGTCCGGGCGTCCGATGGATCGTCTTGTCTGCGGTGATGTCGGTTTCGGTAAGACCGAGGTGGCGCTCCGTGCGGCGTTCGTGGCGGCAATGTCCGGCACACAGGTGGCGGTGGTAGTGCCGACCACGCTGCTGGCCCGTCAACATTTCCGTACGTTTGAGACCCGGTTTGAAGGATTCCCGATTCACGTCGCGCAACTTTCGCGCATGGTCACGGCCAAGCAGGCGACCGAAGTGCGCAAGGGTATTGCTGACGGCACGGTGAACATCGTGGTCGGCACGCATGCGCTGCTGGCCAAGACCGTGAAATTCGCTGATCTGGGCTTGCTGATTATCGACGAGGAGCAGCATTTCGGCGTGAGCCACAAGGAGAAACTGAAAGCCCTGCGCGAGGATGTGCATGTGCTGACGCTCTCCGCCACGCCGCTACCGCGCACGCTTCAGCTTTCCCTGTCCGGTGTGCGCGAGATGAGCCTGATCGCCACGCCGCCGACCGACCGTCTGGCTGTGCGCACGTTCATCATGCCGTTTGACAGCGTGGTGATCCGCGAGGCAATCCAGCGCGAGCGCTTCCGTGGCGGGCAGATTTTCTGTGTCGCGCCGCGTATCGAAGATCTGAACCGTCTGGCGGAACGTCTGGCCGACATTGTGCCTGATGCGAAAGTTGTTCAGGCGCATGGTCAGTTGTCGCCCACCGACCTTGAGCGGGTGATGACGGAATTTGCTGATGGCAAATACGACATTCTGCTTTCCACCAATATCGTGGAAAGCGGTCTGGATATGCCGTCCGTCAACACGCTCATCATCCATCGCGCCGATATGTTCGGGCTGGGTCAGCTTTACCAGCTTCGCGGTCGTGTCGGACGCGGCAAGCAGCGTGGTTACGCCTATCTGACATGGCCGCAGACGCATCTGCTATCCGCTGCCGCCCAGAAGCGACTTGAGATCATGCAGACGCTCGACACGCTGGGCGCGGGCTTCACGCTGGCCTCGCACGATCTCGATCTGCGTGGTGCAGGTAATCTGCTGGGGGATGAGCAGTCCGGTCATATCCGTGAAGTGGGTATCGAGCTTTATCAGCAGATGTTGCAGGACGCGGTGGCGGACCTGCGGGCTGAAAAGGGTAAGGCCAAACGGGAAGACCGTGACTGGACGCCGAATATTGTGCTGGGTCTGCCGGTTCTCATCCCCGACACCTATGTCACGGATCTTCCTGTCAGGCTCGGCCTGTATCGCAGGATCGCCTCGCTGGCGTCAGCTGCCGAGGATGAGGCGATGGAAGCCGAACTGGTGGATCGCTTCGGTGAAGTGCCGTCTGAGCTGAAAAACCTGCTCAATGTGGTGGCGATCAAACGGTCCTGCCGTGCCGCCGGTATCGAGCGTGTGGAGGCGGGTCCGAAAGGTATGGTGATCCAGTTCCGCGGCAATCACTTCGCCAATCCGGACGGGCTTATCCGCTGGATGGGCAAGTGGACGGATGGGCAGATCCGTGTCCGTCCGGACCAGAAACTGTCCATCGTGCGCGAATTGCTCAATGCGCAGCGGGTGGGGCTGGCGCAGAAAGTCACGGCTGTTCTGGCCAAGCTGGCGGCAAAGGTTGAGGGGTAGGATGCGGTAGCGGTTCAGGTGCTCCAGTTTTTGGCGAAATCGGCATAGAGCGTCAGGCCGCCATCAATGTAGAGCGTCTGTCCCGTAATGTAGGACGCCTGATCGGACGCGAGAAAGAGGACCGGTTCGGCAATTTCATCGGATTCCCCCGGCCTTCCCATGGGAATATGGGAGGAGACGGCCTTGTATTTTTCGGGGTCGTTCGCCCATCCGTCATTCATGGGGGTGAGGATCGCGCCGGGCGCGACGCCATTCACGCGGATGCCGCGAGAGGCATATTCCAGTGCCCATGTCCGGACCATGTTCCCGACAGCACCCTTGCTGGCCGAATAACCCAGAAAGGCAGGTTTCGGGATCAGCTGGTGGACCGAACTGTTGATGACGATGCTTCCTTTCGTGCCATCCTTCACCCAGTGTCTGAGCACTTCCCGCACGCAAAGCATGACGCCGGTGACATTGACGTTCATGACTTTCATAAAATCTTCGAGCGGAATGTCCTCAGATGGCGCTTCCAGCAGAATGCCCGCATTGCAGACTAGAATATCGAGGCCACCAAATTCGTGAAAAGCCTGCTGCACGGCCTGAGATATGGCTTTTTCATCTGAGACATCGGCCGGGCAGGCAAGGTGTGCGCCTTTGGGGACAACTGGCAGAGACGGCAAAAACTTTTCCAGTTTTTCCTTATTGCGTCCGTTAACTGCAACACGAGCCCCTTCGCGCGCGAAGGCCAGCGATATGGCCTCTCCAATGCCCTGACTGCCCCCGCTGACAAAGACCTTTTTCCCGGCAAAGCGTTTTGTGGAGCAGGAGGAGGACATGCGTTTTTCCCTGTAACGTGACTGATTCAGGGGAATCAATGCGTGAATAGCCGCAGGGTTTCTCTCGCAATTCTCTATCAGATCGTCTTCAGCCTCGACCTTCGCGATACCAGCCCGCAGCCAGAAGACCTGCGGCAAGAAGAAGCACCAGCCACGCCGGGAGCAGGGGCGTTGTGCTTGTTCCTGTCAGCACATGGGCATGACGCTGCGGAAAGTTGAGAGCATTACCGGAGGTGGCTCCAAGCGTGATAGCTGGCACGGCCGGATGCGCAATATCATTGCCAAGCCAGATGACCTGACCGCCCGTTTTTTTTGCAACCGGACCGACAATGTCAGCCGTGAGTCGCAGATCGGAAAACTCTTCCGGATCTGGGCGTACGGGAGCGGCAAACGCGCGGTGATCACCATCGTCGACACTCCAGATCCCCGGATGCGTCGCGGCCATTCTGCCGGACAGCAGGCCAGATCCCGAAGGATGAAGTGACAGCGGCGATTTGGTGCCATCTGGCGCTGTGACCGTGACGCTCGTGGGTGGCGCGCCAGAGACGGTATGGCGCGTGACCGTGAGCATTCCGTCCGCGATATGCGCTTCCAGCCGCTCTTCCTCCAGGTCCGGCTCTTTCATCAGCCAATGCGAGATACGGCGCAGTAGTTCCGCCTGCGGACCGCCACCGAATTCACCACGCGACCAGAGCCATATCTGGTCGGAAAGCAGGAGGGCGACCCGTCCGTTGTCGACGTGATCCAGAACAAGCAGAGGTGAATCGTCAGGACCATGCATCAGCACCTGTCCGTGAGCATCATCCGAGCGCAGGGCGCGGTACCACGGTCCCCATTCGCCGGGCACATCGTGGGCGGCAGAGAGGGAGTCTGGAGCCGGATGAAGTGCGGGGGCACCCGGCAGTTCGGCTGTCACGGGGTGTCGACGCCCATCCTCCGTCAGCTGGGGGCGGAAACGACGCACAATGATGCCCGGCCCGGCTTCTGTCGGCGCGAGATCCGGCGGAGATGAGGGGACATGAGCAGGCAGAATGTCGCCCACGGACGTATCCTGAAGCGAGTAAGGCCCGGAGAATTCCGGCCCGGCGATCAGGAACAGGCCACCGCCCTTGCGCACGAATTGCGCGATATTGTGCAGGTAAGACGGCGGCAGAATATGACGGTTTTCAAACCCATCCAGAATGATGAGATCGAACTGGTCGATCTTGTTGCGGAACAACTCATCGACCGGAAAGGCGATCAGCGCCAGATCGGACAGCGGGGTGCCATCATCCTTTTCAGGCGGCCGAAGAATGGTGAAGTGCACCAGATCAACGGAAGGATCAGCTTTCAGCAGCCGACGCCAGACGCGCTCACCCTGATTGGGCGCACCGGAAACGAGCAAGACACGCAGTCGGTCGCGCACGCCGGTAATGCTCAGCACATCGCGGTTGTTCTCTGCGGAAACCTCGTCAGCGAGCGGGGACACTGACAGGCCGCCAAGGGTTTCACCCGGATGGGTGATCGGCAGTGAGATATCCTGCGGTTCGCCTGTCCGCACCGGCACTTCAAGCGTCGGGTTGCCATCGGTTGTCAGGGATACGGTGGCGGTAGCTCCAGCCTGCGTGCCGGGACCGAGGTCATCGACCTGCACGCGGATAACGGCCGATTTCCCCACGATCGTGTAGGGAGGCGCCTGCAGGACACGCAGGCGACGGTCCTTTTCCTCGCCGCGTCCGGTCAGCAGCACATGCAGCGGCAGCGTTACGGATTTTCCGGCTTCATCGTGCAGCGCAAGGCGCTCTGGCACGTCAGCAGGGGCATCGCGTGTCTGGCCATCCGTGATGAAAACGGCTCCAGCGAGCTGATCTGGGGGAATGTCGGCTGCGGCTTGTGAAAGAGCGTCGAACAGACGCGTTCCACCTGTCCGTTCGCCACGTACGGTCACGGTGCGGAGCGTCAGACCTTCGGGCGCTGACTCACCCAGCGCAAGAGCTGCGGCCCGCGCGATGGAGGCGCGATCCCGCAGTTGCATGGACGGTGTCTGGTCGACAACCACCAGAGCCGTTTCCGGCAGATCCCGATGTGTTTCCGTAAGGGACTGCGGACCTGACAGCCACAGCAGAATGACACTTCCGGCGAGCGCGCGCAGAAGAGTGCCACGCATGCGGGCAAGCAGGCCAATGGCCAATGCGGCAACAAGAACAACTGCCAGAGCGATCAGAACCCAGCGTGGCAAAAGTGGTGCAAAGGCGATGCTGTGTGTGAAACTGTCGATCATGCCGTCCTCACTGCCCAAGTCGCTTGAGGATGGCGGGAACATGAACCTGATCCGCCTTGTAATTGCCTGTCAGAGCATACACTACGGCATTCACACCGAAGCGATAGGCTGTGCGGCGCTGTTCGTCTCCGCCGGGTAAGACGGCAAAACGTGTGTCGCCATTCTGGTCCACGGCCCACGCATGCGCCCAGTCTGCCGATCCGATGATGACGGGGCTGACATCGTCATTCTCCGCCTCACCCTCACGCGCTACCCACACGGTCTGGCCAGCATAACGGCCGGGGAAATCATGGAGGAGATAGAATGTGTGACTGAGCACGTGATGGTCGTTCAGACGTGTGAGCGGCGGGATCGGAAGGCCTTCGGTCACACGCTTCAATGCTGCAGCGCTGCCCGGAGAGTCGCCTGCGACTGCGGTATCGTTGCTGTTTGATGTGGTCGTATCAACACCCTGCGTATCGATGATGATCATGCCGCCGTGTGCCATGAAAGTGGTGAGCGCGGACGTCATGGCGGGATCACTTTTCGCCTCTGGCGTGATGGGCCAGTAAAGCAGGGGGTAGTAGGCCAGATCATCCTTGCCGGGGCGAACGCCATCAGGATGACCCAGAACGGCTGAGGTCCGGCTGTTCACATAATCGGACAGTCCCTGAAGCCCTTCTCGGGAGACTGCATCTACTTCGCTGGTGCCTGTGACGACGTAAGCCAGCCTGGTTTCCAGCGCCGCACCGGGAACATCGGTCTGTTGCGGTGTGGGCGCCGTATCCTGCGCCTGCGCCGCATTCAGAGACAAAGCAGCAATCATGACGAGAAACATACTACGCTGTGCTCTGTTTTTCCCGATCCGGCGTGACGAGAACAGCGAGAAGCCGCGAAGCCAAATTGTCGCGATGACATCCGCCGCCAGCAGCAGCAATCCAAGAGCCAGCAGATCAGGCCCGAACCGACGATCGGGGCGATGTCCGGCCGGATTGGTGACTGCACCTGTGGGCGAAAGCGGCTCAAGAGACTGGATTGTATCGCCCACATTCAGAGCGCGACGGGCTGCTTTGGAGCCATATAGACCGGGAGGATGCTCTGGTGAGGGAGGCGTTGAACCGAACATACTGGAGGCCAGTCCTCGTGCAAGGGAGGAAGGCTGTCCGAGCGTTCCTTCGCCATCCAGTGTCAGGACCGGGGGAAGAATGACGGTGTCGGATGGAATGTCCACGCCGCTTGCATGGTCGATCAGGCGTGAGAGCATCGAGACGAATACGCCGGAGAGGGGGAGGTTGGACCAGTCAGCCGTGGGGGTGACATGGAACAGCACGATTTCACCTTTGCCCAACGCCGTGTGCGTAACGAGAGGTGTGCCATCAGCAAGACGCGCCCAGCTATGGGCCGTCAGATCGGCCGATGGTTGCGCCAGAACCTGCCGTGAAACAGTCACATCCTTGGGAATACTCAGGCCGTGGAAAGGGGAGTTTTCCGGAAATTCGGCAAATGACTGCGGCTTGCCCCACGACATCGCTCCCCCAAGTTGCCGCGCCGTTGGCATCAGCGGAACGGGAAGCAATGTTTCCGCCGGATCGGCGACCTTCGGCTTCTCGTCATCGTCCGTTTCAGCTTCACTGGCGCTGTCTTCGCTGCTGGCAAGGGTGCGGCCCGCGAAACGAATGAGCGTCCCGCCCTGACGTACCCATTCGTTGACTTTCGCGCGGGTTTGCGGATCGGCAAGGGTGCCATCGGGCGCGATCAGCACGGAGAGCGGTTCGGAGAGCAGCGTGTTAACGCTGCCAGTGTGCAGGTCTGAGGTCGGCCCAAGCGCGCGTTTCAGATAAAACAGGGTGCCCACCAGGGGCGTATCGCCACTTCCTGTCGCTATCAGTCCCACCGGACGCAGGCGGTCACCTTCGTCCAGCAGGAGCGTTGAGGCAGCGCTTGGGTGGCCATCAATGGTCAGCATGTCCACACGGTTGCGCATGACTGTGGGGAGAGTGACGGATACAGGCACAGAACTGGCACCCGCCGGAATTGAAACATCCGTCACGGCAAGGGTGCCACCGTCCTGACTGTGCGCCCGGACATGAATGCGGCGGGGAGCGTCACTCGGGATGGTGGTCAGTTTGGCCATGACACCGGAAGCATCGCTCGTCTGATGATCTGGCGATTCAGTGACTGGCGCAGGATTCAGCACAAAGGCGCTGCTGTCAGCAAAGCGTATTTCCTGCACCGATCCCAACGCTTGCAGGGCAGCAGCAAAAGCACGATCTGTTGCCGCACCGTTTTTGCCCGGTGTGGCGACACCGTCTGAAAAATAGAGGATCGTGCCCACGGAGAGACCCTGCGCCCTGATCGCATCCAGTCCGTTCCGTGCCTGATGACGATCGGCCATCCACGCGAGCGGACGCAGCGCATCCAGAGCGCGGCTGGCGTCTGCTGAGCTGATCGCACGGAGCGGCGGCATGTTCTCACGATCCTCAATCGCTGTTGGAAACAGGATGATCTGTCGGTTTGTCCGTGCCGCAGCGTCGAGAACCGCATGAATGGCGGTTGTGCGTTCACTCCAGTCGGCGGCGGCCATCATATCGTTATCAACGACCACCAAGAGGGTGCCACTCCCGCCCAGAGGCACTGGCTTGCCCGGTAATATCGGCCCGGAAAAGCCAACAATCAGAAGGGCAGCAGCCAGAATACGAAGCAGCAGCAGCCAGAATGGTGGTGTGGCCGCGTCATCATGCTTCGGTGTGAGTTGGGAAAGCAGACGAACGGGTGGGAAAATCTGCGTGCGGGGAGCCGGGGAGCGGGCGCGGAGCAGCCACCAGATGGCCGGTAACGCAACAAGCGAGGCAAGAAGGGCCGGGAACTGAAAAATCATGACCGTCCAGTTCCCCGATGACCGGCGAGAGATGTACTCAGGGTCAGAAGCGCGGAAGCGGCTGACATGTCAGTTCGATGGGGCTGGAAAACATGAAGGCACCGTTCCGCAAGCGCCCGCACTTCGCTCTGTTGCCGATTGAACAGCGTGGCAAAATCCTCGCGAAGCGTCTCGACTGCGGGCAGGACGACCTCCGGCTCACCTTCCAGCCCTTCAAAACGAATGCGCCCGGCATAGGGGAGTTCATATTCGGCTGGGTCGAAGATCTGAAGGATGTGGGCGCGGATACCATTTCCGGCAAGTTGTCGGAACAGTGTGGAAATCTCAGTGGCTGGCGCGATCAGATCGCTGGCCATGACGAGCTGCGCATGCGTGGGAAGGGCCGCATACGGTGGTAGCCCTGCCGAGACAGGTTCCCGCAGGAGCGTGAGAAGCGCCAGCGCGATACGATTGGCCACTCTGCCGCCACCCGGCGGAAGGTCAACAGTCCCCCCGGACGAGAGCAGACGCACACGCTCACCACTTCGCTCGAGAAGAGAAGCGGTAGCCAGCAGCAGCAGAATGGCCCGATCACGTTTTAGCGGCAGTGAGGCAGACTGAGAGGTCCAGACCATGGACGGACTCAGGTCGCACCAGAGATAGACGGTCTGGGCATGCTCGGCTTCCGTTTCGCGCACATAGGCCCGATGACTACGGGCGGATTGCCGCCAGTCTATTCGTGTGACGGCTTCCCCGGGCAATGCAGGCCTATATTGCCAGAAGGTCTCACCGGGGCCGGAGCGTCTCTGCCCATGTAGTCCTGCGGCAACTGTCGCGGCGATGCGTTCGGCTTCCAGAACCAGGGAGGGTAGGGAGGCCGCAAGAGAATCGGCGTCGGCCGCCACAGAGGCGCTCATCCGGGCTTCTGTGGTCTGGCCTCTGGTTCCCGAAGCAGGGCGTAATTTACGGGTCAGGCGTCCTAAAAAGCCTTTGCCGGATGCCTCAGAGCTTGTTTCGAAGCGTGATGCCACGGTCAGCCCAGACGGGAAACGAGTCCGTCGATCACGTCCTCAATGCGGGTCGAATCGGCCCGTGCTGAAAAGCTGAGCGCCATACGATGCGCCAGAACGGGACGGGCGAGAGCGGCAATATCATCAAGATTCGGAGAAAGACGCCCCTCCAGCAGAGCGCGGGCGCGGGTTGCGAGCATCAGCGTCTGTGCTGCTCGTGGCCCCGGTCCCCATGCGATGCAGTCTTTCACCTGCTGTACGTCCGTCGTCTCTGGGCGCGCCGAACGCACGAGGCGGAGAATCGCGTCGACAATGCTTTCGCCAACGGGAAGTGTCCGCACCATGGCCTGTGCCTGAAGGAGATCTCCAGCGCTCAACACAGGACGCGCTGCTTCCTGCGCTACGCCAGTGGTGGCCAACAGCATGGCTCTTTCATCGGCTGCATCGGGAAATGTCAGCTGGATTTGCAGCATGAAACGGTCAAGCTGTGCTTCCGGCAGAGGGTAGGTGCCTTCCTGATCGATCGGATTCTGTGTCGCGAGAACGTGAAAGGGCCGTGGAAGCGCATATTCCGTGCCAGCGATGGCCACCCGATGTTCCTGCATGGCCTGAAGCAGGGCTGACTGGGTGCGTGGGCTGGCGCGATTGATTTCGTCGGCCATCAGCAACTGGCAGAAAACCGGCCCCGGCACGAAACGGAAACTGCGGTGACCGGAAGCATCTTCGTCAAGAATCTCGCTGCCGGTAATATCTGAGGGCATCAGGTCGGGTGTGAACTGCACGCGGCGCGCATCAAGCCCAAGCACTGTGCCGAGTGTCGTGACCAGCAGCGTTTTGCCGAGACCCGGAGCACCGACCAGCAGTGCGTGACCACCTGAAAGAATGCTGACAAGCGTCTGGTCTACAACGTCTTTCTGACCAAATACGACTCGTCCGACCTCCTGTCGTACGGCAAGCAACTGACGGGCGACAAGGTCAGCCTGCCGGGCGATTGCGTCGCCATCAGGCTGCGCGCCAGAGGGCGCGGCGCCGGTTTCGGGAGAGAAGAAAGCGGTCTGGTGAGGCATCGTTTCAGGCGTCATGGGTCCAGTCTGACACGTCCGGGGCTTACATCAAGCCGGGGGGCAACCCTATATCGGTATGGTGCCAAGGCAAACAGATGTGAGTTAATTGAACGTGACATCCAGCGCCCCTACCAGAAAGCCGCGTCAATGTGGCCCCTTGCCATTTCTGATCAGACGCGATGGGGTCTGGCTTTATCGTGGTTCGCCCATCAAGCGAAAACCTATGGTCTGTCTCTTCGCATCGGCCCTTTCGCGGGCGGAAGACGGAACCTACTGGCTGCGGACTCCGATGGAGGAAGGCACCATCGAGGTCGAGGACGTTCCTTTCGTGGCCGTAGAGCTGGAATGGAAGGGATGTGGGCAGAACCAGATTCTCTGTTTCCGCACCAACATCGATCAGGTGGTGACAGCTGGCCCCGATCACCCGATTACGGCGCAATGGGATGTTCCGCTGGACGCATGTGACAGCGCGCCGCCACCCTATCTCACTGTCCGACAGGGAGAAGGGCAATTGCCGCTTCTGGCACGAATTTCCCGTCCCGTATGGTATGAGCTTGCCGCCTTGGTGGAGCCGGGCTGCTGTGGAGGTCGCCCTTGCCTAGGTGTGTGGAGTTCAGGCGAATTTTTCCCATTGGCCCTTTCCCCGCGCGGATGTCGGGATGCGGATGAAGGCTGCTGAGCGTGAATGCGCCTTTTATCTCATTACGAGACTTGTCGGTTTTCCCTTCATTGCAACAGATTTGGGACGTTCTGCCTGAGGCTCGCGTGGTGGGGGGTGCTGTAAGGGATCTTCTCAGCAATCGCCCTGTGAGTGATTTTGATTTGGGGACACCGGAGCCGCCCCAGACAGTGATGGAAAGACTGGAAGCAGCCGGAATTCGGGTCATTCCGACCGGGCTTGCGCATGGCACCCTAACTGCACTTGTGAATGGTCGTGGTTTCGAAATCACCACCCTACGGCGTGATGAGGAGACCGACGGACGCCATGCGCAGGTGGCATGGACACAAAGCTGGCGCGAAGATGCCGCGCGCCGCGATTTCACCATCAATGCCATGTCCTGTGACAGTTCAGGAAATGTGCACGATTATTTCGGCGGCTATGCCGATCTGAATGCGGGCCGGGTGCGGTTTGTAGGAGATGCTGAAACCCGTATCCGGGAGGACGCCCTTCGTATTTTCCGCTTCTTCCGTTTTCAGGCACGATTTGGGTCTGTGGCGCCAGACACTGAGACATTGCGGGCTATTTCCCGCTGCGTCGATATGATTGCACGTCTTTCGGTCGAGCGTATCTGGTCAGAATTGAGGCGTATCCTCGTTGGTCCCCGTGTGGTCGAAATGTTCCGCCTCATGCAGAACACGGGTGTTCTGACGGCCTGCCTTCCTGAACTGTCGGGCCATGAGGACGGGGCCTTGAGGCGACTGGAAGCAGTGATTGCCATTGAAGCTCCGGCAAGACTGGATATCAGGATGGCGGCGCTTCTTGCGGGAGCGGGGATTTCCCTTCCCGTGATTGAAGCATGCCTGAAACGTTTGAGGACATCACGACAGGAAGCGGTTGCGATCATAGCACTCCTCCGTGATGGGCCTGTTCCTGATCCTCTTACTGTCGCCACCCCCAAGGACGGGGCGCGCCTTCTGGCTGGCACGGAACGGGACATTCTTCTTGGCAGAATCTGGCTGGCAGAAGCGCAGCAGAAGGATGACGGGGCAGGAGATTATGACCCGGAAAAATGGCGTCGCCTTCGACAGATGCTGTCGGATCTCCCCGTGCCTGTCTTTCCATTGGCAGGACGGGATCTTCTCGCGGCTGGTCTGCCACCGGGGCCACGAATTGGGGAGATTCTCACGGTTGTCAGATCATGGTGGGAAGAGGGTGGTTGTACGGCCGATAAGGAAAAATGCCTGATCCATGCCAAGGATATCAGTTAAGATTTTGATTTAGTTTTTTATTTTAACTAGATGATATTTAAATATATTATTTAAAAAACGTATTATTCTTCTATTGCGGGCTCGCT
>NZ_JBDNXK010000070.1:0-16744 GCF_047721705.1 Acetobacter sp. | reverse complement strand
GGCGGAAGTAGAAGATCAGTTATCGAGTAGCAAGACCATCAATGATGTGCCGGGCTACAACGTCATATGCAAGAGATAGTTTGCTGATCTGGATCGAGATAAATCCAATCTATATGCTTACAATTCGTCGCCACTGCTGCCAAATCCCGGGCTGAAAAGACGCTTGTAGAGACGCTCTGCGTAGCTGTCCGTCATTCCAGCAATATAATCGCATACACGACGCTCCTTAGAGCTTTCTATACATCCATCTTGCCATGATGACTGTGGAATCAGGCTTTCAGGATCTGACTGTAGAGTTTCGAACAACCGCTTTACGACCATTTGACCACGTCGCTCAAGCTGCTGCACCTCAGCCTTCTTAATTATGAGTTCGTAAGCCAGTCCCTTAAGGGATTTCAATAGCTTTGTGTGATGATCGGGAAGAGTTGCGTTGAATCTGAGAAGTGGATGTGTGTATGAAACATCCTCTGAAAACTCCACACTACTGACAAACAGGTTTACAAGCCCAGAAATCATCTGCTTTCTTTGGAAGCTGTCGGCAAGAAGGCCATTCGCGACTAAATCGGCATTAAAACCATTTAAGGATTTACTATCAAGTTCGTTGAAAGCTATTGTAATTGCGTTTCGGACAGCAGTCTCGGTTGCCAAACCTCGAGCGACAATGTCCTCTATGTCATGAATGCCATAGGCAATGTCATCAGCAAGTTCGAGGATACTGCAGTCAAGGGTATGGTGAGCCTGTTTGCCGTTAGCTGATGCTATAAACTGCCGCCTATCATTGGATGAGAAGCCATCGAGAGCCCATGCGACAACATCTGCCTCATCCTCGTGAAAAGACTTCGGAGGTTTTTGATTAAAGGCGTCAAGGTCAAAGGTTTTGATTGAACGAGGATACTTCAATATCCCGAGAATCAAACGACGTGTTGGATACAGCCCTTTCCCTCGTTTATTATATTTTTCAAGTTTCGTTATAATGCGAAGGGTCTGACCATTTCCTTCGAACCCTCCGTGCCGCAACATGGCTTCATGCAGCGCTTGCTCCCCTTTGTGTCCAAACGGCGGATGACCAAGATCATGAGCGAGGCAAGCGGCTTCAATCAGATCCCGCTCAGGTAGCCACTTTTGGTCGTTTTCATGGAGAATCTCTTTCTTGGATTGTAATACTTGAAGTAGACCATAACCGATTTGGGACACTTCAATAGAATGAGTTAGGCGTGTGCGATGAAAATCACCTTCTCCGGTACCCATCACCTGCGTCTTGCCTTGTAGCCGCCTAAAAGCAGCTGAATGCATTATGCGTGCGCGGTCTCTCTGAAATGGTGAACGAGGGTCTCCTGAGCGTTGGGGCTGATTTCCATAAAGTTGCTCTTTAAAAAAGCTTAAATCAGAGGTCATGGGTATGTCCTGCTTCTAATGATCTAGGTCGATTTTAAGTCGAAGATTTATGCTTTCCCATGTCGGCCACAAGGAAGCTGCCATGCTACATCGTCGTCACGGAGGCACGAAGAGACTAAATTTATTATTTGGCTGGTGGGCCAATTCGACGGTTCAGATTCGAACAGATGATGTCCGCTGTGTGGAAAACCAGTTGGCGGTGTATATGTCTGACATGAGGCGAAATCCGACATTAGTGCTGGCTGACATCGACCCATTCTGCGCCAACAAGTTCCACCAGTTGCTCCGGCGTCAGACATACGGAACTGTTCCGGTCACCTGCCGCGGGCCAGACTTCGTCAAACGCACGCAGGGAGATGTCGCAAAACACCCTGATCGGCCGAGGCAACCAAAGGGACACACGCCACCTACGGGGTGGCTTGTCAGTTCCAGCACCTCGTCCGCAGGCAGCATGCGAGGCCGGTTGCCGAACGTATCCTTCGTCTTGCGGTTGTCCAACCGTCCTGTCCCGGCCATGACAACCAGGATCCGCTCATCCCCGACTTTCAGCGCCAGCGTCTTGGCAATCTGCCCTGCCTCCACACCCAGAGCCTGAGCGGCTTCCGCCACTGTCGCCGTACTGTCTGTCAGCACGACCGGTTCGATATCAGGTGCGTTCGCCTCGAAAAATGCCTGCACGGACTCCCGGCCCATCTCTTCCCCTCCACAATGCTGGAAAACTACTGGTGGTCCGGATGATGACACATCCTGCATTTCTCGGACACAATCACAGACCGGTTCACAACGGCGCCACCTGAAAACTGCCGACATCAATCATGAAACTACCGTCTACCTCGATCTCGAAATAGCGTTTTACCGGTTCCGGGGCAGTCTGCTGGAGGGAACGAATGGCCACAGTCTGCTCAATCGGGGTTTTCATACGTGCCACCGAGCTTGCGAAGTCCATACGCAGGCGATGGGTCTGAAAAGCCTTCAGAACGAAGCCCGCCTGCCCCAGACAGGCCGTCCATTCAGCAGATGAATAATCCCGTACATGCGAGATATCACGCAGCAGTTCCATCGACTGCAGTCAGCTATCCAGCAGGGCGGAAGATGGGGCCGTCACATCAATGAACAGAGCCATGCCTGCAGAAGTCAGGACATGTCGTGCCTCCCTCAGACCTGCCCGAGCATCCGACCAGTGGTGGGTGGTAAAGCGACAGAACACGGCGTCAAAAGTTCCAGCGTCAAATGGCAACTCCTCTGCCGGGGCCTGTACCGTCGTAACATTGTTCAAATTCTGCCGGGCCGCCTCGTGCGCCACGGCGTCCAGCATCGAAGCGGTGATATCGCAGGCAACCACCTCTTCGACATTGGGCGCCAGACGGTAGGTCACGTGCCCTCTCCCACACCCCAGGTCCAGAACGCGCCGCAGGCTTTTGCCCGCGACAAGACGTTCGATCCTGTCCAGATCGCTGCCCTGACTGTGTACTGCGCTGGCAACATAGTCCTGTGCCCGGTCGTCATAATGCCTTGCTGCGTGCTCGACGTGACGCCCTGTCTCCGCGGGACGTTGGATTGCATGTCCTGCCCGGACGGCGTCGGGCACGGGGGTTGCGGCGGGAAGAAGCCGCCCAGCTCTGTGGTATCAGCACGACGTGGTATACATGGCTGGAACAGGGTCGGAATGTCTCCTGTTCGGCGACGACACTGGCGCGTATTGCCACGGCTCTGCATCTGTCCCCTGCCGAAAAGCTCTATCTGTTCGAACTGGCTCAGTTGAAGGATCCCGATTCCTCACAGCCAGTCACCGCATCCAGTCTTCCCGAACCCGTCCGGACTTTCCCGGAGCAGGTAACCATGCCCTGTTATGTGCTGGATCCCCTGTGGAATGCCTGCGTCGCCAACAAAGCGGCCCGGCGTCTCTTTCTCGGATGGCTGGACAGTGAGGAACGCAACCTGCTGCGCTATGTCTTTCTCGACCGTGCAGCCCGAACCTTTCTGGATGACTGGGAAGGCAGTGCCCGACGGGTTCTTACCGAATTCCGGGCTGCCAGCATCCGTGGCGACACGCATCTGGTGGAAACACTCGTGCAGGAGCTTCGATCCCGAAGTCCGGATTTTGAACGGCTGTGGCATAATCAGAGTGTATTGCTAAGAGAAGGCGGCCCGTGCCGGTTTCGACATCCGACCGATGGCCCATTGGACTTTGACCAGACCACCCTTACCTTCACGACATGGCCGCACTACCAGCTGGTAACACTGAAGCCCCGATGAACACTTTCGAAATCCTGCTCCCACATTATGATTTTTCTGAACGTCACGCGATTGTCATTCGCGGTCAGGCATCTGATATTCTCGATGCCGTTGCGGCTTTCCGCGTACAGAATGATCCCCTTGTGCGTCAGATTATCCGTTTATCCGTCTGCGTGAACTTCCTGGCCGACTGATGAAGCGCCTGTCCGCCCCGCCACTGGATCTTGAAGACTTTACGCTTCTGGCGCGCACCGGACACGCACTTGCCTATGGTCTGGTCGGAGCATTCTGGCATGCCGATTATGGACTTCGCTCCATTCCTTCTCCTGACGCTTTCATGGCTGTACGGGAGGGAGATCTGTGCAAACTGGTTCTTGGCTTTACTGTCGCGCCCATTAGCGAAAGCAGGTGTCGCCTCATAACCGAAACACGTGTCCTCTGCCTCAGTGACAAGGCCAGACAACGCTTTACGCCGTACTGGTTTCTGATCCGCCCCGTCAGCGGGTTACTACGCCGCCGCATGCTCTGGAATATTCGTAGGGTTATTGAGCAGCAGTCATGAAGTCGTATCCGGACTGGATACGATCAGACCGTCACTCGCAGCGACCTGATCCATGAAGGCACACACTTGTGGCGGAAGTTCACCCGTTTCCAGGTCAGGCGAAAATACCGGAAGCGCGCTCACCTGATCAAATACTGAGATAGAAGATGTCGCTGGTGCCATGAACGACAGAGCGCGCAGCATCGCAGTATTTGTCGAGTTGTGTCGTGCGCTTCCTGAAAGAGTCAATATTTTCACGATAATGCTTTAATTACCATATTCATATAAACCCCTGGAGCTATGGCAGTCGATAGCACCTCATTCCGAGGTATGGACTATCTCAGCTGTCGGCATGACTTTTGCATAGGCGAATGCCAGTGCCGCCATATATGCAGAATGCACCTGATTTGCCGGAACGTTTGTTCCATTGAACTCCAGATCACGCGTGGCGACCGCGTCATGCACCACGGTCACGTCATATCCGAAGTCAACCGCAGCACGGACGGTCGCATCGATGCAGACATGGCTCATTGCACCCAGAATGGTCAGTTTCCGAATTTCCCGCTCATCCAGAAGTGTTTTAAGGTTCGTATCCCGAAATGCGTTCGGATGGTGCTTGAGAACCACCGGTTCCCCTTCCTTCGGCAGGACAAGCTCGTTGATCTGTGCGCCATATGAACCCGGTGCAAAAAACGGCGCGTTATCGGCCAGGAATTCATGACGGATATGGACAACCGCCATATCTTTTTCCCGAAAGTGGCTCAGGACGAGACGGCCGTTACCAGCAGCCTCTTCAATGCCCACCCGGAAAATAATCATTCTGCGGATTCACAATGATCAGGGCTTCATCTGTCATGTCTGTCGCCTTTTCTGCATGAGATGAGGATGGACACTCACGCCTGCTCCACCTCGACCGGCACCGGAACAGGCCGCTGACGCACGAAGGCCAATACATTGCCTGCCATGACAAGCAGGAGCCCGATCAGCATGACAGCCGTCCACTGCGTACCTTCGAAAACGCATGACACCGCAAGAGCCAGAACAGGAGAAAGGATCGTCGTATAGCCAGCCCTGTCCGCCCCGATCCGGTGCACCAAAGACAGATAGGTCAAAAACCCGATGACCGAGCCAAATACCGACAGATAGGCCAAACCGCCAAGCCAGGCTGCGGTAAGCGGAACAGCGAAGCTGTATCCGTGCGCGAGCGCTACGGCTCCCACGATGACTGTCCCAACTCCCATCGCGTAGAACACGGCATTGGGCAGATCCAGATCGAAGCGACCGATCCTGCGGGTAACCATATTGCCCAGTGAAAAGAACAGAGTGCCCGCCAGTGCCAACCCGACCCCGGTGAGACTTCCTGCGTGCAGCCCTCCTCCATGATCTCCGCCCAGCAGCAGCGCGACGCCCATTACGCCCAGAAGGCCGCCGCCGATAATCCGTGCGTCTGGCCGCTGGCGGAAGAACAGCCAGAGGTTCAGGGCGTTCAGAACGCTGGCCAGACTGAAGATCACCGAGACCATGCCGCTGGCCAGATAGGCGGCCGATCGATAGAGCACGAGATAATTGCCAGAGAACAGACAGATCCCCATGGCAATCAGCCATGGAACACAATCAGTTGCCGGCCTTCTCAACCGTCCAGACAGGCATAACCAGCCGCCGAGCAGAACGAGGGAAAGCGCGAAACGCCAGAAGATCGCGACCTCTACCGGCGCTGCCCCAAGCTGAAGATGCATGGCGAACCACGTCAGTCCCCAGACCACGACGACGGCGATAAACAGAAGAACATTGGTCATGATGGCAGTTCGGCCTTTTCTCCACACCTGCGCACAGGACCAGCCAGGTGCAGGGCACGCCTGACTGCACGCTTGAGGGGTCTATTGTCCCCTTCCGTCGCAATCCAGAGCGTTGCGCCTTCCAACTGAGCCAACGTATCAGCAGCAGTTGCTGCGGGGGACGCAATCTTTCCCGAACGCAGGATCCGGGTCATGACCTCCTGCACAGACTTGAAAAATACCCTGACGGCTTTCTGCGCCTCAGGTGTCGCAGATGTCACGCCATAAGCCAGATGCAGGCCGACGCAGCGACCATGGTTTTCCAGCGTCTGCGCGATGCGCCCGATCAGCGTCGTCCATGCGTTACGCCAGTTCCGGTCTGGATCCGGCAGACCTTCCAGCATTTCTTCAAGCGTTAGCGCCAGAACCTCGGACACCAGAGCTTCTTTCGACGGAAACCGCGTATAGAGGCTCTGTGGACGCAGCCCCACACGTCCGGCCAGATCGCGCATCGACGCACCTTCGTAACCATATTCACGAAACAGCTCGCGCGCTTCGATCACGATATCGCGCAGGGGGACCGGCTCTCGCATTTGTTCTTTGACTCACGAACACTCGTTCGTCAGCGTAGGTCCAGCACCCTCAAAGAGGCAATTCACAAATCAGTTGTGCTGAATAATAACAATGACGATACCCAGCTCTCACGCACAGGATCCCGACTGCCAACGACATGCACGCCTCAACCGGCGAGACGGATCATGAACCGTTCAGACGTCCAGGCAATGAGAAATGACGTAGCTGTAGACACTACGGTCCCATTTCGACAAATGGCGGCTCTCTTCGCTTTGGGAAGCTGTGCGCTTCTGAACGTCTATGCCACGCAGCCGATCCTGCCTGACATCGCCCTCCGGTTTGGTGTCAGCATAGGTACCAGCACCTGGACAATCAGCACCTCCACGCTGGGTGTGGCAGTTGCTGCCCCGCTGGCAGGCGCCATCTCCGATCGCTTCGGGCGTAAGCGTGTCATGGTGACGGCTCTCGTCGGACTCATCCTCACAACCGCCTCCTGCGCTCTGGCATGGAGTTTTGCCGCGCTGCTTTCCCTGCGGTTTGCACAAGGGTTGCTAGTGCCCTTCATCTTCACCTCAGCTCTCGCATACATCGCCGAGGAATGGTTCGGGCGCACGGCAACCACCATGAACGGTGTGTATGTAGCAGGCACAGCATTTGGTGGGTTTTGTGGGCGGTTTCTTGCTGGTACTGCTGCGTCCTTCACCGGCTGGCTCTCCACCTTTCTGGTTTTTGCGGTTCTTCTGATACCAGTGCTTACGCTTATAGTATGCTGTCTGCCCACGGAGCGTCGTTTCAAAGCCAGTGCGTCTCTTGGCAACAGTTTACGGAATGTCGCAAAGGGAGTGCAGGGCTGGTGGCTGCTCGCCACATGCTTTGTCGGAGCCAGCCTGCTGTTTCAGCAGGTCACATCCTTCACCTATCTGAGTCTGCGTCTGGCAGCGCCACCATTTGGTCTAACCGCAATCGAAGTCGGTGCCCTGTTTGTGGTCTTCCTTCTGCCCGTTACCGTCACCCCCTTCTTTGGGCGTCTTATCGGCACGATCGGGCGAACGCAGGCGTTTCTGCTCTCACAGATCGCCGGGATTGCCGGAATTGCCCTGACACTTTCCGTCCATCTGCCTGCTATCATAGTCGGGCTGGCTCTCTCCTGCATGGCTGTCTTCGCCGGACAATCCTGTGCCACCGGTTATACCGCCCGACATGCCAGAAGTGGTCGGTCTGCGGCAACAGGCCTCTATCTCACATGCTATTATCTGGGCGGCAGTATCGGGGCTGTTGCCCCTGCTACTCTCTATACCCGTCACGGCTGGCTCGGCTGTGCAGCCCTGATCTGTCTGGTGGCTCTGGCCAGCACAGCGCTTGCATGGCATGGAAAGAAACGCGTACCAACGCATAGAGGCAAAATCTGATTTATAACTCAGTAAAAATCAACAATCACCACTCCCATACGACAGTTTCCCAAACGTAATCGGCGTGTTCTTTTCGGATGTGGCCTATACCAGGGAATGAAAAATAAGGAACGTGGACGAGAGGAGCCTCAGCACTCGTAATTTTTTCAAGAAGTCTCATACGGGTGACTATGGCTTCCACGTGATCATTGTCGACACCTAGCACTACAGTTGCAGTTTATTTTCCGGGTCAGAAAAACGGAAAAGTTGCGGTTTTTCTCGCCGTAGACAGCCTGAAATTCGAGCCTTCTGGAAAGTATGGGAGCCATGAACAATTATCGAACAAAGCAAATTGCAACTGTAGTGCTAGACAGACCTTGCACCCAGCCTACTTTACATCAATTTTGTCAGAACACGTCCAAACGGACCGTCGTCAGTAGTCCTTGGAAGACAGCGCGAGTTTTTTAACGACAGTATCCCGCGCCTGGATAATCTCGCCGTCCGCATCCCGGACGACCAACTGTGCCAGAGGCTTCCCCTTTTTCCGGTCGACCAGTTCCGAATGTGGCTCCCCAGGTCGGTAGCAGAACGCCTCTCCCCACTGCCTCAAGGCGACGATGACCGGAAATAGCGCTTCTCCTTTTGGTGTCAGCACGTAGTCCTGCCAGGCACTCCCGTCAGATGCCGAGGTCATTGTAAGCACTCCCAGAGCAACAAGCTCCTGCAAACGACTGGCCAAAATCCCTTTGGATATTCCGAGGCTTTTCTGGAATTCTCCGAAACGCCTTACGCCGTCAAATGCATCGCGCACGATAAGCAGTGACCACCAGTCGCCAATGCCATCCAGCGACCTGGCCACCGGACATTCCGCATCGCTGAGGCTCACCCGCTTCACCATTCGACATCCTCACTTTTTCATATGGTTCTAAAATAGAACTGGACGATGCGAGATGCAATAGGTTCTATTATAGGACCATTAATGAGGTGCAATCAATGTCCTCTCCTCCTTCTGCCGACCACAACCGGCAGCGTCCGCTCACCGCTCCACTCATTCTTCTTCTGGCAACTGCCTGCGGCCTCAGCGTCGCAAATGTCTACTACGCTGCGCCCATGCTTGACGAGATCGCTCATGATCTGGATGTCCGCCCGACCCTCATCGGCAGTATAATCACCGCGACACAGGTCGGATACGGGCTTGGTCTGATCGGTATTGTGCCGTTGGGTGACCTGATGCCACCTGGGCGTCTTGTGCTCATTCAGGGGCTCACTGCCGCTGCTGCATTTGTTGCCGCCGCGCTGTCTCTCTCATGGAGATCCCTCCTTGGAAGCCTGTTTCTGGTCGGTCTTTCATCCGTCATCGTCCAGACGCTGGTGGCCTGCGTGGCCGACTGGGCCGCACCCGCCAAACGGGGACGGGTTATCGGGCAGGTCACCAGCGGCGTCGTGATCGGAATCCTCTGCGCTCGGATCATTGCAGGCCTGCTCACGGACACGATCGGCTGGCGGGCCGTCTATCTTGCGTCTGCCGTCCTGACAGCAGGCATGGCCGCAACGCTGGCACGCATCTTGCCTCCCGGAAAGCGAAATGACGTGCCACTTTCCTATCCGGCCCTGGTTTTCTCGACCCTGTCGCTTTACCGGACCAATTCCGTCCTGCGCCGCCGCGGTTTGCTTGCGTTTCTGATCTTTGCGATGTTCAACGTGCTCTGGGCGCCTCTTGTTCTTCCTCTCAGCGCGGCCCCGTTCTT
The DNA here is from genome assembly GCF_047721705.1 of Acetobacter sp. GTDB lineage: Bacteria > Pseudomonadota > Alphaproteobacteria > Acetobacterales > Acetobacteraceae > Acetobacter. The sequence goes on along the minus strand of NZ_JBDNXK010000070.1, from coordinate 7,089 downwards.
GCTGTCGCACACCGAAGTCGGGCTGTTCGGACTTGCAGGCGTGGCTGGAGCACTGGGGGCCGGACGAGCCGGCATCTGGGCCGATCAGGGACGCGCCCGTCGGACGACCGTTCTGTCCTTTGTTCTTGCCCTGGCAGCATGGAGCCTGATGGCTGCCTTGCCCATCTCACTGTGGTTTCTGATCGCAGGCGTCGTCCTGCTGGATTTTGCCATTCAGGCGATCCATGTCACCAGTCAGAGCCTGATCTTTGCTTCGGGCACAGAAGCGCGCAGCCGTCTTGTCGGTGCCTATATGGTTTTCTATTCGCTTGGCAGCGCGTGCGGCGCCTTTTCGTCAACACTGGCCTATGCACATGGAGGCTGGACCAGCGTCTGCCTGCTCGGGACAGGACTTGGCCTCGCAGGACTAACGCTGGCGTGCCTCGAAAAACCGGAAATCGTATTATGAGGACAGATCAATCACGATCTTTCCAAAGTGCTTCGCGCTCTACAGAATAGTCATAGGCCTCGCCTGCCTGTTCGAAAGGAAAGACCCTGTCGATGACAGGATGGATGTCCTGCTGGGTCAGAAACGCATTCATTTCCCGAAAGTGGTCCCTGGAGCCCACGGTAATTCCGTCAATGCTGGCATTTGCGCTGCGGATACGATCGATATCCGGGCGCGGTCCAAAGCCGGTCAGCACGCCGATCTGGACAATGTGGCCACCGGTCCCGATCAATTTGACGAATCGGGGGTAGGTCTCCGGTCCGCCCAGTTCCAGGACATGGCTGACACCATCTCCATGGGTATCGTTAGCCTCCCGGATTTTGTGCTTCACGAGTATCTCAGGAGCAGACGCCTCGTTCCTGCGCTGTCCGACCATACCGAACATTCGGGGGGCTTCCGTTTTCTGTGGCCGTCCAGCCCCTATCTCTCACCGAAGCTCAGGGTGTTTGTTGAGTTCATGACGGCGAATTTGTTCCTGCCCAAATGACCTCGCTCTGGCGGTTCACGCACACGTGAAATCAGCCCAACCTACGCTGCGCTTTCACTCCCATTTGCATCCTATACGCATCCTGCGCAGTGCTTCGGACACAAAAAAAAGCCACCCGTGTGGGTGGCTTTTTTCTTGTCTTTTCAGACACGTATTCATGGTTGCGGGCACACGCAGCCCCCGATACCGACAATCATTGGTAATTGCTATCTAGGCCTCCAAAAACACCTTCAAATTTTCAGCGAGGATCTCTGCCCTCCTGACCTGGCACTCCCAGACGATCAAGTATTTCCATCCTAGCGCTTTAAGTTCTTCCTGATTTCTTTGATCGCGAGCTTGATTGGCAGAAAATTTCGCCTGCCAAAATTCTTCACGAGTCTTAGGTGTTGTGGTTCGGCGGCATCCCATGTGTCGATGCCAGAAGCACCCATGAACAAAGATAACCTTCTTTCGTGGCCGAAAAACGATATCTGGTCGACCAGGAAGTTCCTTTGCATGCAAACGGAATCGATAACCCAACGCATGCAAAAGTCTACGAACAATCATCTCCGGCTTGGTATCTCTAGGCCCGACGCGAGCCATAATAAATGAACGCTCCGGCGTGATCGGCGGATCATCAATCAAGGAGTTGCGCCATTAGCCTTTACATGCTCGACGAGTATCTCGCCGATATATTCTCCCAAAATTACTGGAACGGCATTTCCAATCATCCTTCCAAGCGTATTGAAATTTATGGGAGAACCTTCCGGCACGAAAGCATAGTCCTTCGGAAAGCTCTGAAGCACGGCCGCTTCTCGTAAGCTAATCGCGCGATCTTGCTGCGGATGACCGAACCTGCCATTGCCAAACCCATAGCATTGCGTTGTCATGGTCGGTGCAGGTTTATCCCACTCCATTCGTCCATATACTGATGGATAGGTGGCACCGGTGTCTCGTGCATGGCAGGCTGAAACGAGTTCTTTCGGCCAATCGCGCCACGTTCCTCCTGGTTTCGAGTTGCGTATACGAGCGAGATTCAGCTCACTAAGCGATGCCGACGCATGGAGTGGATCGTTCGGGTCTGATGCACCGGCCGAAAGCGGTGGTAAATCCGCAATGGCATCCTTTACGGTGACTTGAGGCTTTCCTGCTTCCAAAATCGTGATCGGTCCAAGCAAAGACGCTACGAGCACGAGGCGTTGGCGCCGTTGAGGCAACCCGATATTACGGCCATCCACCACCTGAAAGTCGATATCATAGCCCGCCTTACCCAGATCAGTGACGAAATCCTTGAAAATCTTCTGCTTACGAAGTGGCGGAACATTTTCCATTGTGACCAGCGTCGGGCGTACAGCAAGGACGAGCTTGGAAAAAGATGAAAGAAGCTCCCAATCTTCATGCGGTTCCTTACGCTTGGAAGATTGAGAATATGACGAAAACGGCTGGCACGGGGCACACCCTGCCAGCAATGTAAATGGAGAGTCCCCAAATGCTTTCTGAATATCGGATGGCATGAGTTGATCGACATCCGCCTCAAGAAATTTAGTAGCATTGTTAGCTTCCATCGGGAAACGACAAGCAGGATCGAGATCGACACCCAATTGGACCTTGATGCCCGCCCTGGTCAGCCCGTGCGTCAGCCCGCCGACACCGCAAAAGAGATCGACCGCTACGATTTGGTTTTCGGCGCTCATGCTGCCACCTCTTCGACCGTCAGATACCCCTTACTACTCAGGAACTTTTCATACGACTTCGTTACTGCCGTAAGGAATGGCAGAACCCGGTTGGCCAACCCGGCAAGATCATCCAGAGTCAGATCGTGCGCGCCCTCCTCAAAGGTGGACTGCCCATGCGCTATGTCGTTCCTTCGACGCGCTAAATACTTCAAAGCTGTCGTCTCATCTCGATATACGCGTTCGTATGCCGCACGCTTGACTTCGTCCGTCAACACGAGTGGACAGCCCAAGCGTTTTGCAATCTTTTTGATCGCTTCGTCATCCCAACTGCCTGGCTCACCTTTCACGACGAAAGCGTCCGGAGAACCACCAGCAGCCAACACGCCGCTCACCTGCGTCAACCGTGCCAAAGCCCCTTCACCGACACGATCGTCACCGTTCCATATCGCAGCGCGTACCCATTCCTTCAACACTGATTCGGTCCATCGCTTCGGCTGCTCCATGACAACCGTCCTGCCAACGACGGTCAGAGTTCGCGTGGCTACAGCTTCCACAATGTTATACAGATGAATCAACAGTCCCGATTTCAATGTATTGACGTGTCTCACCTCAATCTGGATAGAATCCGCGCTTACAACTTCATTAACACGCGCTTCCAGCATGCGCGCCACTGAAAGATGACGCGCAAACTCTGACTCTCGCTCCACAAGATAGGCTAAAACGTCTCTCATTTCTTCAACAACCAATCTCGAACCAATTTTATTCTTCCAAGAAGTCTACTTTTTACATTTGCAGCATCAGATTTTGTCGCAAGAGCAAAATCCTCGGACTCCAGAAGCGGGGTGAGATTCGGCGCACGCTCGAAAAGGGTTGGATCAGATCGCAGAGCAAGGGCAGAACCGATCGCGATTGCTTCGAATCTAACGCGTGGAACCTGATTGCCGGTTTGCGACTTCGTAAACCCATGCGGAGAGACCTTTTCCACGAAAGCAAGAACCTTCTCGAACTCACCTCTCATCACACCGATCGTTGGAGATGCGCCGGCGTGTTCAAGTTCGGAAGCAATTCGCTCATTCTCATCTTTAACAAACGAAAAATAAAACCGACGAGGCTCCTCCTTGTATTTGGGAATATCGCCATCACCATTATCTAACGTTGGGTCAAAACTATTTAGGTACGCAAAAAAACGCGTCACAAGTTCTTCACGCTCACGTTTGTCGATAAGGGGCTGACTGATCGGCGTCAATTTGACGAACTTCGGATCAGCCGCAAGCTGGATGACCAAATCCATGAATGGACCAGGAAGACTACCCCGCCGAACTTCCGCATCGTTCGCTGTAGTGCCGCCCGTGTTGATACGAGCAAACATTTCGGTTCTCGTCACCGCATCTGTAGCATTGTCTAGAATAATTACACGGATTGCAGTTTCCGCGAACTTTAGTTGCCGCGACACCGGGAAATCCATGTAGCGCAAACCATTTGCCGCCGGAAGCGTTTCCAAGTCCCGCAAAGTAAATTTGTTCGCCATAAAATCTCTGATGGTACGCAAACGCTGTGACCCATCAACGATTTCCATACGCCCGTCTTTGTCTTGCCAAAAAAAGACAAACGGAATCGGCAACCCCATAAAAACAGATTCGATAAACTTTGACTGTTTGGCAGGCGTCCACACTAACTCGCGTTGATATCCAGGAACATAATAACGATCCGTAGTCAATTTTTGAACAATAAATTCAAAAGAATACTCCGTAATCGTGAATTTCACTGCACGCGAATATTCCGTGATCTGCTTCTCCGCCTCGTCAACGTGAGCCGCATCCGGAAGCTTGCGTCTGGTTTTTTTCATCGTCTTCTCTCAATACCTTTTCTTCTTAGACCACAAACATCTCCTGATTGATATTTTGGTTTTTGCCCTTTCAAGCGCATGCCATCGTGCCATTGTCGAATGTTGGTGAGCCGGAGTGGATACACGGTGCTGTATGAGAGCGTGTCCAAATGAGCACACAGCATGCTACAGTCATAAAGCGATGAGCCGATCATTCGCTCAACTCCAGAGCACCTTGCGGATTTCCCGCAGACCTCCTTCGCTTCAATGCCCCACGCGGCTTCTTTCTCTCGAGATCAACGCGCGCGAAGATGGGATCGAAGTCAATATTCCGACTCGACATCTCAGCAAGAAGGCTTATAATGATTGCTAAGTGCCCGGGTACTCCGCCTTGCTTCTTGTTATTCGAGATCGAGTTAGGCTTCATACCCATAAGATCCGCGAAGCGCCGGACAGTCAGTCCCGCTTTGTTAAGTTCCGTGACGAAGTCCTCATAGGTCATTGCGGTGCTCACTCATAATTTAATGAGTTTGGCACATAAAATCATGTGCCCGCAAGACTCTATCTTACCGGACAGAGATAGCCTTGCCTTGGCGAAACCCCGATCCGTGGCGATGAAGCGCGCCAGCATGGGCACAATGAGACGCACGGGATCGGCGGGTGCCTTCCCAGTTTCGCGATCCAATATCTCGGCATTAGGCGACAAGATCACGGTGAAGCGCGGCCGGTAGCTCCAACGCGACCTTCACGGGCTTGTCATCCTCAATCGGACCGAGCTTCAGCTTCGTCATGGGCGGGATTCCTTCTCTTTCCAAGACTTGAGGACGAGGTCGCGATTCAGAATAAGCGTGAACGGCAGACCGGGCCGGTCGGTCAGTGTCGGCTGGACATTCAGGCTCCGGTCGATCAGCCTGTTGCCGACCATGGAAAAGCCGTTGCTCGCCCCGCTGCGGATGGCCTGCATCAGGTTGTTCTCGTTCCATGACGTGCCGGCTTCGGAGCCTACGCTGAGCAGGGTCGTGACCAGGGCCGCCTTGAATAGTTGCTCCCAATGATTGTTGACCTCATCGGACAGGCCAGACTGGCCGATGGCGTCGCCGCCGGGCAGCTTTTCCAGGACGAGGCTTTCGCCGTTCGGATAGATCAGCCGCGTCCAGATGAGCTGGGTGCGCTGCTGCCCGAAGGAAATGCCGCTGTTATAGGCTCCGAACAGCGTGCTGCCCTGCGGGATCAGCAGATAACGGCCGGTCGGGCTGTCATAGACGTTCTGGGTCACATGACCCACGATCTGGCCGGGCAGATCGGAACTGATCTTCGTATTCAATGCTCCGGCGACGACGGTCCCGGCCTCCAGGAGATAGGGCGAAGCAGGAGGCGTGATCCGATCGGGGCTGATCGTCGTACGGTCGGGCTGACCCGCCAGAAAAGCGCGATTTCCGGCCTGCTGGTCCGTGGCGGTCGGCGATGCCCGTGTTCCGGCCACTGCTTGCCCCGGCATTGTCTGCGCGGTCTGGCCATCATGCGCCTCGACCTGAGCAAAAAGTTTACTGGTGCGGGCCGCGTCGATCTCCTGATCGCCCCGACGATCTCCAATGCCGGAAACCGGCCCCGCACGGCCCTCCTTCTGGGCGTCGAGGATCGGCTTGCCGAGATCGCCCGGCAAGGGCGGCCCCAGTTTCGGAACGGCACTGTAATCGCTGGGCAGTGCGGCCAGCCCGTCAGCCGACGGACGTGTGTCCGTATCCTGCGCCGCCTGGACCGCCCCTTTCTGTGTGCTGTTTTGCAGTGCGTATCCGAGGGCAAGGCCGATCGCGAGCATCCCCGCACCACCAAGCGTCCAGATGACGGGACGCGAGAGCCGGACCACCGGCGGGCGCTGGGCGCGCAGCTGCAAATCGGGAGGAGAAGGCGGGGATGATGGTCCCGATCCGCTTCCGTTGCCGGACACGTCCCCACCCCCATTCTGACGATCCTGCGTGTCGGTCATGACTTCCTGCCATCGGCGCGTACGATACGCACCCGCTGCTCGGAAGGCTTGTCTCCCAGCCGGAGTTCGGCAGCGGCAAACAGGCGATCGACGATCATCCAGTTCTGTCGCCCCGGTAATTGACCAGTTCCGGTCCACCATCCGCTCCCAGCACGAAGAGCGGCGGCAGTTCCCCCTGCCTGATCCGCGACGGAAAGGCGATATAGACCTTGTGACCGTCATCGAACGCCCGACTTGGCAGCCAGGGCGGCGTGCCCCCTTTCACCGGCTGGATGGCGTAACGGAAATTCAGAGCATTCAGGTCTAACCCCGCATCCACGGGGGCAGCATCATCGGCGGCGCTATCCTGTCGATGCAGGGCGATCAGATCATCCTCGGGGTAATCCCACGACACCGACGCCATATAGGTAGCCGGTGTGGAGCGTAGTTCCGCCAGATAGGTCCGCCGGTCCGTGTTGACGATCAGGTTGGTGGTGAGGTCCGGGCGCGTTGGCTTGACCAGGATATGAATCCGCTTCGTGGCCTCCGCCCCGCTCTCAGTATCGCTGATGATCCAGCGCACGGTGTCACCGGCGGCAACCGGCCCGGTGCCGACCAGCTTTTCACCCTGCTGGAGCATGATGTCAGTGATCTCGCCCGGCGAGGCAT
>NZ_JBDNXK010000069.1:0-16792 GCF_047721705.1 Acetobacter sp. | reverse complement strand
CAGCCTGATGCGCCCGCCGCTCCGTCCCATGAATGGGACGAAAAAGATCTCGATAGCCATTTTGACGATGCAAACTGGCATGCCAACACAGGCATGTCGGAAAGTCTGGCCGAGGAGCCTGCCACTCTCGATCGTTTTGAGACTGGTGTGCATGACGAAGTGCCTTGGGCGCGTCCCGATGCTTCCCAGTCTGACGGCGAGGAGACACACGCTGCACCGGAGACCGCTCACCAGCCTGCTGACGGGCAGTTTGACGATGTCATCAATCGCATTCGTGCAAGCCGCAGAAGCGCCGCTGCCGGGATGGAGCAGCCAGCTGCTCCTGAGGCTCCGCCACAGTCAGAGGCTTCGGTAGACCACCAGCCTGCTTCCACGCCAGATTCAAACGAGCCGTGGGTGCCTGCATGGGAGCGGGCGGCTCAGACGCAGCCAGCTGAAGAAACACCACCTCAACCGCAGGTCGAAGCACACGCAGAAGCTCCGATATGGGATCTTCATCCAGCTGCAACTGAACAGCATGAGGCTTCTGAAGAAGAGCATGCGCCTGTCGAGAAGGAGACGGTGGCAGCGCCCGAGGCGGAAGAAAGACACATTACAGCCGCAGCGGATATTTCCAGCCGTCTGCGCAACGACGTGCTCAATCGTGTGGCGTCAAAAGACAGCCTCAAGCCGGGTAGCAGCGGTTCATTGCTGGAAAGCCCGGCGTTCTGGCGCAAGGCATGGATTGCAAGTGGTGTCGGGGCTGCGGTCGGTCTTGCAGCCTGTGTTCACTGGTTCAGTGCGCTCCGCCATCTCTGGCCTGCTCTGAATCTTCTGTGACTGGCACACCCGTCCTGCCGGGGCAGGCGCGGGTGTCCTTGTTTTACATGGAACGGGCAGCTACTGCTGAAAGCGTAGCGCCCAGCGCCGCTAGCGCCATCAGGAGAATGCCGTCGAAAATCAGCCCCGATGGTGTCAGCAGATGAGTGCCGAACATGACCTCGTGGGGGATGGCGTCGGCTACGTGCGCCATGACGTCATGCGCCTGGGCATCCACATGCCCCGCGCTGGAGGAAACGGCACTGACGACATGTGGCAGGGCGGCCCACCCGATACCGGCGATCAGGAGAAGAGGGGCCAGAAGTTCAGCCACCTGTTGCGCCATGTAGAACAGGAAATACAGCACGGACCAGATACCCAGCCGAGCGAGGGAAAGGCCACCGGATGCCCCGTTGCCACGACCTGTGGACGAACGGGAAGGGCGGTATGTGTCGTCGCTAAAGCTCATGCGATCGGTCTCTCTCTCGTCGGCGGCGGGCATCCGTCAGCCGGATTATGACTTCTGCCCGCTTCAGGGCTGCACGCCGGGGGTAATGCCTGCGGGGCGGGAAAGCAAATCGGCCATGCCACGCATCCCGTCCACCGGCAATCCATTATTTGAGATAAACCTGTCCGTAAGACGCGGCTCCAAGGCCCGGACAACTACAGGGCGCTCCGACCGGAGAGGCAAGCGGTAACTGGCAGGTATAAAGACCTGCCTTGCAAGTGCCGCCGAGAGGCGTTCCCGGCGGATAGGTGCCGGGCGCGATGGGTGTTCCGGCCTGTCCCGTGCAGGCGGAAAGCGCAGCCGTCGCGATGGCGAGCAGGATGCCTTTCTTGTGGGAACGCATAAACCGACGAAAAACTGCTGTGTCCATATTGGCACCTCGTGATGAGAGTGATGTGCGCAAAGGCAACGTCCTGTCAGGTCGAAAGATGTTTTTTTCTTTCGGCAAGGGCCAGACCCGCCGCATGACCGCTGGCCCAAGCCCAGTGGAAGTTATACCCACCGAGCCAACCGGTCACGTCCACCGCTTCTCCTACACTATAAAAACCCGGCACGGTGGTAGCTTCAAGGGTCTGGGAGGAAAGCGCGCGCGTGTCGATTCCGCCGCAGGTGACTTCCGCTTTTGCGTAACCTTCGCTGCCAGCAGGCGAGAACTCCCAGCGTGAGAGAGCTTCTGCGGCAGGGCGTAGAAGCCGGTCAGGCCACTCGGCTGCTGGTTTTTCGCCCAGAAGGCGTGGGCCGAGAACTTCCGCAAGGCGTCGTGGCAGCCATTCGCCCAAGATGGAAACGGCGTGGGCTTTTGGACGAATGGTGCGCGCCTTTTTCAGAAGGGCTAGCGCATCCTGTCCCGGCAGGAGATCAATGCTGAGCGGCTGTCCTGCTTTCCAATATGAAGAAATCTGCAGGATGGCCGGTCCGGACAGACCACGATGGGTGAACAGCATCGCCTCATCGAACGCGACTTTTCCACACCGCGTGCGTATCGGCAGGGAAGCGCCGGAGAGGCCTGATATCCATTCCCGATCTGGTTCGGCCGCCAGCAGGGGCACAAGCCCGGGTGTCGGTGGCACAACCGGGATGCCGAACTGTCGTGCCAGTCGATGGGCAAAATCAGTTGCGCCGAGTTTTGGGATAGAGAGGCCGCCGCACGCCACAACCACGGAGGGAGCGGTGAGAAGGAGGCGGTCCGTCTCGACCTCATAGGTTCCGGAGTGGCGAACCGCCCTGACGGATTCACCAAGCCGCAGCGTCACATTGCCAGCAGCACATTCATCCAGCAGCATGGCCAGAATCTGTCGTGCCGAGCCATCACAGAACAGTTGGCCGAGTGTTTTTTCGTGCCACGCGATGCGGTGCTTTGTGACCAGTTCGAGAAAGTTGGCAGGCTTGTAGCGGGCCAACGCAGAACGGACGAAATGGCGGTTGCTGGAAATAAAGCGATCCGGCGCTACGTGCAGGTTGGTGAAATTGCACCGCCCCCCACCCGAAATCAGGATTTTCCGGCCCGGCTCATCGTTGTGTTCCAGCACAGCTACGCGCAGGCCGCGTTGTCCGGCGGTCAGGGCCGTCATCAGGCCTGCCGCACCAGCGCCGATCACGATGGCGTCGAAGGATTCTCGCGTTTTGCCGCTCACGTCTGTTCTCCGGATAAAGAAAAAGCCGCCAGCCCGAAGGCCAGCGGCTTCCAAAACCCACTCCAGCACAAGGCTGGAGGTGTTTTCCAGATCAGCGCTTGCTGAACTGGAAGGAACGACGGGCCTTGGCCTTACCGTATTTCTTACGCTCGACCTGACGGGAGTCACGGGTCAGGAACCCGGCTGCCTTCAGAACGCCGCGAAGTTCCGGCTCGTAATAGGTCAGCGCGCGGCTGATGCCGTGACGGACTGCACCAGCCTGACCGGACAGACCGCCACCAACGACGGTGCAGACAACGTCGAACTGGTTGTAACGGTCGGTCACAAGGAACGGCTGCGTGAGCAGCATGCGCAGAACAGGACGAGCGAAGTAGGTGTCGATCGCACGACCGTTCACCGTGATGTCGCCCTTACCCGGCTTGATCCATACGCGAGCTACGGACTCTTTACGACGACCGGTCGCATAAGAGCGGCCCTGTGCGTCACGCTTTACTTCGTAAACAGGAGCATCGGAAGCAACGACCTGAGGAGCAACGTCTTTCAGATCGGCGAGCGTGCCTGTGCGTTCAATCGTTTCAGACATGGCGATCAGACCCCACTCTTCGGAACGGCGGTGTTTTTGCGGTTCAGTGCGGCGACATCCAGCTTGACCGGCTTCTGGCCGTCATGCGGATGCTCCGGACCGGCATAGACATGCAGGTTGCGCATCTGGGCGCGCTGGAGCGGACCACGGGTGATCATGCGCTCGACAGCCTTCTCGACCACATGGCCCGGGTTCTTGCCCGTGAGGCGCTGCGTGATCGTGCGCTGCTTGATACCGCCCGGATAGCCGGTGTGGTAGTGGAAGAGCTTCTGGCCGACCTTGTTGCCGGTCAGCTTGATCTTCTCCGCGTTGATGACGACGACGTGATCGCCGCAGTCAACGTGCGGTGTGAACTGGGGTTTGTGCTTGCCACGCAGGCGCGTCGCAATGATGGTGGCGAGACGGCCAAGAACGAGCCCTTCAGCGTCGATCAGCAGCCAGTTCTTCGTCACCTCCGCGGGCTTAAGCGAGAGGGTGGTCTTCATTGATTCTATGTCCGTCCAGAAATCTTGAGCGGTTCGGGTGGCGCCTTATGCGCAAGCCGTTGCATGACGTCAAGCATAATCGCAGGGTAAAAAATGTCATTTTCATTTTATCCTGAAATATAAAGGGAATTCGTTATGAGGTAATATGATACCGCGGTGATTTTCGGCTAATATCCCGATCACCTCATTTCCTGATGCCCTCATGGCAACATCCTGATATGAAAGAAGAACAGAAACAGTCCGCAAAGTAACAGGCAGGCCATGACGTCTCAGAACACCCGCCGCACCATTGTCGCCCTGTCTGCTCTGGTTGTCGTTGGACTCGGCGCTTCCGGCTGGATCTGGGTGCATCGGAAAGCGAACCATGAACTGATAGAGGCGCTTGAGGATGCTCGGGCGCATCTGCCGCCTGGCGTGGAGTTTACGTGGAGCAAGGCTGTCGCCCTGCCCGCAACGCATGGCGCACGCCTGACGGATGTGGTGCTGAAAGACCCGTCCGGCACGATCTCCGCTGCCATGATCGAACTGATCGGTGCGACAATCGTGAACGATGGACGCGATGACGCTTCACCGACAGCGGAACGTAGTCCTCTGCATTTCGATCACGTGCTTGCCCACACACTTCATATAAGTGGCGCAACAGGCACGCTTGATACCAAGCGCCTGTCGCTCGATGGCGTGACATTGCCGTCCCCCAGCGAGGACCAGATCACCAAGCTGACGATCGATCACGGTGAGCTGACTCATGGAGTGCTGACTCCAGCGGACGGCAAGGCGTTTCTTTCCGCCGATGAGGCGATCCTTGACCAGTATGGCATCGGACGGATTTCCCGTCTGACTGTGAGAAAACTGGAGTTGGAAGAGGCTGACCCGCCGAAGCAGGGGCTGCTGATCGGGAAGCTCGTTTCCGATGGCGCGGATCTGGCGTCCACAGCGCAGGCCGCGCTGAAGGGGCAGGGGCCGCTGCTGGCTGATGGAAATCTGTCGCTTGTCGTGGATGATCTGGAAAGCCGGGGCGCTTTCGGCGGTCCGAATGCCAGCGTCCAGAAACTGGCGAGCGTTGAGAAAGCACATATTCACATCAATACGGCCGACCAGAAACGCAATGTGACGGAAGGGCTGACACACCTACGCGTCTGGCCGACCGCACCACAGACAGCTGTGATCAAGGCGCTTGGATACGACAGATTTGACGGCGATGTGGTCCTGAACGCGATTGTCGATTTCGGCGCGGACGTGGCGCATGTCACGCAACTCGACATCCATGCGCCCAAATGGGGACGCCTCGATCTGGCCGGCGATTTCACCCATGTCACAACCCCTCTTGGCTGGCTGCCGGTGCCATTCTTCTCCCATCTCGATATTTCGTGGCGCGATGGAGGACTCGTCTCCCGCATGCTGAATACGGCTGCCGTCGCTCAGGGGATGGATCCCGATGCTTATGTGGCGTTGCTTCGACGCGCTCTTGCACCGCAGAACGCTTCTCCGGACAGCGTGGGACGTCAGCTAGCCGATTATCTTGCTGCACCGGAAGCTGGCACGCTCACTGCGATGATTGCTCCACCACAGCCGATGCCGGTCTCTGTCTTGGCGGAACTTGGCGCGCTTCCAGCACATCCTGAAATAGCCGACAAACTTGGGCTGACAGTGCAGGCGCCCGCGAAGGACCGCTCGGAACCAGCGCCACAACTTCCCGACCCGAACCAGACGACTGACGAGCCAGATGATCCGTCGATCCTTGCTCCCGCCACCCCACCTTCACTTGCAACGCCGAAACCATAAAAAGGCATGACCGACACGGTCCATGTCATCGGAGCAGGCGGCCGCTCCGGTGTTGCTGTACGCCGCGCTTTGCTGGCGCAGGGGCGGGCAGTGGTGCCAGTCGTACGGAATGGCGCGCGGTATGAAGAAACCCTGACGCCCGGGGAGCGGAGTAATCCACTCCTCCAGCTACCGCGTATCGCTGATCTGACCGGAGCCACCGATGTGCTGGCAACGGCTCTCGCGGATGCGACCGTTATCGTCTGCACGGCTCATGCGCGGAATATACCCGCTCTTCTGGAAGCTGCACCAAAAGAAGCCCGTCTCGTCTGTCTGGGAAGTACACGCAAGTTCACCCGCTGGCCGGATGCTCACGGAAACGGCGTTCTGAAGGGGGAACGGGCGCTGATGCAGTCAGGTCGCAGCGGCATCATCCTGCACCCGACTATGATCTACGGAGCGCAGGGCGAGAACAACGTCCAACGTCTGGCTGCGCTTCTGCGGCGATTGCCTGTCATCCCGTTGCCCGGAGGCGGAAAGTCGCTTGTGCAACCCATTCATCAGGATGACGTCACGGCCAGTATTATTGCGGCCATCGACCGGAACTGGGATGGGCCACACAGTCTTGCCATAGCGGGCGCTGTTCCCGTGACTTACCGTGATTTCGTGCTGCTCGTTGCGCGTGCCGCAGGGCTAAGGCGCCGCCCTGTTATTACCGTGCCCGCCCGCCTGCTGATCGCTGCGTCTGCGTTGTTGCGACGTCTTCCCGGGTTTCCCGAGATCGGTCCGGATGAGATCCGGCGGCTCATGGAAGACAAGAATGTCGATATCATTCCCATGATCGAAACGCTTGGTGTGAGGCCGATATCACTGGGTGTGGGTTTGAAACGGCTTTTTTCGGGTGATGAGCATCACGCGGATCTGTGAGCGGCTTCTCTATTACGCAGCAACATCCGAAAGCAGAACGACTGCGGTTTCTTCAGCAATCACCACAATCTGCTGCTCACCTTCAAAACTGGCGCCATCACCCGATGCCAGTTCTCCGTTTCCGATTTTCACATTCCCTGAGACAAGGATGAGATAGAGATCCCGTCCTTCAGCCGTGTCATAGGCTGCACCTTCACCGGTTAGAATCGTGGCGAGCAGGAAACGCGCTCGGCTGGAGAGGGTGAGAGGGGCCGCATCATCGGGAAGGTCGTTTTCTTCTGGGTCATCCTCAGGGAAGCCGGAGGCAAGAATCTGGAAGCCTCCTTCTGAAGAAGTCCTGTCGGCTTCGCGAATTTCCTGACAGGGCGTCATGCCTTCCTCGTCAGCGAGAAACCATAACTGAACGAACGAAGCGCCATCTGCACCTGCATGCCAAGCCATGTCCGTGCAGGCCGTGCCGGTCCGCAGGACATGCAGGGCACCCGCAGGAACGGTCTCCGGCAGGAAATCCTCGGTGTGCGTAATCAGTTCGCCCTGCTGCACCCATGTGACGATATCGACATCGTGCTCGCGCTCCAGACGAAAGCATTCGCCGGGACGAAGAACGGCTGTGTTGGCTACCCGCAGTCGCCCTTCATGAATATGCGCGGCGTCCTGATAGCCCTGAAAAGCGAAGTGACAGCGCATATTCACATCGCTGGAAGGATTTGTTCCAAGAGTGGCGGCGCGTCTGATGGTCATCATGGGACAGGTCTCGTCTGCTGGGATTCACGCCGGTTTCTGTTGCATGGTGCGAGTGGGATAGATTTTCTCCCACCCGCCGCCGAGCGCCCGATAAAGATGCGTCACCGAGTCAGCGACGTTCGCGGTAGCCTGCACCAGAGCACTCTGTGAAGCGAGAAGGGCGTTCTGCACGGTCAGCACGTTCAGGAAGTCCGAAGCACCCTGCACATATTGCGTTCGTGCGATATCGACGGCGATTTCGTTTTCATGCACTGCTTCCGCCAGTCGGTCCCGCTGGTTCTGGGCGGCGGTGAAAGCGGCCATGGCGTCGTCGATTTCTTCCCATGCCTTCAATACGGTGCGCTGGAACAGGACGGCCGCCTCCTGCTCCTGTGCCTTGCGCAGGCGGAGTTGCCCCGTCAGGCGTCCTCCTTCGAAAATCGGTAGAGTCGCCGTGGGACCGAACCCGTACTGGCGCGAAGCCCATGAGCCAAGGCCGCTGAACTGAAGCGCCTGCACATCGAGGCTTCCCGAGAGTGTCACGCGTGGAAAGAAATCCGCGATCGCCACACCGATGCTGGCTGTCGCAGCGTGCAGACGTTCGCTGGCCATACGGATATCAGGCCGTCGTTCCGCCAGTTGCGAAGGCAGTCCCGCTGGAACCTCAGGAGGAGCGGGGGGAATCGGCGCAGCCTTGCCGAGTTCAGCATTCAAGGCGCCCGGTTCGCGCGCCACCAGAAAGCTGAGGGCATTGAGGAGGTGGATTTCCTGACTTTTCAGCGGTGAAAGGCGGGATTCGAAGCTATGCAACTGCCCTGTCGCTTCCGCCACATCAAGCCGCGTGGCCGCACCCTGATCGAAACGTAATTGGGTGAGTTGCACGCTATGTCGCGCGATATCGATATTGTGGTTGAGAATGTCGATCTGCGATTGTGTGGCGCGAAGATCGATATAGTTCCGGGCAGTCTCGGCCATGAGCGAGACAAGAACGTCCCGGCGCACCTCTTCCGTGCCGTGCATCGCGGCCGTTGCGGCTTCGACCTGTCGGCGGACATGGCCCCAGAAATCCACCTCCCATGAGGCGTTCATGCCGTATTGCGGCAGATTGAACGATGGATTGCCAATGCTGCCGGGTATGGCGGCAGGCCCGAAGCCCTGCGTGCCACTGGCGATGCTGTCCGTTCCTTCACGCTCCGCCGCGCCGAGCAGGCCCAGAATGCCATTCGTGCTGGCGCGTTCACGGGCATAGGAGGCATTGGCTTCCATGTGCGGAAACTGGGCGGCACTCGCGATGCGCCGTTCGGCATTGCTTTCGGCAAGCCGGGCCGAAGCCGCACGAAGATCGAGATTCGAAGCTGCGACTTCATTTTCCAGTCGCGTCAGAATGGGATCGTTGAACAGCGTCCACCATGCCGGATCTGTCGAGGCTGAGGTCACGCGGCTTTCCCCTTTCGGCAACGGATCGCGCCATTTTTCAGGCGTGGCAATCTGCGGCTTGTGAAAGTCCGGTCCGACCGTGCATCCCGCCAGAGCCAGCACTGCCAATCCGGAAAACAGAGCCTGCCGCAACGGATTAGTGCCAGACATAGCGGTTATTTCCGGCATGTGGGCCTTCCGGCTTCGAGCCGGTATCGATGTTCACTTCCACAGACATGCCGACACGGACCTTGGCGGCAAGCGGCTGGTCGGCGTCGAAAGTCAGCTTGACCGGGATACGCTGAACGACCTTGGTGAAGTTGCCGGTAGCGTTGTCGGGCTGGATCGGTGCGAAGGCCACGCCCGTCGCGGGGGCGAGGGAGTCCACATGCGCTTTCAGCGGATGGTTGGGAAATGTATCGACCCAGATCGTGGCGCGTTGCCCGGTCTGGACTTTCGTCAGCTGTGTTTCCTGAAAGTTCGCCAGCACATAGGCCGCCTGTGTCGGCACCACGGCGAGGATACCAGTGCCCGGATGGACGTAGGCGCCCACGCGCACACCACGCTCGCCAACCACGCCGTCAACCGGGGCGGGGATGGTGCAGTAGGACAGGTTCAGTTCGGCCTGTTTTTCATCGCCCTGCGCCCGGAGCAGGACACCACGTGCGCGCTCAAGCTGTCCCTTGAGGACGGCGATCTGCCGGACAGCCGCGTCAACGCCGGCCTGATCGCGGGCGATGGCGGCCTGTTCTTCCTTCTCATGCGCTTCGGAAGACTGTTTCTGCTCGATGGTGCCCGCGCCACCCGCTGACAGGTTGCGGTAACGGGTGGTGTTCTGGCGTGCGAACAGCAGGTTGGCCTGATCGGCGAGAACAGCCGCGTGGGCCTCGGCGATCACGGAATCCTGCCGGGCCAGTTCCGCTTCCAGATTGGTCACATCGCCCTGCGCGGCCAGCACGTTGCCCTTCGCCACGTCGAGGGCGGCGCGGTAATCGTCATCCTCGATGTGAGCCAGTTCCTCACCCGCGCGGACCTGCTCGTTGTCCTGCGCGATCACGCGGTCGATCCGTCCGGCGACTTTGGGTGCAACGGTCGTGAAGTCAGCGGTGACATAGGCGTCGTTGGTATATTGGTTGATCCCATCGCCGTTGACGAAGCGTGCGCCGCCCCACGCGACGCAGGCCAGCACCACCGCCGCGCATCCGGCATAGAGAAGGGGTTTTTTATAGATCATGACGGCTGTTTCCGGATTCAGCGGGCTGGAGCATTGGGTGAGGGCGCACGGGGCGGATAGACCCGGTGCGGCAGGATGAGATTCATGACGGCGTAACCGAGGCAGACCCAGATCAGCACGTAATAGATGTCGTTCAGCGCCAGTACGAGCGCCTGCTCATGCACGTAAGTGTGGAAGACCTGAAGCGAATTGCGGGCGACATGGGCGCTGTCCGGCGACGTGACCGAAAGCTGCTGGTTGATCGGGTCGCCCATGCCCTGAAGGGCGAGACCGTGCGTGCCGTGGTGATCGAGCAGCATGGTCGAGTGATACTGTTCGCGACGGCGCGTCGAGGCGGAGAACAGCGCGAAAGCGACGGCGTTGGCCAGTCCCTTGAGCATGTTCACCATGCCGGAGATGAAGGGACCGTCCGCCGGTCCCATCGCCATCGTCGCCAGCATGAGCGTGGGAATGACGGTCATGGGCTGGCCGAAGACCTGAAGGATCTGGAGCAGGTAAAAATTGTCGCGCACCCAGTCCACTGTCAGCCAGGTGCCAAGATAGGCCGAGCCTGCGAGGCAGAGCATCCCGCCCGCCAGCACGAAGCGGCAGTCCACCTTGCGGCTGTTACAGATGGCGGCGATCAGCGGCAGCATGATGAGCTGAGGCAGGGCCACAACTAACGAAACAGGAGCAGCCTGAATAGGGCGATAGCCACGCACCGCTTCCAGATAGGTCGCTGGAATACCGCCCATGATGGAACAGATGGCGAGGATGCCCACCAGCGACAGAAGCGACGCCTGAATATTGCGGGATTTCCAGTACTGGATGCGGAAATACGGGCTGGGGTGATAGGCCTCGTTGATGACGAACACGATGAAGGCGGCCAGTCCCCAGAAGGTCAGATTGGTGATGATGGGTGAGCGGTACCAGTCCAGTCGATCGCCCTGATACAGCACGATGACCAGCGAGCAGATGGCGGGCAGGCCGACCAGAATGCCGAACCAGTTGAACTTCTCGAACCGCTCGAAATGCATCGGGTCTTTCGGCAGACCGTAGGCCATCATGGCGATGGCGAGCGCCGCCGTGGGGATGATCTCCCAGTACAGCCAGTGCCAGCCGACATGCTCGAACCAGAAAGCCTCCAGTGGCAGGCCGAGATTCGGGCCGAAGGTCGCGCTCATGGCGTAGCCGCCGATGCCGAATACGCGGATAGGCGGCGGCAGGTATTTCAGCATGACGGTCATCAGCACCGGCGGCAGGCAGCCGCCCGCGAGACCCTGAAAGGCGCGCAGGATGCAGAGTGATGTGACGTCTGGCATGAACGGGGCCGGAATGGAGAGCAGCGCCAGCATCGCCGTCATGAAGATGGAGAAGCGGTAGATCGAGAACGTCATGTAGAACCACGGCGTGAAGGCCATGGCGGCGATGTTGAACGCCTCGTAAATGGCGATGACCCACGTGCCCTCATCGTGTCCGATGTGCATCGCGCCGCGAATGTCGGACAGGCCGATCTCGGTGACGTGCTCGTTGAATCCCGCCACATGCACGGCAAGCAGCATGCCGAGGCAGCCGATCACGGTCCGCAGGCCGAACGGCGGGATGTAGGACGGCATCGGCGGTGAAGCATGGATCACCGGCGCACCATCTGTCAGAGCAGGGGCAGCGGTTGTCATGGGAGTGTATCAGCAGGATCGGACGGCATCTGACCACCCTCGTTTCGGACAAGCGACGATTTCACTTTCCGGAATGGTTTTTGCTGGTTCCTGCGTCCAGCGAAGTCTATATCTGAAGGAATGCGAGGGTATGATCTTGACCTGCTACGCTATCTTCAGGTGTTGATCGAGGAAGAAAGCGTCTCCGCCGCCGCGCGCAGGCTGAAGGTGAGCGAGCCGGCGATGAGTCGGCATCTCGCCAAACTGCGCACCGTGTTCTCCGATCCTATTCTCGTGCAGTCCGGTCGCAGCATGACGGCCTCATCCCTCGCGGCGAGTATTCTCGATCGGGTGCAGGAGGTGGGCCGCGCTGCGGAGAGTCTGGTCGAAACGCAGGCTCTGGCTGACCTGGCCAACATGGAGCCAACCTTTACCATCCGCGCGAACGATCTGATCGTGGCCGCGCTGGGGCTGCCTTTATTACGTGCGCTCCGGCAGGAATGCCCGAAATGCGAAATCGTGTTCGCGCCGGAAGTGGACGATCCGGCGTCCGATCCACTGCGGCATAACAGCATAGACCTTTATATAGGTGCGACCGACGTCATGAAGCCGGAGATCCGGCGGCAGACGCTGTTCCGCCACCAGATGTTCGGGCTTGTGCGGCAAGGGCATCCCATTCTTGCCGAGCCGATCACACCGCAAAGCATGGTGCTTTACGATTACATCAGCGTCTCACGGAGGGGCAGGGCGCGTGGTCCCATCGACTGGGCCTTGCGCGATCATTACGGGCTGACACGTCGGATTGTGATGGTGGTGCCGAACTATCACGCTATGGTCGAAAGCATGAAGGATACGGATCTGATTCTGGCGGTGCCCGATCTGGTCCTGCAACATATTTCCATGGATCGTCTGGGACTGGCGTCCTTCGCGTTTCCGCTTTCTTTGCCATATGTGGAGGCGTTTCAGGCATGGCATCCCCGCCGGGATACGGACCCGGTGCATCGATGGTTACGTGAGACATTGTTCCGGGTCTCGCGGCAGGTGCTGCATGCCTGAAATAAGCGGATGGTGTCAGGCCTATGCCTCTTGCGCTGCCAACAGCCGGGCAAGCGTGTCGATCTCGGTTTCTGCGAAAACCTGCACCCCGTGAGCCTGAAGCAGAGCTGTCGTCACGCCAGCTCCCTGATGCTTTCTGCCCCCAAAAGTGCCGTCATAAATAACGGTGCTGCCACATGATGGGCTTCCGTCAGTCAGCAGGGCGAATTTGCAGCCGTGTTCCTGTGCAAGAGCGAGGGCTGTATTGGCCCCTGCGATAAAGAGTTTCGACAGGTCGGTGCCGTTTTCTTCGATAACGCATGCTTTTTCGTTCAGAACCGCCGTGCCATCCTGAGCGTGCGCAATTTCCGCAGGAGGACGAGGCACGCTAAAGCCGGCAGCCAGTTCGGGACAGATGACCACAAGCCGACCCTCATTCTGCCATTGGCTGATGAGGCAATGTGTGACGGTTTTTGCCGAGCCATTATAGCGAACGGGTTGACCCACAAGGCAGGCGCTGATCAGGATTTTTTCTGTCACGTCCGCACAAGCATGTTGTCAATCAGCCTGGTTGTTCCCACGCGCACGGCCAATGAGACGAGGGCTTCATTTTCGATGCGGTCCAGTTCCGCCAGACTGATCGGGTCTGCAATGCTGATGTAATCGACGATAAAGTCAGGCTCACGGGCAAACATGTCCCGCATGGTGCGGCGGACCGTTTCGGCATTCCGTTCGCCTTTGCCGACATATTCTTTTGCTGTCTGCAAGGCCGCATGTAACAGCGAAGCACGGTGCCGCTCATCTTCGTCGAGATAGGCGTTGCGGCTGGACAGGGCGAGCCCACTTTCGTTTCTGACCGTATCGCAGATGATTACGTCCAGCGGCATGTTGAGGTCGGTCACTAATCGCCGGATCACGGCGCATTGTTGGGCGTCTTTCTGACCGAAAAACGCTTTCGTTGGCTGCACGATATTGAACAGTTTGGTGACGACAGTGGCCACGCCAGAAAAATGTCCCGGGCGGCTGGCACCTTCCAGAGGAAAGGCGACGGGACCGACATCGATGCTTGTGGCGAAGCCGGGGGGATACATGTCCTGAGCCTGCGGCGTGAACACGAAGGCGACGCCAGCTTCGCGCAGCAGCGCAAGGTCACGTTCCAGCGCGCGCGGATAGCGGTCGAGATCTTCCCCCGCGACGAACTGTGTCGGATTGATGAAGATGCTGACGGCGGCGGCATCGCATTCCGCTTTCGCGCGCCGCACGAGACTGAGGTGGCCTTCATGGAGAAAGCCCATTGTCGGGACAAAGCCCAGCGTGCCGGTCATTGACGCACGGGCTGCGCGCACGTCTGCAATGGAAGAAAATACGTTCATGGTCATGCTTCGTTGGAAGAGGTCACGGCTGCGAGCGCTGCCGTCAGTTCGGCGGCTTCCATCTGGGCGCTGTGCTTTTCGGTTGGAAAAGCACCGTTTCGGACATCGGTGGCATATGTGCGCACGGCGTCCTCCATCGCTGCGCCAATGGCGGCATATTGTCCGGCATGGCGAGGCGGACGCCCTTCGAACAGGCCGAGAATATCGTGCCAGACCTGAACCTGCCCATCGCATCCCGCGCCAGCTCCGATGCCGATCACCGGAATGCGTAGCCGGCGTGAAACGGCTTCAGCCAAAGGGGCGGGCACTACTTCCAGCACGAGAGCGAAAGCGCCTGCCGCTTCAAGGGCAAGCGCGTCTTCAAGAAGGCGTGTCGCTTCGGCTGCTCCGCGCGCCTGCACTTTCAGGCCGATCTGGTGTTGCGACTGGGGGGTCAGACCAAGGTGCCCCATCACCGGAACGCCGCATTCGGTCAGGCGGCGCACCTGCGGCACGATGGAAGCACCACCTTCCAGCTTGACCGCCTGCACACCAGCGTTCTGCATCAGGCGGCGCGCGGAACTGATGGCGTCGTCCACGGTGGCGTAGCTAAGGAAAGGAAGATCCGCGACGACCAGCGCCTGCTTGCTGACCCGCATGACAGCGGCGGCATGCCGTTCCATATCCGTCACTGTGACCGGCAGCGTGGTGTCGTAACCCAGCATCACCATGCCGAGTGAGTCGCCGACCAGTAGCAGGGGCACGCCAGCGCGTTCGGCAATGAGTGTCGAAGAGCAGTCGTAAACGGTGAGCATGGGAATGCGCTCGCCGTTCCGCTTCATCTTCTGCACATCAGCAACCGTCGTTCGCACATCCGTCTCCGTTACAGAGCGTGCCAGCTTGCACGCACGCGACGTTGTGCCCCACTCATGGCAGAAGACCAAGAGTGGCACGGCTCACAATTGGTGCTGAAGATCGTTTGTCGTGCAAAAGTTCAGGATTGCTCCTGATAACTCACGCAGCGGTTACGCCCTTGGCGCTTGGCTTCATACAACGCGGCATCAGCCTGCTGGATGAGGTGTTCATAGTCAGGATGACGGTCGAACATGGTCACGCCAATTGAAACGGTGACACGATCTTCCCTCAGTTTGGGATGATTCAACATGGCGTTGCGAATGCGCTCGGCTATTGCAAGGCCTTCCTTGAGTTCCGTCTCGACAAGCGTGAGCAGGAATTCTTCCCCACCATAGCGGAAGATGAAATCACTGGGCCGACAGACCTCGGTGATGACGTCCGAGACGGTGCGCAGAACGGTATCGCCATGGGCATGGCCGAACTGGTCATTGATGAGTTTGAAGTGATCGACGTCAAGAAGAAGCACGCAGAAGGGAATCTGTCTGCGCAGCGCCTGCGAAATTTCCCGTGACAGAATGGCCGCCAGAAAACGACGGCTCAGTGTGGCGGTCAGAGGATCACGGCCGCCTTCCAACAGGGCATTTTCCGCGAACATGTCGTCCATCAGGAACCGGATTTCCTCCAGCGACTCCTGAAATTCCTGAATTTTTGCAGGCGCGACCGGATAAACGGCTTCCAGATCAGGAAGAAGTTCGCGGTCTATCTTGCGCATGATGGCTTTGACCGCGCTCAGTCCCGCCTTGCCGGAAAACAGGAGGCTGGCCTTGTGGTTGAGCCAGAGGCCGAATCCAGATTTCTCCAAGGGAGGATAAGGGGGAGGGTGGGCGCAGCAGATGGCCAGCAGAAGCTTGTGTCCCCAGTCGAGCAGCGATGCACGCTGGGTCTCTTTCTCCACGGCGATGTCCTGACCGAGAGAGACAAGGCGGCAGGCCTCGTCGGACTCGATCTCACGCGCCAGATCCTTCGCGAACTCTTGTCCCATCACCTCGATAGCGAAATCGATCATGGCGGCGGTGTAGGTCAATGCGATCAGCAGCTGGTCCCGAGGCATCTGCGTATCGAATAGATGTATACGAATCTCATCTTTTAGGGCGCGCACACCCTGCAGGATAAGGCGCATGGGGATGCGCATCCGTGCATGCACAAGGCCAATATGCTGTTGCAGAGCGATCAGCTTGTCCACGTCCGGCTCGGACGAAGGGAAAAGATAGATCAGCCAGTCGGTCAGCGCGTTATGCAGCCGATCCCGGATCGCTTCCATGGAAATGAATTGAGCGGCATCCGGATTGGCCAGCAGAACCTGATAAAAACGGGCGATACACGCTTCGGCGTGTTCTCCCATTATCGGTGCCAGCTTCTGGCGAAGCTCCGGTGTGATGCTGTTGATAATGGCGAGCCATTCCTGTCTGTCTCGAACCGCCATCATAGTAAGTGGCTGCACCATGGCCCCGTTCATTCGTACCTAAATCCAATTAGAGAGTATCTTTTTTTAGAACATTCGCGAGCTATGAGGAATGGCAACGCCCGCGGATATGTCACCCATTGTGAAGGCGTGTGATTAAAGAAGGTTTGAAACAGGAGAGTCGGTTTCATGCTGGCCAGCATGTTTCAAACACATAAATGCCAAAAAGAGGGTATCTAAGGGTAATTGTTTGTAAAAATTGTATTTCTTAAGTAATGTTTTCACTATTTTTGTCTGTAAAAAATCTATTTTTTTGATCAGAATATTGCAGGCAGATTGTATCGATAGACACATCTGTCAAAAATTAGACAAATTCAGTGGATTG
>NZ_JBDNXK010000068.1:0-17271 GCF_047721705.1 Acetobacter sp. | reverse complement strand
ATCAAATAGGAGTACAAGCCTCATGATACCCCACGCTAACTGACGATACGTCATAGAATATCTCGCCATTACCGGAACAGTCGCAGGTGGTATCGGTGCGCTTGTCGCCAGCATGCCGCTTGCGGTCACCATTCTGACGTTTGCAGGCGCGGCCTATCTCATAAAACTGGGCATTTCCCTGTTGCATCATCCTCCTCTGCCGCAAGAAGGACATGAACGGGGAAACAAGCGTACGGCGCTGGATTGCCAAAGGGTTCGCCATCAGCGGCTTAAACCCCAAAGCTCTTCTGTTTTTTCTCGTCCTTCTGCCCCAGTTTACAAATCCGGGTTCATCGTGGCCGATCTTTTTACAGATCGGAATCCTGGGGATCATTCATACAATAAACTGCGTGTCCATCTATCTGATGGTCGGATTTGGCGTACGAACAATATTAAGCAGCCGCCCCAGAGCGTCCATCGTGACCGGCTACATATCCGGAGCGATCATGATTATGCTTGGTCTGGGCCTGGCATCGGAAGACATCATAAAATTACTTCACTCATGACAATGGAATACGGAGAGTGAAGATATTGGAAACTGGCTCCCTGCATAGGTTCCATGGATTAGAGTGAAGCCCGCTGTATCGATTTCCCGATTTCCATGAGCGTCGAGACTGCGGGGTTTTTCGTAGTAATCGGCGCTCGAAGGACAACGTCCAATTGGGGAGCGTCTGTCAAAGCCCGTGACATCAGCTCCGCCCCCAGTTCGGTACACAGCGATGCGGGGATAAGGGCTATGCCCAGCCCTTTTGCAACAAGCTGGATAATTGTGTGCTGCAACCGCGGTTCAAGCACGACATGCGGGACAATTCCCCTGGCAGAAAAATAGCTGTTGATCGCAGATCGCAGAGCCGGCGCCGTCGCGGCGGATGCTGCGATGATTTTCTCCCCGCTGAGTTCCTCAGGACCGATCTGGTCGGCCGTGACAAGGGGATGGTCCTTTCGCATGATGATGTGTAATCGCTCCCTGGCCAGCAGCACGGTCTGTAGGTGCGGCGCATATCCGCAGTCAAATGTTACGGCGGCATCCAGTGTTCCAGCCACCAGCATCTCATCGATCTCTGTCGGCGTGCGTTCATCAAGCACAAGGCGGACATCCGGCCTCGCCTCCGCATAAAGCTGCACGAGTTGCGGTACAACACTGTGGGCAGCGTGCATCATGAATCCAAACCGCAATTCGCCTTTCATGCCGCTGGCAACCAGCCTGACATCCCGGCACGCCTCCTCAAACTGCCCCAGCACGTTTCGGCAGTCTTTCATGAAGTGTTTTCCGGCCGGGGTCAGCGCCACGTTTCGCGAGTTTCGTTCAAACAGCTTCACGCCCAAAGACTGCTCGATCATGGCGATCTGGCGACTGAACGGCGGCTGGCTCATGTTCATGCGCTCGGCGGCCCGACCGAAATGAAGCGTCTCCGCCAGGGCCATGAAATACCACATATGCCGCGTGTCCATCTGATACCCTGACAGCATTAATCGTGAACCCTATGAGCATTGGATTATATCAATAGCCTTCGGTAGCGTCACGCTTTTGCTGACCTTCCGAGATCCCTGATGCTGAACAATCTGCTGATCGTCCTGCCTATCTTCGCCCTCATCCTTACCGGATGGATCGCACGCAAATCGGGTGCGCTCGGTCCCAACGCCACGCGCGAGGTCAATCGGCTGGTGGTCTATCTTGCGTTGCCTGCGGTGCTGTTCGACATCGTGGCGAATGCAAAAATGACCGATCTGTGGGAGCCGGGATTCATTGCGGCGTTCACGCTTGGCTGTTTTATCGTGTTTGCCGGAACGCTGTGGTGGCGGGTATCAACAGGCCACCATCTTGCCGATGCGGCCATTGACGGACTGAACGCGAGCTACGCCAATACGGGGTTCGTTGGTTTCCCGCTTGTCCTGTCTCTTGTCGGCGATACCGGCATGGCGCCGACGCTTATCGCCACGATCGTGACGGTCTGTGTGCTGTTTGTCATAGCGATCGTTTTGATCGAGGCTGGATTGCAGACCGAAGCACGCCGTCGCGATATTGTCGGTAAAACGCTTTTCTCGCTGGTGAAAAATCCGTTGCTGGTGGCACCCACGCTTGGTGGCCTTGTCATGGTATCGGGTGGGCATCTGCCGGGACCCGTTCATGCCTTCCTGAAGCTTCTCGGCGGGGCTGCATCCCCCTGCGCCCTGATCGCCCTCGGTCTCTTTCTTGCCGGAAATTCCGCCGGTGCCGCGTCTGCACGTCCGTCGACTGCCGCCATTCTTGTCGGCCTGAAGCTGATCGCCCAGCCTCTGGTTACGTGGATCGTCGCAGCGCCCGTGCTCCACCTGCCTCCAGCGATGACAAACATCGCCGTGCTTCTTGCCGCACTCCCGACGGGAACCGGCTCGTTCATGCTGGCGGAATTCTATGATCGGGAGGCAGCCCTTACCGGACGGGTCGTTCTGGCCTCCACGGTACTCTCGATTGCAACGATCTCGCTCTATCTCGCCTTCGCGCCCGCGTAGGGATGCTCACGCGCATTGTGGATGAAGTCGCGGGCCAATAATTTCCACCAGCCAGTCCACGAACACACGCACACGCGGAGAAAGCTGCCTGTTGCTCGGATAAAGGACCGACACTGGCGTTGGCATGGGTGGAAAAGCAGGAAGCACTTCGATCAGCGTGCCATTTGCAAGGTCATCGTCAAAACCATAGCGCGGAACCTGCACGAGGCCAAAGCCAAGCCGGGCCGCTTCGGCATAGGTATCAACGCCCCCAACGAGTAGGCGTGCCGGAAGCGAGACCTCGATCACCTTCTCTCCGCGTGTAAATTCAAGCGGCAGGGGCTGGCCGGTGCGTGAGGACACGAAACCGATCATCTGATGGCCTTCAAGGTTGTCGGGAGAGACAGGCATTCCGTACCGCGCCAGATAGGCCGGGCTGGCAACCGTCACCTCCTCCATAACGCCGAGGGGTCGGGCGATCATGTCACTGTCCGGCAGACTTCCGGTCCGGACCACGCAGTCCACCCCTTCACGCACCAGATCGACAAATCGCTCACCCTCGCCAAGATGAACGGTCAGCGCCGGGTGGCGCGCAAGGAAGTCTGGCAGCGCTGGCAGCAGGATCATGCGCGCCAGACGGCCGATCACATCAGCACGCAACAGACCGGCCACAGCCCCACTCGCACCACGATCGGCATCTTCGAGGTCCGCCAGGATCGCCACACACCGGCGATAATAGGTGGCGCCTTCCTCGGTCGGTCGGACATGACGGGTCGAACGGTGCAGCAGTCGCGTGCCGAGCCTTTGTTCCAACGCCTTGATCGCGGCGGTCGCAACCGGGCGGGAGACGCCACAATCGGCTGCCGCAGCGCTAAAGCTGCTGCGGTCAACAATGCGAACGAAGAGGTCGAGTGTGGCAAGCCTGTCCATGGGATTATTCCATGGAGCAAAACAATGCTGACGGAAAGAGCGGTCTTATCGAACGGATGATGGTGTGACCAAGATTGGTCCCTCACGAGATGGAGATACCCATGCCTGCAACAAACACCATTGCCATCGTCACCGGCGGAAGCCGTGGACTGGGCCGCGCAACCGTTGAAGCCCTCGCCCGACGTGGCGTCTCATCAATCTTCACCTATCACGCTAACAAAGCTGCTGCCGATGAGGTGGTTGAGAATGTCCAGCGTAGCGGCGCCCGCGCGATGGCCCTGCAACTCGACACCGGCGATACGCACGCCTTTTCTGCCTTCGCCAACGAAGTCCGCAGCGTGCTGCGCGAGTGGGATGCGGAGCGCTTCAATTATCTGGTCAACATGGCTGGCACGTCTCATCATGCGTTGTTCGGCGAGGTGACGGAGGAAGATTTCGACGCCGCCTATCGTGTTCACGTCAAGGGTCCGTTCTTCCTGACACAGACGCTGCTGCCGCTGATCGCGGATGGCGGCCGGATCGTAAACATCTCATCCGGACTGACGCGCTTTTCCTATCCCGGCTGGATTGCCTATGCCTCCATGAAAGGGGCGGTGGAAGTCATGACGCGCTACATGGCCAAGGAACTTGGTCCGCGCCGCATCGCTGTCAACACGGTAGCGCCAGGTGCGATCCAGACGGATTTCTCGGGCGGTATGGTGCGGGACAATCAGGATATTGCTCGCCAGATTGGAGAAGTAACTGCGCTTGGACGTCCCGGACTTCCTGACGACATCGGTCCAATGATCGCTTCCCTCCTGTCCGAGGACAATCGCTGGGTGAACGCGCAGCGGATCGAAGTGTCCGGCGGTCAGGCCATCTGAAGACTGGCCGTTCCACAAACGGAACGCCACAATGATATATGAAGCGGCTCGGAGACCTGTTTAGTCTTCGGGCCGTGAGCAATAGTGGGCCTGGGCATTGGATAAAATGATCAGAACGAGTCAGCATAGACCCATGCTGAAATATCTGTGCTGCACGATAATCGTGCTGGCCGCCTGCATTCTCCTGCCATGCGTGGGATTTGCCGGTGATCGCACCGCACCGGGGATGACTGGCAACATTCCAGATCCGGGCATCACTGAACGTGTCATGAATATACCTCTTCGTGCGGGCGGGTCTGTCCGGGCCATTTTCAGTTCCCCGGACCGGCCACGGGCAACGATCCTCATGTTCCCGGGTGGAACTGGTGACATCGGCCTCGGTCAGGAGGGGCGCATCCGTCATGGCGACAACTTCGTCGTGCGAACGCGTAGAGCGTGGAACAGGCAGAGATTTGCGGTTCTCATTCCGGATACAGTTGGCCACCTCAATCTACGAGGGCACCGTAGTTCCGCGCATTATGCCCATCTTGCCGAGGATATCATCGCTTTCGTGCACAGACAGGACTCAGGTTCTGTTTTTCTGATCGGTACAAGCCAGGGTGCCATTGCAGCCGTCAATGGCGCGGCCCATGCCACTTCCGGGGATATTGCCGGTATCGTGCTGATTGAATCGGTATCGGTTATGGGCGGCAGCCAGCCGGGTCGCGACCGAGTGAACCGGGCAATGTCCAGCCTCTGCCTACTCACGTCCGGGAGGTGATCAATATCTCCGCGACAGATAATCATCAAATATCCTACCTCCCGGAATCTCGGGCTATCTGATGATGGATTATTCCATTGCGCGGAAAGTGAAGTAAGCAGTCTCAGTAGTTTCTACACCCATTCTCGGTCAATCTCACTCACCAGTTTTGTTCCGCTGAATCGAATGGGCATATCGATCTCCCCATGCCTTGAGGGCCTGAATGACCGGCTTCAGCGTCTTTCCCAACTCGGTCAGGGCATATTCCACATGCGGGGGCACCTCAGGAAAAACGGTGCGTGACACCAGCCCGTCCGCCTCCAGTTCGCGCAGCTGGTTGGTCAGCATCCGCTGCGTGACGTTGGGCAGGCGGCGGCGCAGTTCACCGAACCGCAGCACTCCATCCTCGAACAGATGATACAGGATCAGTGCTTTCCACTTGCCGCCAAATAGTTCCAGCGTGGCTTCCACCGTGCAACCGGGGCTACAGGCCAGTGTGGTGTGACGAATGCGCGGCATGGTATCATTCCTGACACTAGTGGCGGTTTATGTGCGTTCTTGCGCACACCAGAGGGTGGGTCAATGTTTACATGCGGGCCGGACGGATGGATGTCCTGCATTTGTGAACAAGGTTGATCATGTCTTCGTCTTCTTTATTCGATCCTGTGCGATTAGGCGACCTGTCCCTTGAAAACCGGATCTTCCTGCCCCCGCTGACACGCTGCCGCAGCACGCAGCCCGGGGACATCGCCAACGCGCTGATGGCCAAGTATTACGCGCAGCGCACGCAGGCAGGGGTCCTGATTACCGAAGGCACGCAGATCGAACCTCGCGGGCAGGGCTATGCCTGGACACCGGGTATCTACTCACCTGAGCAGGTCGCGGGCTGGAAACTTGTAACCGATGCGGTGCACGCAAAGGGGCGGCCCATCTTTGCCCAGTTATGGCACGTCGGCCGGGTCTCTCACTGCGCCCTGCAACCCAGCCATGAAGCTCCGATCGCCCCGTCTGCGGTCGCTGCAACAGGCGTGAACGTGTTCATCCCCACGGGACCGGGCACGGGAAAGCTGGTGCCTCCTGACACGCCACGCGCGCTATCCATTTCAGAAATCCATGAACTGGTGGAGATGTATGCACAGGCGGCGCGTAACGCGCTGTCCGCCGGGTTCGATGGCGTGGAGATCCACGCCGCCAATGGTTACCTGATCAACCAATTCCTATCCGAACGCGCCAATTTCCGTACCGATGCTTATGGCGGCAGCCTGTCCAACCGCCTGCGCTTCCTGCGCGAGGTGGTCGAAGCCGTCTCCGCCGTGGTCACGCCAGACAGGCTGGGCGTTCGGTTTTCCCCGCTGTTCGGCACGACCACGGAAGAGCGTGTCTATCTCGGCCTGCTGGAAGACAATCCGGTGGAAACTTACACGCAGGCCGTACGCGTGCTGGCGGAGGCAGGCATCGCCTATGTCTCGCTTGCCGAGGCTGATTGGGACAATGCGCCCGAAATGCCGGACGCCTTCCGCGCCAGCGTGCGCGACATCTTCGGCGGCTGCATCCTGTGCGCGGGCCGCTACGACCTGCACAAGGCGCAGCATGTGCTGGTGCATGGATGGGCGGACATGATCGGCTTTGGCCGGAAATTCATCGCCAATCCGGACCTGCCCGCGCGGCTGGAACAGGGCTGGCCGCTCAATCCGCTGGACCCGGCGACGATGTATGGCGGCGGCGCGCATGGCTACACCGATTACTCTTTCCATAATCAATAAACAGGGAAATATACCAATGAGTTTTTACCAGACCCTCAACCCGACCACGGAAACCGTGGAACGCACGTTTGAACTCCATACCGCCGCGCAGATGAAGACGATTGTCGATCGCGCGGACCATGTGTGGAAGACCGACTGGAAAAAGCGTGACATCGCGGCCCGTAAGGTCATCATGTCAAAGGCCGCCGATCTGCTGCGCCGCGACCGTGTGGCCCATGCGCGCCTGATCGCAACCGAAATGGGCAAGGCGCTGCCTGATGCGTTGGAGGAAATCGACATCACCGCCGATATCCTGTCCTTCTACGCCGATGGTGCGGAGAAATTCCTTGCCCCCACGCATCTGAAGGTCAAGGAAGGCCATGCGAAGATCATCAACCAGCCTCTGGGCCTGATCTACTGCATCGAGCCGTGGAACTTCCCCTACTATCAGTTGGCCCGCGTGGCGGGGCCGAACCTGATGGCGGGCAACGTGGTCATCGCCAAGCACGCGCCCAACGTGCCGCAATGCGCGCTGGCCTTTGAAAAGCTGTTCCATGACGCGGGCGCGCCTGTGGGCGTCTATACCAACATCTTCCTCGACAACGATCAGTCCGCTGAACTCATCAAGGATTTTCGCATCCGTGGCGTCGCCCTGACCGGCAGCGAACGCGCGGGCCAGACGGTCGCGGCCGAAGCGGGGGCGGCGCTGAAGAAGGACACGATGGAACTGGGCGGCAGCGACGCCTTCATCGTGCTGGATGACGCGGACCTTGAACTGGCTGTCAAATGGGCGACATGGGGCCGCTTCGCCAATAACGGACAGGTCTGCACGGCGGCCAAGCGGATGATCGTGCATGAGAAGGTCTATGATGCCTTTCTCGCCGGTCTGAAAAAGGCGATCACGCAGTTCCGCATTGGCGATCCTCTGAGCGAGGGCACCACCCATGGTCCGATGAGCAGCAAAAAGGCGCTGGATACCGCACTTGCGCAGACTGACGAAGCCGTTAAGGCAGGGGCAACTCTGGTGGCTGGCGGCAAGCGGATGGAGCGTAAAGGCTTCTTCATGGAGCCGACCATCCTGACCCATGTGTCAAAGGACAACCCGGTCTTCTATCAGGAGATTTTCGGCCCCGTTGCCGTCGTGCACAAGGTCGCATCAGAGTATGAAGCCATCGAACTGGCCAATGATTCACCGTATGGCCTCGGCGGTTCTGTGTTCTCGCGTGACCTTGGCCGGGCGGAAAAGGTGGCGGAACAAGTCGAAACCGGTATGATGTTCATCAACACCGCGACGGCCGCAGCCCCAGAACTGCCCTTTGGCGGGATCAAGAATTCAGGTTTCGGCCGTGAACTATCCTTCCTCGGCATTGAGGAGTTCATCAATCGTAAGCTGATCCGCGTCGCCTGAGCGGGAAAACCCTGTTTCATGTCCCGGATAAACTTCTGTCCGGGACAAAACTGTCCTGCTTACAAAGACAAATTCAGACGTAAGGACGAACGTGGTTCGGCTGTTCGCGATTGTTTTGCGCTTCAGTGCTTCGATGGAACAATCGCCAGTTGTTCCCGAACACTCGGACGCTCCTGCATCCTCGCGAACCACGCTAAAAGTGCCGTGCACTCCTGTGGGATCGGCAATTTTACGGCGGCTGCAAATATAAAGCCGCCGATGACTGCAATATCCGCCATTGAGAAAGTCTCACCAGCTATGTAGGACTGTTTCCTCAGCACCGTATCGAAGTAATGCATCCCGCGCAGAGCCTTATCACGCTGGAGGAGACCCCACTCCCGGTTCTGATAGTGTTCCACATCGGGACCGAGACCGGGTGTGGCATGATGAAAATAGACGCTGATGGCATCCATCATCTCGATCTCGGCGCGTTTTGTCATCATCTGGATCACGCCTTTCTCAAGCGGCGTTCGACCGGTCAGTGTGGGTTCTCCGACGAACGCATCAAGATAGACCGTGATTGCCGTACATTCGGCGAGGCAAATTCCATTGTCCAGTTCGAGAACAGGCAACGTTCCGGAATAATTTTTGGCGAGAAAAGCAGGCGTCTTGTGTTCGCCCTTCCACAAGTTGATCGGCACGAATTCGACTTCGGACTGGAGATTCTTTTCTGCCAGCGCAATCCGAACACGGGCTGGATAAGGTCCTGTGGGCCAGTCGTAAATTTTCATTGGAGCAGCCTCGTTCAAATTGAAGACGAAAATGTCAGGCGTTGTCCGGCAGTACTTCCCTACGGCGCTGACTGAAACGCCTTTCGTCCTTCTGCATCCAATGCAGCAAAGTCCTCATCGGAAAGGCTGATGTCGGTAGCAGCGACATTCTGCTCCAGATGTGCGACTTTCGAGGTTCCGGGGATCGGCAGCATCACCGGACTGCGTTTCAGAACCCATGCCAGCGCAATCTGGCTGGGATGAGCGCCATATTTCCCAGCCATAGCGTCCAGAATTGAGCCCGGCTTTGCGAGGTCGCCGGAGGCGAGTGGGAACCAGGGAATAAACCCGATATTCTGCGCCGTGCAGTAGTCGAGCACGTCCTCGCTGGTACGATCGACGAGATTGTAGCGGTTCTGGACAGTCGCGACGTCAAAGAATTTTGAGGCGGCCTTGATATTTTCGACGGAGACTTCGCTCAGTCCCGCATGCCGGATCAGTTTCTGATCGATAAAGGACCTGACTGCGTCGAACTGCTCGTCCGCCGGGACTCTGGGATCGATCCGGTGCAATTGCCACAGATCAAGCTGCTCGACGCCGAGATTGCGCAGGCTCTTGTGCACCTGCTGAAGCAGATATTCCGGCCGTCCGACGGGCTTCCAGATATCCGGTCCCGAACGGGTCAGACCAGCCTTCGTGGCGATCATGAGACCCTTGGGATAAGGATACAGCGCCTCCTTGATCAGCCATTCCGAGATATCCGGCCCGTAGGCGTCCGCCGTGTCAATGAAGTTGACGCCAAGCTCGGGAAGGCGTCTCAACGTACGGATGACTTCGTCATGATCGACAGGCGGGCCCCATATCCCTTTGCCCGTGATGCGCATTGCTCCAAAACCGAGCCGATGAATGGTGAGATCACCGCCGATCGTGAAAGTGCCGGATTTCGTGGCGTTTTTGGATGAATGGATCATGGCTTTCGTTCCTTTTTTCCAGCGGATGGTTTGGAATGAATCACTTTGTCATGCTGAGAAGCCGCCATCGATAGTGTATGCAGCACCGGTGATGATGCCAGCCTCCGGTCCGGCAAG
This sequence comes from Acetobacter sp., assembly GCF_047721705.1. Lineage (GTDB taxonomy): Bacteria > Pseudomonadota > Alphaproteobacteria > Acetobacterales > Acetobacteraceae > Acetobacter. The sequence goes on along the minus strand of NZ_JBDNXK010000068.1, from coordinate 7,241 downwards.
ATACGCCACCAGCCCCGCGATTTCCGCGCTCGTGGCATGGCGTTTGATCGCCATGAAGTCATGCATGACGTCCTTTAACGGACCATCGGCAGGGTTCATGTCGGTATCGGTGGGACCGGGCTGGACGACATTGACGGTGATGCCGCGTGCGCCGAAATCACGCGCCAGTCCCTTGGTCATTCCTTTCAGTGCCGATTTGCTGGCGCTGTAGGCGGCAAGTCCGGTCATCGGCATACGGTCGGCATTGGCTGAGCCGATGAAGATGATACGGCCCCCGTTGGGCATGCTCCGCGCGGCGGCAACTGCCGCGTGATAGGGCGCGTGGATATTAATGCGGAAAAGTCGATCAATGTCGTCCGGCGGCATGTCCAGTGGGTTACCCGCACCAAGAATTCCGGAATTGACGACTAGTACGTCCAGAGGACCGAGTGAACCGATCAGTGCGATGAGAGCGTCCCGGTCGCCACTATCGGCGCGTATGGCCTTGCTGCCGGTCTCGACGGCCAAGGCTTGGGCGTCGTCAGGGGAGGACAGATATGTAAAAATGACTTTCGCGCCATCTGCTGCGAAACGACGCACAATGGCGGCTCCAATCCCGCGACTGCCGCCAAGCACGAGAACGGATTTGCTATCCAAGCTGCTCATGATGGTGTTGCCTCTGATGCCAGTATTTCAGAAAGTTTGTCGAAGGCGAGTTGATAGATCTGTGTCGGCATTCGGGCCTCCATACTGGCGGCATGATCGGCAGATGCCTCGAATTGTCCGCGCCATTGAATAAACGTGCCGTTGCTCGCGGTGATGGGAAGAAGGTTGATTGTCGAACGATAGTTCCGGATCGGCAGAGCAGATTCAATGATCGAGAACGTTACCGCATGGTCCACGTCGGACAGCGCCAGAAGCTGTTCACGGATGACACCGACATCGCCCATTTCAACACAACGGATCGCGCCGACACGATCACCGGGATCATCGCCTTCGATCACGCAGCTTTTCACCCCCGGCAACCAGCGACCAAGGGTGCCGAAATCACGGAGAAGCTTCCAGACGGAAGAAACGGGGGCATTGATGACGCTGCTGGCCATAACGTGGATCATGGAAGCTCTCCGGGTTGTGACTGTCTGGCTGTCATAGCGACTGGCCGCCCGTGACTTCGATGCGCTGACCGTTCACCCAGTGCATGTCGTCAGACAGAAGGCCGCGCACTGCTGCCCCGATGTCGTCGGGTTGTCCGACCCGCCCTAACGGCGTGATTTCTGCGAGGCTCCTGTTGATCGTGGCATCGTCACGGACCAGGCCGCCGCCAAAATCAGAGGCGACTGCGCCGGGAGCGACAGCATTGACCGTAATGCCCCGCTCGCCCAGTTCCTTAGCCATATAGAGCGAGATGACCTCGGTCGCCGCTTTCATGGCCGCGTAGGGACCATGATCCGGCAGATAGAAGCGTGTCGCGGCAGAGGTGATGTTGAGAATGCGACCGCCATCGCGGATCAGCGGAAGGAGCGCCACTGTCAGCAGATAGGGGCCCTTGAAGTGGATATTATACTGATTGTCGAGCTGTTCGGACCTTGCGGCATCGAAGCGCGTGTGGATGATGTTTCCCGCGTTCTGGACAACGTAATTCAGGCCCTGCTGGCCGAAATCGTTTGCGAGAAGAGTTGTGATCTGCTCTGGAAAATTCGTGAACGACGCATGATCCGCAATGTCCAGTTGCAGCATGCGTAGCTTCGCGTTCTCGTTGCTGAGGGTGGTTTCGGCTGCTTTCGCTTCGCCTTCATTGGCGTGATAGGTGCCGATCACGCTGATGCCGGAGGCCGTCAGATGTTTCGCGATGCTGTAGCCAATGCCGCGATTGACGCCCGTGATGAGGGCGATTTTTGATGTGCTCATGATCGGATTCCTTTCGGCCTGATGGCGTTATTTTCCGAAAAAATAATTCTATATCGATCAATCCATAATAAGAACGTAGGACGAGATCAATAATTTATGGATCAATCGATACGGAATTTTTGTAATGAGGTGGTCTGGCCTTGCTTCGGTCAGCCTGTCAGCGTTTTTGGGGCCGCTTTTCTTTTTCCGGCTTCACCGCATTGATATCCCACAATGTCAGGAGAGACGTGATGGCTGCATCCAGATTTTTTGCCTTCATCCCGTCTCTAGCCTCACATGTCATGCCGTGGAAAAAAGTCGTGAGAATATCAGGCAGAACATCGGTCGCCGAAGATGCTTTTAATTCACCTTGGGTGATGGCGCGCTCCACGCAGGCTCTGATGCCTGCACGCGTGCGCTGTCGTTCTGTCGCGAGGAGAGCCTGTATGGGTTCGTTGTCGGGTGAGCAGTTGCTGGCGCCGGACACGACCAGACATCCGGCCGGGTGCGCGCGAGCAGACTGCATGCGCGCCGAGCCGCGCAATGCTTTTTCGATGGCCTCACGCGGTGACAGGCTCTCGTCCCATAAGGGGGCCATGACCTGCCCGTAGGTCGCCAGATAATGCTGCACGACTTCGCGGAACAGGGCTTCTTTCGAGCCGAACGCGGCATAGAAACTCGCAGGCGAGATATCGCCCATGCTGGCCTTGAGCTGGGTAAGGGAGGTCGGCTCATAGCCCTGCGCCCAGAAGAGCGCCGTGGCGGCGTCAATCGCCTTGTCGCGGTCAAACTCACGGGGACGTCCGGTTCGCGCCATGACCTCGTTCCTTCTGAAAGACTTCCATATTAAGTGATCCAGAAGTAATTGCCAAGGCTGCTGTTCCCTTATATGTGTATCGACCGATCCATATATGAGCAGTCTATGACCCCGATCATCACAGTGTCCAAGAACAAAACCGATGAGCGTCTCCCGGTCGCCGGCCTGCTCGCGCTGGCCATGACCGGTTTCATCTGCATCATGACTGAAACCCTGCCTGCCGGTCTGTTGCCTGAGATCGGTGCGGGTCTGCATATTTCTCCGGCTCTCGCCGGGCAGATGGTGACGGCCTATGCCATAGGGTCACTGAGTGCTGCGATCCCGCTGACGCTTGCCACGCAGCGATGGCGGCGCAGGACGGTCCTGCTGCTGGCGATCATCGGTTTCGTGGTGTTCAATTCCATCACAGCGTTTTCAACGCATTACGGCGCGACCCTCATCGCCCGGTACGGAGCGGGTGCGGCGGCGGGTCTCGCCTGGGCGTTGCTGGCCGGCTATGCGCGCCGGATGGTGACGCGCGCCCAGCAGGGGCGTGCCCTGGCGATTGCCATGGTCGGTACGCCGATCGCGCTTTCGCTGGGGGTTCCCGCCGGGACATGGCTGGGCGCTGCCGTCGGTTGGCGGCTGGCTTTCTGGATCATGTCCGGCCTGACCGTGCTGCTGATCGCATGGGTTCTGGCGAAGGTTCCTGATTTTCCGGGTGCCGCGCATCACGAGCGTCTGCTGTTCCGGCATGTTCTGTACACGCCGGGCGTGCGGTCTGTTATGGGTGTCGTGATGACGTGGATGCTCGCGCACAATGTTCTCTACACCTACATCGTGCCGTTCGTGACGCCGGCCGGGCTGGCAGGACAGGCAGATCGGATACTGCTGCTGTTCGGGATCGCCGCGCTTGCCGGCATCTAGCTGACTAGCCGCACGGTCGATCACGCCCTGCGCCTGTCCGTCCTGCTCAGTCTGGCCATATTTGCAGCCGTGGCAGCGGCTTTTGCCATCGGGTCAGCGTATGGGGACTGACATTCGGAGGCGCTGCGACGTTGCTCCAGACGGCCCTCGCCGATGCGGCTAACGATGGTGTGGACGTTGCGTTGTCGATGAATGTCGTTGCCTGGAACAGTGCCATCGCCGGCGGGGGCCTTCTGGGCGGCGCGCTGCTCGACACATGGGGGGCGGCCTCATTCCCCTGGGCGGTGATGGCGCTCGTCGCCATCGGATTCCTGATCGCATGGCGAGCCCGGTCTCACGGATTTCCGCCCGGCCACCGGCTCGGGCATGAGAGCGGGAGTTAAGAATTTCACGTGGAATTACCCTGTGGTTTTGGTAATGAAGGTTTGTGTCAGAGGATTTTTACGCATCACCCGACTGGTTGGCCGGACCTTTTCTGATCTTGAATTGGATCTCCCAAAAATGTCCGCCTTGAAGACCATAGGGATAGGCCGCTGAAGGCGCAGAGCTTCTGCGACCGGGCGTTCATCCATACGTCCAGCTCACCCGGCTGCCTCAGGATCACAGGCATAGCTTTCGGATGGATCGCGCCCACTTCCCGGTTGGCCTCTGTGGTCAGGAACCCGAACAGGTCATCCATCGTCTCGCCGCCCGCCAGTTTCCGCACTGAGGTGCATCGGCACCAGATCCCGAAAGAAAGCGAGCGGTTCTCCGTCGCTGCGGGCTGGGACGCCGGGAGGCGCTGTGGGCGATCAAGGCGCTACGGGACGAACCGCTGCCGTTGTTTGCGGCAGCGCAGGCGACACGGGAAGCGAAGAAGCCAGATGTGCTGCTGCAGCCCATGCGCGACGGGGCAGGGGTGGTGCGGGATACAATCAGCTTGGCCTGACCCAGCGGGATCATCCGCTGACCTTCCTACGCGAGGATCTTCAGACAAGGGGTATCATCTCCTGTCGGCAGGCGCTGGCGGCAAAAGACGGAAAGCGCTTGACTGTCGCCGGGCTGGTGCTGGTCCGGCAGCGACCGGGCTCCGCCGAAAGCGTGGTATTCATGACGCTGGAAGATGAGACGGCCAACATGAACGTCATCATCTGGCCCGATATGTTCGACGCAAATTGGCGCGTGGTGCTTGGCGGCCAGATGCTGGCGGTGGCAGGCATGCTCCAGAAGGAAGGCGACGTCGTGCATCTAGTGGCGAAGGAGATCACTGACCTTTCCAGGTTGCTCGCAGACGTCGGTAATCGCTCCTCTACGGAGACCACTCATGACAGCGATTCCGCCGGTGAGCGTATCGTCGTCACATCGCGTAATTTCCACTGATCAATAAGACCGCCGATAAAGCTCACGCTATCGTGATATGGCCTGTTTTAAGCTCAACCTACGCTGCGCTTTCACTCCCATTTGCATCCTATACGCATCCTGCGCAGTGCTTCGGACACAAAAAAAGCCACCCGTGTGGGTGGCTTTTTCTTGTCTTTTCAGACACGTATTCATGGTTGCGGGGACATACAACCGCTTCGGTCATAACTTCAAGATTATCATTACCTGCTGCCAGCGCCAGAATACCAGCCATATCCCCCACCAACGTCAAACCAACTTCTCCGCGCGCTTGTCCGGGTCGGAATTCCACAGCCTGAATCAGGCTGCGTAGCTTATCCGAGGCCTCACGCCCATGATCCGGATCCCCTATAACAGTACCCAGACTTTTCACTCGCTCTTGAAAGAGCGTCGAAAAGTCATGCTGTAAGTTGGACAGTGATGCAGGCATGGGCTTTATCGCCTCGGCTAACGCCTTCCGCTCTTTCGAAAGCTCGGTGAGTCGGTTGGCAAGCGCAGAAACGTCCGGCGCAAATTCAATAGCTTTCATTATATTATTGATCTGTGAATCAATCGACGTCAGTTTTTCACGGCCAGCATCGGATTGTCGTAGCCATTGCGCATAGAGCGCCTGACATTCTGCATTGTACGCCTGCAAAGCAATTTCCATTGATTCGCCTGTCACAAGCCGGTCGATTAGCCCCGATAGGATACGTTGCTCCACGACATCACGTCTTTTCGTGCGATTGTTCTTACAGTTTGTGCCTCGGTGGTGCCCCAGACATCCCCAGCGATCGCGCAGAACAAGTCCGACATTGCCTCCACATGCAGCGCATTTAATGATTCCGCTTAAAAATGACGTGGGCCGCCGCGCGTCGCGAAAATTATGTTCCTGACCACTTGCACGTTTCTTCATGTTCGCCCGGATCAGTGCCTCCCGCTGTCGAACCGCATTCCACTGCTCCTCGGTGACGATGCGCAAATCCTGATCCTCGATGCGTTCAATGTCTTCTTCAGGATTCTGACGCGATACACGCTTACCAGTGTCTGGATTCTTCAAATACATGCGCCGGTTCCACACCCTCCATCCGCGATACAGCTCGTTATGAAGTATTCCTGTGCCACGCGATGCATGACCCAAAATCGTACTTACTTGCCACTGCGAGCATCCAGGAACTTGAGGCTCCCCTTTTTTATGAGCACGATGCGGGCCCGGAATACCTTCCAGATTCAACTTCCTGGCTATTTCGATTGGACTGTTCCCAGTGGCATACTCATCGAAAATCCTACGCACAATTTCCGCTTCATCGAGACATATCTTCTGATGCCCTTTGTCGAGCTTTCCGTCAGCAGTAAGTTTTGGATCAGACACATACCCATACGCTCGACCGCCTGCACTCCGCTTCTTCAGGATATTGGCTCTGGCTCCGCGGCGTGTTTTGTGAGCAATTTCTTCCAGCTGCGCTTCCGCGACACTACTCATGATCGCGATCGCAAGATCTGACTGTTTTCCAGCGGTATATGTATGCACCTCTATCCCATGAAATTTCAGCCGCCGATGCAAGGCAGTGACTTCAGCAACGTTTCGACCAAGCCGGTCAACAGATTCGACAACCACAACATCAAATTGTCCCCGCATGGCTTTCTGTTTTAACTCTTGCAGACCTGCTCGCCCATGCTCATACGCCCCGGATATTGCATCGTCCTTAAAACGTGCCACCACCGTCCAGCCTTGTCGCGTGGCATATTTCTCGCCCTCAAGGAGCTGGTCATTTGATGACGCCGCATTCTGGCGGGATATCGAAAAACGACCATAAAGCGCAACCCGAAGATTGTTGCTATTAGTTTTCATTCTTTTTCTCGATTATACCACATTGACAATACGGTTTGCACGAAACACTAAACTTGCTTTGTCTAGCTTTTCTGTTCTCGTGGCTCTTTGGGTGGGTTGTCATTAGCCGCTACGGTCGCTGTTTTGAGCCAAACCTCAAACTGCTGCTTCGCGACTGATCGACCCACAGCCCGCGCCAGCACCGGAATCAGGCTAGCCAATTCAGCGCGCTCAGAGTCGTTGTCATTTGAAGCTTGTATATTTACTATCTTCGTCGTCATCCCAGTCCCTCCGATCGCCCCGGGATGCAGTATATCATAGTATTTTTCCGCGTGTTTTCTTAGGAAGAGACGCTTGAAACACTATAAAATTCCCTCATATCAGGAAAAAAACGCTTGTTTTATGTGAATCTTCCGATTTCAGAGGAAATTTGAATTTCTCTTTATTTTTTAAGCATCTTTTTAA
>NZ_JBDNXK010000067.1:0-17313 GCF_047721705.1 Acetobacter sp. | reverse complement strand
CTATATGGCAGTATTTATTTTTTTTAATTCCCATTATAGTAATGTACTTTCTCCCAATCATCATTGCATATGCGCGTGATTCGTCAAGGAAAGCCGCTATTGCAGTCGTCAATGTATTCTTGGGATGGACATTCGTTGGATGGATTGCAGCGATTGTTATGGCTTTTTCATTCGAAAAAATGAGCGACTATAAACTTCGGATAGCAGCCATGCAGCGTATTGTGTCCGGACAGTGATTACTCCGGCCCTCCGGTGGTATCCGTTCCCGCCTTCACGCCACCGTGAGTATGACTATCAAGCGATATGCTCCCCGCGACCACATCGCCGGTTGCCTTAATACCGCAGTTAACCTCCATGCTTTCGGCATCCACGATAAATGCCCCCGTCGTTTTTACGTGGAAGTCACCGTCGATCCATCCGCAATACTCCGTAGGAGCAGCGTTCAGAGGACCGCCGATATAAATCCCATCTGCATAATCATTTTGCCTGAATGATCCGGGCCCAGATGCTGATCGGTTCTTTTTCACGCCGGATATATCCCGCTCGCAGACCAGCATCACGCCAATGTCTCCCGGCTGGGGGTCGCAGATAAATGCACGCGAGCCCCCTTGAAGCCGGATATAAGGAATATTGTGGATCACACCGTGAGGATAAGTGACACCGTTCCCGTCCTGCTGGTGTACCATAATCTGCACGTCGACAAATCCCACAGGGTTAAGTCCTTCCCCTTTCACGGATTTCACCTGAACCAAGGTCGACCCAGAGACGCGAGACAGGGCAGTTGCAACGATGGCGCTCAGTGCGGCGAAATGGTTGTTCGAATCCTCTGGCCGCTGGACGGGTGTGTAAGTTGTGTCACCGGGCAAAGTCGGATGTTCCCGTCTGGGTGGAGCGGCTGGCTGTGATCATTGTGAACCACGGACCGCCGAGAGTTTCGGACGCGATGCTGTGTCGCACATTCTGCACGATCCACACGCCCTCTGTTGCCGGACGCACAACTTCTCCGGCAGATGAGGCAAGCGGCACACCATAGTTCGAGATCATGGATGCGGGCGAATACTGGCTCTTGAGATTAAAAGCATCACGGAAATTGATGAGCGGGTTAAAAAACGTCTGCACATTGACGCCTCCAGCATAGTAGCTGGGATAATCGACCATTCCCGTTGCTTCAGAGATCTCTGGCAATCCTGATATGTCGCTCGGCAGAGCGAAGTTCTGCGGCCAGATCGAAAGCGTGTTCATGCTGACGAGCCACGAAATGCGAGCTGCGTTCGCGCAATCACGGATCTGATCGGTACAAGTCCCGGAAAAGTAGAGCGAACCGGGAAGAGCGGCATCCACGCCATTATTGTGGAACATCAGTCCAGCATTGACGGCAAGCGTTGCCATGATGTCCTGCACGCGCGCTCCATCAGGATAAGATACAGGAGACGCAGGTTTGGCGTTGATAGCCCCCATTGATAGGCCTGTGACATTGAACGCTACATCCGGAACCCCTGAGAAATCCACAAATGCTTGAACAATATCGCCTTGAAAAACTGGGCGCAGTGCTTCCCCTTCTGCCCCGGCTTTAACAGTGATGGAGTTGAGCGTCTGAGCAATGAACCCCGTCTGGGACGTAGATAACTGGTTCATCCGGCTCAGGGACATGCCGTAGATGCGTATCTGACACATCACGCCGGACTCTAGCCCCCCGGACGCTATATCGCAGATCACAGCATGGTTCTTCAGCGTGACCGTTGACCCGTCACCGTAGAAGGTAAACGTCACCTCGACCTTACGCCGCGCCAGATCAGACATTCTGTCCCTCAACGTAGACCAGTTGATAGCGCGCACCAAGGCCATCATACGTCGGATCAGAGGTCCCCTGCGTATCGACAAACGCCAGATCGCCAGAGAACCCGAGATAGGGATAGCGCACAAGCCACGTCCGGTCCTGACATAGAACGCCTGCGCACTTCATGGTCCCGGACAGCCATATCGTTGCATACAGTCCTGTGCCGCGCTGCTGAAGGTTGATCTGGACCGACACGCCCGAAAGCGTGGTTTTGATGGACTGATAGGAAACGGCATTGAGGGGAACAATTGTGGCCATCAGTAGATATTGCCCTCAACTATATTGGCCGATTGCGTCTGCACGTTGCCGCTATTCTGCAACGATGCCCCCTGTGGGTCCTGTGTCGGGATAGCGGTAGCGACAATCGTATCGAGTTTTATCTCCTTCAGGAAAACCCGAGCGAAAACGATTGAAGCGCCACCGTTCTCATTTGACCGGAATATTTCGTATCCCAAGATATTTACGTTGAGGTAGGTCCGCTCTGGCATTGTAACATTGTAGAGGTTCAGATCCCCCGCAATCGTATTCAGCGTATCCACGAAATTTTTGCGGACGGCGGCAGCACTATCTGTCAGCCCGAGACGGCCCTGCTTGAGATAGTTGATGATCTGCTGCCCGGCACCTTCACCAACGCCAATATCCGGCGTGGATCCATCGCATACCAGCGTGATCTCATGATCGTTCGGATGCCGGACCTTGTTATAGGAAGAAAATGCACCGTTTTCCTGTGGCGCAAACGGCAGCTCGCTCATCGCGCGAACCCCATAGGATTCCACATGCGCTGAAATGAGAACGGGGGCATTCGCCGTCGTGTAAATTCCCCACTGTTTGGCCGCGAGCATCACGAGATAGTCTGAAGCTACTTCACCAATGGTAGAAGAAGCAGACGCCTCGACAGCTCCCAAAAGAGATGGCACCCCCATCATGGATGGAATATCCCAAACGGCAGGCATGGAGACAGGGAACATTACTGCACACCTCTCGACGCCAGCCGGGCCAAAATCTGCGGACTATTGAAGGTATCAGCGATGGCAGTTTTGATTGCTGCACCTGTTGCCCTCGCGTCGCTGCCGGGCGGCACATTCACGGTGACAGGCGCGCTCACATGCACATCGCCGCCCGTGTTGTTCGTTACTGAGGACGCCGCACTGATCGCTGCACGGGACGCGTTCAGGTTCGATAGAACCCCATCGGAATAGCGTGTCCCTGGTGTCCCAAATGCATCGCGACCGACAAGGCCGGAATTTACCCAACCGACTGCGCCTCCTGCCCCCTGATTGTGGGCATAGGCAATATCAGCAAGCTGCTGCGCTTTCGATGACGCACGGAACTTCGCGCTGTGAGTCGAAAGATACTTCGCGTTCAGGGCGCTGTACGCCTCGAAGAAACGCTCCTGCATCTGCGGGTCGTGCAGAAACTGATCCTGCGATGGGTTGCTCTCACCCAGATATGCAGCTGCGTCAGAGATTGCCCCCCGGCTCATCTGATAGCGTCCGGCATACTTTCCGCCAGCGCCCCCCATCTGATCGTAACGCGCCTTCTCTATCCCGGCCACTGTTCGCGCATAGGTATCGTATTGGTCCTGCGTGATGCCTAGTTGGGAAAGAATTGCTCCCGCTTTGTAAGGGACCCCAGCAGAAGCCATGGCCTGCTGGCGGAATGTGCGCCCGATGCCCAGCTTTCTCGCCGTCCAGTCATCAAACTCAGACGCAGCCATGCTGTGGTCATCAATCCACGTGCCTGCTTTGTCGTTGGGATCGACCGCTGAAACGCCTTCATGAGCAGCGAAACCTGCGGCTCCTATACCGAGCAGCCGCGCTAAAGCGGATCCGCCTACACCGGCAGCGGCGGAAAGCATGCGGACGTTCCCCAAAACCTGTAGGAAGCGTGAGCCGATCCAAAGAGCGAACAGGCCTTCCGCGACATTCTTCCATCCACCGACGGCCTTAGCCGCATCATCGGCGCCAGACGCAAAGGCTTTCACGTCCTCACCAATCTCGTGCCAGTCTATGGATTTGAGATATTCCTCCCACGACTTCAGATCATTCCCGATGCCGCGCCAGTCGATCGCCTGTACAGCGTCACCGAATTCCTTCACGTAGGTGGATATGTCCTGCCGAAGCCATGCCTGATTCCGGTCCACGACACCGCTGAGCCAGCCCATCAGTTCATGCATTGTGGGGGAAAGATCGGTCATGATCGAGCGACCGAACGCTTCTGACTGCGCGGTCAGCTTCGTCCAGTCCTCATAAAGCTGCGCCGAAGCCTTCGTGTCACGCTCGGTCGGCGCATACTGGCGCAGAGCATCGTAGAGCCGCTTTACCTTGTCGGGCCCCTCCTCAAGAAAGTTGATGAACCCCTGAGAGAAACCAGCCTGCGAGGCAATGGCAGAGAACTGCTGCGGCCCAAGCGCCTGCGCTGATCGCGCCAGATCAGGTATCAGCTCGTCCATCTCACGCATCTGACCGTTTGCCTTGGTCAGATTGACGTGCAGAAGCGAGAACGTCTGGGCTAGATGCTGGCGCCCCTCCACGGTCTGGAACTGCGAGACGAGCGCACCGAAAGAGGATGACACATCCTGTGCCGTTGCCCCTGTGGCCTGCGCCGCCTTCTGCCATGCCGTCAGGCTGTTTACGGACGTTCCCAGATTGCGGGCCATGTTCCCGGCGGCGACATTGGCGCTCGTCGTGCTGGAAATGAAATCTTTGAGGCCACGCCCTGCCGTCAGGACGGCAAGGAATGCAACCGCCTGATTGCGGGCCTTGGAGAACGCATCAGATGCCGAGTGGCCCATCTTGCCAAAAGTGACATCGAGGCCTTTGGCTCCCTTATCCAGATTGGCAAGCGTGCCCGTTGCCTGCTTGCCGCCTTTGGCCAGACCTTTCGCATCCAAACCAAGCTGGACAACGAGAGAATCAATGATGGTTGCCATTATGTGCCGTTGAACCGTTTCACGATTGCTATCTCCAGCAGATCGAGAAACCCCTCGCTGTCGTAGATTGTCTGCAATTCATGCAGTGTGGCGACCCCCTCGCTCACAACGAGGGCGACACCATCGCTTATGTTCGGGGTTCGGGCGATTGGGCGCTTTGGTCCGGCGTTCCCAACATGAGGTAGAGAAGGGAGAACAACCGGCTTACGCCCTTGAAAAAACCCACATGGAGAGAAAACGCCTCCTTTTGCAGCCAGCCTACCGTCTCGATTTCAACGATGTCGGTTTCATGAAGTGGTCGCCGGATAGCTGCATTGTTCGGGTCGGGCTGGACCGTGATGCACTTCATCAGTTGGTCGAGAAGAACGTCAGTTTTGGTCGGGTCCATGATCCCGAAGATGTTGATCCCGGCAGCGGCTACGCCAGCAAGGCCATCATCGGCGTTCAGGCCAGCAAGATCAGCTCCAGAACTGATCGCCGCCTGCATCACGTGGCGCCCCCATTTATCCGCGGCGAAGGCATTCATGCGCGTGATGACGAACACCTTCCCCTTATCGTCACCGTCCATCGGAACAGTGACGACTTTCTCAAGAATAGCCATCAGATACCCGCCGGGAGCACGCGGCCCCAATTCACCTGAAACGTCCGCTCAGCCAGAGTTTCCTCTGCACTCGGCAGCATAGAACCGGTCAGGAACAAGCCATTGGTCAGCGTGTATTTGCGCCCGGTTGCCGTAAGCGTGATCATGCCATTCAGGCGGTATAGAGAGGCATTCGCTATCTGAGCCGAAATGATCGCCTCAAACACGACGACACTATCGCTTGATGCTGAGAGGGTAATCGTCTGCTGCACCGGAGCATATCGGAAGCCAGCATTGTAATAGCCGTCAAGCGACATAGACCCGACGCCCATCTCCTGATTTTCGATGTCCCATGCACGGGAGGCACCAAAGTTCTGGAGTGTGACCGGGGCGTTATAAAGGCTCGGCACGGTAATCGTGAAGATCGCATTGGCCGAGGTAATATCAAGTCCCATGATTACTGCACCTCGACGCTATTGAGTTGGATGGACTGCACGCTCTGACCATCTGCGTACCAAAGCTGGCACGGCGGTGTCTGGCGCTTGATGCGTAGAGAGGACGATGCCGTCGATATATTGGGCTTCAAGTAATAACCCTGCGTGATCACTGTATCTGCTGCCGTCGCATTGCCGGCCGCATTGTTGATCTGCTGCTTCTGAGAGGTGGACAGGTTCACCCCCGTACGGAACGCGCCAAACGAAAGCGCTTGCGAGAAGGTATCCTGCAGCGCGTTTTCAACCAGCGTGTCTCCCTGCGTGTTGTAGGGAATATTCCCGTTGTTCAATAGCAGATTGATGAGATCGCTGGTCAGATTGCTGTTGAGCCAAATCTGATTGATGTAACTATCGGCCCATAGGAAGCGACCCGAAACCGCGCCATCACGCAGGAACTCAAACTGGTCCCCGCCGTTCGCGTACTGGCCATAGAAGCTGTATCCATTGGAGAGAAGGGTATTCGCCGTCACGCCATCCGTGACACTCGGCGTCACGAGGCTATTCCGCATGAACGCCAGCGCTTGCCGCCCATTGGTCGTATTGAATGACAGGCATGCCATCCATGCCAGAGCCAGTGCCGCAGCGGCGGGGTCTTTATAGACTGCTGTGATGCCATCAAGCCCTTGCGCGGACAGCCATCCTCCAAAACTGGATGCCCCGGCTGACGTGGACAAGGCATTGGGATCCGTATCCCAGATCACTCCCCAGATGGTGAGAGACTGCTCCGCGATCCATGTTGCAATTTCCTGCTTCTGGGCAAGTGTAGGTTCGAATGCCAAGCTCAGGCCATGCCAACCTCCGTTGGCCTGCAAGATATCCGTCAACTGAGATGAAACAGTCGTATCACCCATAGTCACTGCATCACCTCCGAGCGTGACCTGAGATCCGTTCATCGTGACATTGCCGCCCGATGACACTGCCCCGGAGAAGCCACCAAACAGAAGTGTGGATGGCGTCATGGCCGCCGTTTCATGGCCGCTGAAGTAAACCGCTGCCATCGCATACTCGGTGGAATCAGAGCCAAAAGCGACAGCCACGGACGCTAGAGAAGAAAACGATTTAACCTCTCCTGCCGGCACCGCTGAAGCGTTCGTTGTGAGGATCAATCCAACGAGATTGTCGAGGCCCCCAGCCGGAGACAAGACACCTGGCGTCACGGACACGACTTGCGTAATAGGTATGCCGCTCACGGCTTACTCCTGTTCTGGATAGGATGTATCGACCTCGATCAGATCGACCGAGAGGGAATCTGCGAATTGCTGGGGAACAGATACGGTCAGATTGACCTGCATCGTCAGATCGACAGACCAGCAATCCTCATACTGGCGCTCGCCATTTATGAATCCGAGTTGCCGCGTCGAAGAGGTGTAGAGCGGTGTGATAGGGATTGGCTGCGCGCGGAAATAATCGACGGCTTCCATATCTCGCCATAGGGCTGTGATCAGCTGCATCTGATTGCTGGACGCCTGACCGAACACACTGACCTGCATGGTCAGTTTGACCTGCTCTTCCACCACACGCGTGGTATCAGTGTAGGACCATCCATTCGTTGCGATGCGATCTCGTGCAATAATCGTCATGACGGCGAACGGATCGAGAGGTGCAGCAGCGCGGTTCTGTTGTCCTTGAATTACGCGCATACAGTCAGGAAGAATGGACAAGAGCCATGCCCGCATGGCCGTGTAGATGTCTTTTTCGGTTGGCGTTACGACGTAGAGGGGAGTTGCCGAACCACGAGAACCTTTGACCATTCCCCGTTACCCCATTCCTCCAACTGCTGCGCGATGAGCCAGTCAGAGCCGTAAAATGTCAGGATATCTCCACCAATTTGCAAAGGACGGTTCAGCGCCTTTGCCGCTCCGAACAGATATACGGAGCGCATATCTTCCTGCTGATTGATGTTCTCTATCTGCTTCAGGTCTGCCGAACTGACAGCCTGCACCTCAATATCAACAAATACTGTCTGGTATTGCGTGTTTGGCGATCCGTCTGCGTTCTCAAAATTGCCTGTGCTAACCCTGATTGCAGCTTGCGTATGAGGGTTCACATTCGCGCACATCGGAATGGCGAGGCCAAAAACATCAATCACCTCCTGACCCTTTCTTCACCTCAGAAGTCACTGATCGCAGCGTTTGCCCCGACCATACGAGAGGCTTACCCGCAGGCCCCGTTTCCCCTGCCTCCAAATCAGTAACGGCTTTAAGAAAGTCGTCTTTTGTATAGTCGCCAGTTGGGAAGCGATCCTTCAGAAGATTGGTCAGGGGCCGATTGGGGGGCGCATCCATAGCGACGATTTCTTCGCGCATCTGAGAAGCCATCTTCTCCCCACACATGCCGAGCGCCTTCTCAACATCGAAGTCGGACGCTTTCAGGGCTGCAGCCAGCATTTTGGGCCACTTGTCCTTGTTGTGCGCGATCGTGTTCCGCATGAACGGACGCGGGGGCGCCGTCTTGTTACCGAATTCGTTCCATGCGGCGACTTGTGCGACCGGCGTTCCGTCTGGATAGGTCTCGCCTTCTAAGAACCCGACGTTGGTGTGCGCGCCTTGTTCGACTTTCTTCCGTAGCTGAGCGATAGCAGCCTTCCAGCCGGGCCCTCCAGTGGATTTCATGGCCATATGCGTGGTCTCGGTGATCGACCGGACACGAACGACATCTGCCGGAGATACCGCGTTGCCACCCAGAATGCCGCACCATACTGCGTCTGGTTAAACCATCCGGCATCTGCGGTCTGTGGCCCCAAATCCGTAGATATAGAGACACTCCCACGAGATGCTGATGCTACACGCCCAACAGCACCGCCCAATCCACCCTGCGACGTTGGCAGATTGAGCGTAGCCAGATGCGCCACAAGCATCCCGAGCAGGACTGCGCGCTTGCGCACATCCCGCACGATGCTCATGGGCGTGTTGTTCAGATACAGACCAGCCTCATCGAAATAAGACTCGGCCAGATCCTCACCCACATTACAGGCCAATGCGGGATAGCGCTGCGACCACACATTGTAATCGAACGTGGCAACGCCCGGACATGGCGTGGTCGCGTCACTCATCAGGCGGAAGCCTCAGCAGCTTCGATACCC
This sequence comes from Acetobacter sp., assembly GCF_047721705.1. GTDB lineage: Bacteria > Pseudomonadota > Alphaproteobacteria > Acetobacterales > Acetobacteraceae > Acetobacter. Next base: position 8,388 of record NZ_JBDNXK010000067.1, on the reverse strand, counting down.
TTCTTCTTTAGTTCCGCAGGGTCGATAGGCTCAAAGCCGGTCTTTTCCTGAGATAACTCAGAAGATTTCGCATCAGCCTTCGCCTCTGTCAGTTCTGCAAAGACACAGTGGTTCTTCACCAGATCGCTGTCCTTATGCTGAGCGAGCCACGCATCCCAAAAGGACTTTTCAACCTGTGTGCGGCCAACACACCCCAGCATCACGTTATCCTTGGGGTGATAGTTCGGAGCACGATTTGCGCCGTTGATCACTACCTCCTTCACGTATCCGGTAGGGCTACGATCCGGGGTTCCAGCCTTACTCAGTGCAGCGCGGCGCGCCACGTCTCCCTCAGGAGTAAGGCGCAGGCGCAGCCCGTGAGGCAGACGGCAGCAAACGGTTACGGTGTCAGCCATGATTAAATACCCACCATTTGTGCAACAGCCATTGGACGCTTCCAGATCGTGCCCCATCCACCACGAGACATTTTCTGCCGCGCATTGGTGGAATACTGCTCGAGACGGTGCATAGTCAGACGCTCAGTGAACGAAGTGGTGACGGTCTCAACGCCGTCCACTTCAGGAACAAACATCTGCATGACGTTCGCGCTCTGGTAGCCGCCAGACATGGTGACGCCCGCCTCAGGCAGGAATACTCGCTCCATATTCGGCCACGACTTCTTCAGCATGTCCTCGAGTGTAATGCCGAAGCTGTTGGTGTAGGTCATGACCGGCGACAATTCGGACGGGATCACGGCCTTGACCCGCGTCTCATTGTCGATGTTACCCATCATGGCTTTGTTGAGGGCGGCGAATAGATCCACGAAATCAGTGTAGACCGCGTTCGGATCGCTCGTGCTGAGCCATGAGGTGTTTGTGCCGGTTTTCACAGACGCAGTGATGGCAGCCGGAAGTTCCGGATCATTCAGGGCGCCGTAGTTCTCAAGGCCACTGACGCCATACAGATTGATGAGATTGGCCTGCTTGGCGAGAACTGAAGACCCAGCGGTGCGCTGCTCAGCGATCCAGTCGATGTTTCCCATACCCATCATTTCGGCTTCCAGATCGCCGTATTTGGCCCAAGTCTGGAAGGAGAATGACTGGCGGTTCACCCAGTTGGCGTTTGAACTGGAATCTCCAGCCTGCTCGTAGTCACCATACGCGACAGCATAGCCAGATGATTCGATGACCGGAAACATGACCGTTTTGAACCGGCGGTCACCCTTCTTCTCGGAGCCGTAAATCTCCTCAGACTTAACCGGCGTGATAAGCTGCCGGATCAGCTGCGGGTCCACCATCGTGTTGATGACGGCAGGGACGCCACTGTTCGGCGCGGTGACGGCGGAAAACACTGGCGCAGCGTCGTAGGCGTTGCCGCGTTCACCCACATAGTGCGTCACACCGGGTAGATTTATGCCCCAGTCCTGAGCGAGACGGGCCGCATCTTTGCGGAAGGTCGCCATTATTCGTTGCTCCCAGAGATAGGCGCAACTGCGCCAGAAATGATGATTATCGCGCCCGCTGCCCCGCCTTGCGTGACGACGAAGCCTGTGGCGACATGTCCGCTCGGAGTTGTCCCAGCGGCACCAGTTGCGATGCTGCCATCCGTCGTTGATGCGTAGACAGCCTGCCCCGGTGTCGCTGCCGTGCTAGACACAGCGAAGTAATCTCCACCAGTCATAAGCTGCACGTTCCAGCCATCGATCAGCGTCATCGTGCTTTCGCCGAGATACTCGGTGATCAGGCCGGTCTGATCGCGGAGAACGAAACCTGTGGGAGCTTCTGAGCCAACGGGCTTATTCAGGACGGTCACGCCATCGGCTTGCACCCACCCAAATGCGCCGACGGTTACGCCTGCTGCCCCTGCGCGGAATCCGAGAGGCCCGGGAATGGCGGAGCGCCGTGGATTGGCTGACGCAATGGCGCCCAGAAATCCCATCGTCCAACTGTAATTGATCTTCTTGGGGAAACCCATCTGGGCCGCTCCTTACGCTTTACGACGAGCGGAAACGCCCGCCAGAGGGGAATCACTGTCAGGCGCTCCATCCATCGCCACGCGAGGCTTTGGAGCGCGGGACGAAAGAGCCATCTGCACCATGGCTGGCAGAGCAGACGGGTCGACCGCAGTTGCATCCACACCGACGCTTTTCAGAGCGTAGCGATAGATGTCCGGGGCATTATCCATGCCAACAACATCGCCGACGAGAGGGCGCACGGCTTCGCGGGCATCTTGAGCGAGACGGTTGCGCTTACGCTCTTTGGCGACAGCGGCATCAATCGCAAGTTTTACGGAAGCGGCGTCCATGCCTTTCTTCTCGTCTTTCTTGTCGTCGTCTTCGTCACTATCCTCGGCCTGGTCATCATCTTCATCGTCGTCAGAATCCTCGGCCTTTTTCTTGGCCTCTTCTTCCTTCGCCGCCTCTTCGTCAGCCGCTTTCTTCTCAGCGTCCTCGCGGGCCTTCTTCTCTTCTTCGGTCTCGTCCTCATCCATGCATTTCTTCACATCCTCTTCTGATGCATCCATGCCGAGGCGGCCATCCTTCAAAGCTGCCGCAATGCGGCCCGCTACTGTCATGGGCTTGCGAACAGCCATGCTTTTGTTCTCCAATGTGATGGGTGCGGCATCGCCAATGATGGCAGTCTGCACGCGGGGATTTTCGACAAGCGCAAGATGATTGAAGCGAATATCGACCATCTTGAGCGTGTATTTCTGGCCGCCGATCTCACCTTCTTCCGGAACAGCCGTGTAGGCGTAACCGGACGAGACGCAGCGCTTTGACCCATCCTCGATCCGCTTGATCGCGTCACCATCCCAGATGGACAACTCTCCCACGAGATCAGGATCTTCGAAGCGGACGTTGTTGACTGAGCCGACGGTTATTTCTTTCGGATGCTCGTCAGCGCTGATCGGCTGATGAACTTCGATAATCGGCTTCCCGTTCATACTCGGGGCCGCTTCGCGCAATGCATCAGCATCACGGTAGAGCCAATAGATCGTGCCTGGGTCCAGACCCAGCGCTTCCGCCCCTGGTATTTCTCTGCCATAGTAGGGCGACACCACCGCAGCGCTGATGACGCAGCGCTCAACGTGCAGGTGTCCGTCCGCGTCGATGCGTCGCACCGAGCGGTCGAAGGCCAGTTTATCAGTCATTTCTAGTCGTCAAATCCCGGAATAATCGGTGACGAAACACATCGGCAGTTAATGCACTCTCCGGGGTGTATCCACTCACCGTCGATATATGCACCTTTGTCCAGCTTGTATCTCAGCTTATCGCGCCCCGCTTTTACGTGGCTCGGACGCGGGTGCTTTCCACCAGCCGAATGAACCCAGATCGCTTCAGTCATCCCAAGCTCAAGCTGCCGCGTTCTGTTGATTGCTGACGTGGCCTTAGCGTTCTGGTCTCTGGCTATCAGCGCGGCACGTCGCTTGCTGACGCCATACTGCTCCTGAAGAGTATCACTCAGGCTCTTGAGGTCGCGCCCGTTCATCACGGACATATTCACGGCAGTCTCAATCCCTTTGAGATAATCAGAACTCATGCCAGTGATGAGGTTCACATTCTCAGCGATCGAGCGCCTGAGAATATCCTGCACACGCTCCGTAGGCTTGAACTGAACCGTGAAGCCGTTCCGCTTCAATTCGCTCTGAAATGCCCGTTGCGCGTGCCCCTGTGCTGACTTGGCGAACTGCTGCGCGATCCCCTGAGCGTCATCGCTAAACCGCTTGCGCCAGCGCTTTGTCAGGCCGTCCATGATGCTGACCATATCGGCTATCGGCGACGCATCCTGCGCTATCTGCGGTTCTGCCTTGGCGTATGCTTTGGCAAGATCACGGATGACCTCGTTGTGCATGCGCTCCAGCAGTTCCCGCATGGCGCGATAGTATTTCGCCTCGATGCCAGCGTTGGCCCGGACAGGGGCTATCCGCTTTCCTTGGGCTGACTGGCATGTGAGAGGCACTATTCTTCCTCCTCTCCACGCTTCAGCAGCCCTTCCAGACCTTCGCCGTCAACCTCTGGGTCAGGCGGATCGGGTGGTGGACCAGTCAGATCGACGTTGCGATAGTTGCTCTGCGGGTCCGCGGCCTGCCGTTCGCGAGCCTCTTCTGGCGACACAATACCGGCCTGCACGAGAACTGCGTCCTGATCCGCCTTGATCTTCTCGATTTCAGCGATCTGCTTCTCGTCCATCTGCCAGAGCGGCACGAACTCGAATGACAGATCAGGATCAATTTCGCCCCATAGATGGATCTGTACGGCCTCAAAGATCGTCTGCACGACCGGGCGCACATTCTCTTCCTGATAGGATGAAATTTCGTCGTAGAAGACACGGATTTCACCATCAGACGAGGCGTTCAGGCCCGTTGGCTGGATGCCGAACAGCTTGACGAGCGGGATTCCGGGGATGGACGCCTGCGCCTCCATGCTCTGCGCCTGTAACGAGTCCAGACCGCTCAGCGGCGTGGCGATGATCGCAGCATCCTCGCGTTCTTTATCCACAACGATAGCCGACTGTCCGTCAGCGGTGTCCTGCATGAAAGCAGCACGCCCCTGAACGGACTGCATGTCCACGTCGCCATATGGCATCGGCTGACCCGGCATATCCGCCTGCATATTCCCGGTCATATCCGTTTTCAGGACAATTTTCGAAAAATTGCGGACGATGTTCGCCGTTGAATTGCGCGTGCCAAGGTAGTTGTGGACGTAGGCCTGAAGCAACTGCGTCAGAGACTGGCCGCCAAAATTGAACGCTGGCGCCAGAATTTGCGACACCGGGAAAGGAACCGTCGTCAGCAGCCGCGATGAATGAATTTCAACGCCGAGCGCCCACCACGAGGTGGCCTGATAGAAATCCTCAGCCAGTACATTGTCGGAACTGTATCGGTTCGGTGTTGTCCAGATAGGCTCGATGTTTTTCAGACGTTCGAGCGATCCTTTCTTCATGCCGTTCGGGCCGATGACGAGTGGGATACTCTGCGCTTCAGATGTAGGGGAAGCGCCCTTGATGCCGATCCAGATATGGCCAAGGCCATACGTAAGGCCGTGGTAGATGTGCTTCTGGACAACGCGGCGCACATTGAGGCGGATAAATTCTGCCTCGACCTGCTTGATCTTTTCGGCGGCGCTATCGTTTTCGGCGGGGTCATTGCCCTGCTTGTCAGATCGGAACTTGATCCACTCCCGCACACATTCCTTCGAGATGACCTGACACGGCTTCCGGAACTCCGCGCGCTGCGCCATTTGAGCAAGCTGCGGATAGCCAAGGAACGCCAGTCCATCGGCGAAATAATTGGCAGCAATCTGGGGATAGCCGCCCGCGAATTCGGCAAGATCAGACGTTGATCCGCATAGCGCGCCATCCTGAGCCATACCGCCTGAACTATCACCCACAATACCTTTCGGCGGCGTATAGGGCGACAGGACCGACGCCATGTCCGGGGGTGCAGACACAGCATCACGGCGAAACGCGCGTATATTCATGCGTGGCGTTTGCTTCTGGGGAGCGACCGGCTCGACACGAACAGGAGGCGTCCGACGCTCCCGTTTGCGCGCGAACCAGTTTTTCATCTACGGCCTTGTGATCTATAGTTGGCGAAAGAGGGCATTTTTCGGCGATTCTGGATCAACGGAGCGAGCGCATACCGAAGCGCATCAATCCCGTGGTTCCACTTATCTTCCAGCTTCGGAAGGATAATCCTGCTGTCGCGTGGGTCCACCTTGTACGAATACATGCGGAACTCTTTAGCGACATTCTTGCATCGCGGATGAATTACGATCTTGCGAAATGCCTTTAGGCGCTCGACACCATCTTCAACGCTACCCGGCCACTTCTCGGCTGCCATGATGCGGAAGTGATGACGGTTCGCCATATAGCTGATCGTCTCGGGTCTAGCGCAATCAGCCAGTATCGGCCAGTCTCGTGATCCGGGCACCGTGTCGAACAGGCGCGGCAGCTCATCCATTTCGACGCCATATCCGAACGCCTCCTGATCGACATAGAGAACATCGTCAGTGATGAATGCCCGGACCAATGCCGTAGGGTCTTGCGAAAACCCCCAGTCGGCACCGTAGTAAAAACGCGCATCATGCGGAGTGTCGAATGGATCGAAGGAGACTCGGTGGCGGAATACAACCGCTTCACTGATCGTCCGACATTCGCCTTCCCATACGTGTTCGTATGCTTCAGGATCATGCCTAAGAAGCAGTTGGCGCTCAGCATTCAGTTCATCAGGGAACCACGGGTTATCCTGCCACCCCACCTTTCGGACAAGCGCGTTGCTTTCATTTTCCAGCATCCGCATCAGGCGGTGCATGGGGTCGTCGTCATGCTCCGGGTTGTAGGTAAACCATATCTCTGACCCTTCCTTTCGGATCGTCGGTATCAGGATATCGAGAGATGACTGGCTTACGGTCTGTCCTTCTTCCACCCAGCATATATCGACACCTTCAGTCGATTTAATCCCTTGGATGTTGCGAGCGAGGCCCTTAAACAGAAACTCCGATCCACACGATGACGATATGCTGGTCTCCTGCACCTTGAACCATTGCGAAAGGCCAAGGCCTTCGATCTGGTCAGCCAGCAGGCGCTTAACTGAATCGTTAATGCTGTTCTGGAACTCTCGGACGCATAGAACGCGAACGGGGCGCGATGCTGCGAGTGCTATCAGAACACGCGCAACAGTCCACGACTTCGACGATCCACGCCCACCATACCAAACGCGATAACGATAAGGATGCCCGAAGTCGCCAAACGCAGGCGGAATCTCAATCCGTGTCTGTGTCATCTGGTTTTTGATAGGTGGAGATTACGAGCGTTGGAGCTGGGAGGTCTTTTCCGCCTGGGCCCGTGTGCTCCTGCGTGATCTTGTCGCCGTAGACTTTCGGGGCACGCTTTGACATGACCCATTTGAGCGCATCAACATGCAATCGTTTTGCCGCCGCGTCCTCGGGACCAGCAGAACGCGCAGCAAGAAGCATTTCAGCCTCTAAAGCCTCTGCCCCGGTCTCGCGCGCGTGTGCGTATTGTGCAACTCTGCCGGGATCATTACGGATAAACTTCCGCAAACCTTCCCAGCTAGGCATACCCTCAACTTCGGAAATCTCACGAAGCGTCTTACCTTCTTCAAGAAGGCACAGGATATCATCCCATACTGCCGAAATATCATCACAACGCTTGATCGTTTTGACCGGCTTCTTCCCGGCCATCTCCAATCCTCCAAATAGAAAAAGCCACCCCATAGGATGGCTTGCACAATTTCTGCGATGTTAGGGGAATCAAGCACATTCTGTATAAACAGACAAGCCTATTTTCTCACGAGAGGATTTTGCTTTCTCGCGATAAGATTCAGCCAATTGTAGAAGCACCATTGAGCATTGCGATTTAATGCTCGTAATCGCATTAGTTCTAGCTGCTCTGGGGAAAATAATTGCCCCCATATCGCTAAAACTCATCTCATCGACCAGCATCATCTTCAGCCGCTGGTGGCCACACATTCCGAGCCTGCACCGGATCTCGCTTATCCGCACTGCCGCTTCAGCGCGCACCACGCTGAACGACACAGCATCATGCTTCAGACGGAGTGTGTTTGGATCGTGCCCTTCTGGCGGAGCTTCGTATGTGTTGTCCTGACCAAGACGGCTGAGCGTGTATCCTGTGAGATAGGCCAATTGATAATCGCGATACCATCGCTCTCCAGCATCGGCTTCCTCCTGTGTGATATCGCCAGACCGCAGCATTGCCGTGACTGTCGTCAGCACACGCGGCGGCACTCCTTTTTCGAAGAGCGACTTCGCCATCCTCTCCGGCGTTGGCTCGTTATCTTCAGCATGGCGGACCACGAACCTGCGCTTCTTTGCCACCATTAAACCCTCACCGCTTTTCTGAGCCCCGCTTCGATATTCCGCGCCACGCGCCAGTCACTTGGCGTCGCGGACGAGAAATACAGAGCGCCCGTCTTGTGTTTCCATCGTATGTGCCCGCTACGTGCCACTTGGGCAGTCCAGCCCAACGGTGCAAAGCGCCGCACCATTTCTCGGATTGTGCGTGATGGGAAGCGGATCATACCGAACGCGCGTCCTTCGCCCGCTCCACGATTTCCCGCTGCCCCTCGGTAAGCGCGACACCCATGCGGGCCTGCGCCACGGCACACGCTACGTTCCAGTCACGCGGCTGGGCCATGATGCCTGCGTTCGCCGTGTGGGCGTTGTTCGGCCATGTGTCGTCGGTCATCCCCGATCGTACCATGTCGTTTCCGGCTTGGGTACTGTTTTCGGTCATGCTGCTGACGCCCTCATCGGTTCACCTGCCGAATCACACAGGCCAGCGATGTGGCGGCCATCCAAATTGTGGCCCATAGCCATGATCCATGCAGATCGTTGGCAGAGAGCCCCACGCAAAACCCGCATCCGCA
>NZ_JBDNXK010000066.1:8717-17405 GCF_047721705.1 Acetobacter sp. | reverse complement strand
GTCACTCTCCCTCGGGATGCCTGCCCGCTGCATCCCTGTCCATAACCCAGACGATCTCGCCTTCCGAGCGAATATGACTTGCCGGTTCCGCAGGATCACCCGCACGCACCCGCTTCAGAACCGCCTCCTTGGAAGCCCCGGTCACGAGAAACAGGACGTGACGGCTGGAAGCAATCGCCGGATAAGTCAGCGTAAGACGGGTATGCGGCGCATCGTCCGGCACGCATGATGCCACCCAGCGCGTCTTTTCCTTCAAAACCGGCTGTCGTGGAAACAAAGACGCAGTGTGTCCATTTTCACCGAGCCCGAGCAGCACGACATCGAACAGCGGTTTCCCTTGTTCCAGATGATCAGCGCCATAGACACGCTTCAATGCCGCTTCATAAGCAGCGGCCGCGTCATCCGGATCGCCACTGTCCGGCATGGGAAAGATGTTTCCCGAGGGAACCGGCACACGCGAAAACAGGATGTCCTGAACCATCCCACCGTTATTGTCCGGTGAACTACGAGGCACGAAACGGTCATCACCATAAAAGAACTGCACACGCTCCCATGGGAACTGCGCAGCATAACCGGGCTGTGCCATCAGCGTATAAAGTTTCTTTGGCGTGGAGCCCCCGGACAGGGCTACGCGAAAAACACCCTGTGTTTTCAGCGACTGTTCCAGCAGGAATGCCGCCACATGAGAGGCAACGGCATCCGCGCTGTCGAGCACGACCGCCCGCGCCGATATGACGTCATGCCCTCTCATCAGTCTGCCTGCGGAGGAATGCGGGGCAACACCCACTTCTCAATCGCCTTGACCCACCCGTCATTCTCATTGGTGTCGGTCACGAAATGCGCATGGGAAGCCACCTCGTCCGACGCATTGCCCATCGCAATGGAAAGCCCGCCGATATCGAGCATTGGCACATCGTTCGGCATGTCACCCAGACAGGCGATTTCGTGCGGCTCCACGCCCATCAGTCGCCCGATCTCGCGCAATGCGTAACCCTTGTTGGCATCCAACGGCGTCACATCAAGATAATACTGCGCCGACAGAGCGACACTTGCCTGCCCTTCCAGCATCTGGCCGGTCTCACCTTCAAGACGCGCCAACAAATCATAGTCCGCGCTGGAACAGGTGATCTTGCCAACCTTGTCTTCCCAAGGACCGAAATCAGCCACCTGCTTCGGTGCTACGCCAAGAGCCTTCTGTTCCTGCGGGACGTACCCTGCCGTCGCGTCGCGCACGATCCAGTCGACCCCGGAAAACAGCCACGCATCGACTTCATGCACGCTGCACATGTCCAATGTCGCTTTGACGGCATCTTTCGGCAGCACCAGAGATGAGAGAGTGCGACCACTGCCGTCGCGGACGATGGCGCCATTCATAGCGGCGTAGGGCGTCGTGAGTTTCAGAACATCATGATACCGCACGATGCCCGGCACAGCCCGACTGCTGACCAGACATACGGGCACATCAGCAGCGGTGAGCCTGCCGATCATCTCCACAGTCGCCCGCGTGAGCTGTTTTTCCGGCGTCAGCAGCGTCCCGTCCATGTCGGTGACGACAAGACGCACCACGCTGGTTGGAGCCGGCTTGGCGTCATGCCTTGCGATGTCATCAACTTTCACAGAAATACTCCAGACAGCACGGATGGTTTTCAGTTTTTCTTTTCAACGTGGCCGCCGAAGCCGAACCGCATGGCGGACAGCACTTTCTCGCCATAGGTGTTGCCGCTGCGGGACCGGAAGCGGGTGAACAGCGCCGCCGTCATCACCGGCACCGGCACAGCTTCCTCGATCGCAGCCTCGATGGTCCAACGTCCCTCGCCGGAATCCTGAACTTCGCCGCTGAATTCGGACAGTTCACCATTTTTCGCCATCGCCTCGGCCGTCAGGTCGAGCAGCCAGGACGACACAACACTGCCACGTCGCCAGACCTCGGCAATGTCGGCCATGTTCAGGGTGAAACGCTCATCATCCGGCAGAAGCGGAGAGTCCTTGCTCTTCATGACATCGAAGCCTTCCGCGAAGGCCTGCATCATGCCGTATTCGATGCCGTTATGGACCATCTTCACGAAATGCCCCGAACCTGCCGGGCCACAGTGAAGATAGCCCTGCTCGGCCCGAGGATCGAGGCCTTCCCGATCCCGGTCCGGCGTTGGGGGGATATCGCCTTTGCCCGGTGCCAGGGCGCTGAAAATCGGATCGAGATGTTCCGCCGCGCCTGCCGGACCACCGAACATCATGCAATAGCCGCGCTCAAGGCCCCACACACCGCCGGATGTGCCGACATCGACGTAATCAATACCGCGTTCGACCAACTGGGCGGCCCGACGCAGATCGTCCTTGTAGTAGGTGTTGCCGCCATCAATGAGAATATCGCCTGCTCCGAGCAGCGCGCCCACCGATTGCACGGAGGCTTCGGTGATCGCGCCCGCCGGCAGCATCAGCCACACGACCTTCTTCTCGCCCGTCAGCTTCGAAACCAGTTCGGCTTCGCTGGACGCGCCCACGGCCCGACCGGCTTCCGCCCGCTCGACTGTTTTCGTCACTGTGGCAGGATCACGGTCATAAACGACAACATCATGCCCATGACGGGTGAGGCGAACGGCGATGTTGCCCCCCATGCGGCCAAGGCCAACGATTCCGATCTGCATGTCTCTGTTCTTTTCCTTCTCGGCTCAGATCGCAGCCTTGATAGCGGCCGCGAGCGTCGCCAGACCCTTTTTCAGATCGCCCTTGATATGCACGCGCAGCGCACGCCGTCCACGTTCGGCCAGCACGTCGAAATCACCACGTGCCTGCGCCGCCTTCACCACACCGAAGCTGTAACGCTCACCCGGCACCGGCAGATCATGCGCGTCATCCGCCGTGATCTGGAGGAACACGCCGCTGTCAGGGCCGCCCTTGTAAGCCTGTCCCGTGGAATGCAGGAAGCGCGGGCCGAACTCGGCTGCTGTCGCGATCGTCTTGGCGTCACGGATGGCCAGACGTGTGTGCTGGATCCACTCGATGCTGTTCCGGTCGCGTTCGATATAGGCTAGCAGACCGACATAATCGCCTGCCTTTACGCGATCGAAATGCGCCTTGAGGATCGCCTGCGCCGTGTCGCCTTTCAACGCTGTGGTATTCTTCTTATCGGCGAAGAACTCCAGATCGCCATCCGTCGCGAAAGGTGACTCCGCTGGAAGCGAACCCGTCTCGTTATAGGCAGCCGTCAGCTTCTTGGTCTCGATCTTGCTGGCTTCGACATCCGGCTGGTCGAACGGGTTGATGCCGAGGAACGCGCCCGCGACCGCCGTGGCGATCTCCCAGCGGAAGAACTCCTGTGCGATCTGGCGGCGGTCATGCAGATTGACCGTCACAACCGGCTGGCCCGCGTCGATCAGAGTTTTCACGGCCTCGTCCTGCTCATGCGAGTGCTCGCTGGCCAGACGGAAATAGATGAACAGACGGTCCTTGCCGTAATGCGTCGGACCCGCCAGCGTCTCGTCGTCGATGGGGATCAGGCCCTTGCCGAGCTTGCCCGTGGACTCTGCGATCAACTGCTCGGCCCATGCGCCGAAATCCATCACCTGCTTGGTGGCGATGATGGTGATCTTGTCACGACCGAATTTCTCCGCACCGATCCCGAACACCGTGCCGAGCAGTACACCCGGATTGACCGCGGCGGGCACGCTGCCGTCACACGCTTTCACACCGTGAAGCGCATCCTCAAGGAACAGCTTCAGAGGCACACCGGAAGCAGCTGCCGGGACCATGCCGAAATTCGACAGCACGGAATAACGGCCACCAATCTGCTTGTCGCCGTGGAAAACTTTCCAGAAACCGTCGGCAGCCGCCTTCTTCTCCAGTGCCGAACCGGGGTCCGTCACAGCGACAAAATGCTCACCAGCCTTCTCGCCGAGCGCCTTTTTCGCGACATCGAGGAAGTAGGACAGCATGATGTTCGGCTCCAGCGTGGAACCGGATTTGGAGGAGACGATGAACAGCGTCTCTTTCGGGTCGATCTTACCTTCGAACGTCCGGACCTGCTGCGGATCGGTGCTGTCCAGCACGTAGAGATGACCGTACCCCTCGTGCTTGCCGAAGGTCATGGCCAGCACTTCCGGGCCAAGGCTTGAGCCGCCCATGCCCAGCAGCAGCACCTGTTTGAATCCGCGCGCCTTTACCTCTTTCTGGAACGCTTCCAGTTCCGGAAGATGTTTCAGACGGTCAGCAACAATACCGAGCCAGTTGAGCCATTTCGCTTCCGGCCCGTTCGTCCAGACCGAGGCGTCCTTCGCCCACAGGCGGCGGATGATGCCGTCCTTGCGCCATGCATCAAGGCCCGCTTTCACAGCGTCATCGAATTCTTTCGGCAGCGAGAACTTCGTTTCCGTCAGCTTGTTGCCGAGAAATTCGTTCTGCTTCTTCGCGACGGAACCAAGCAGTCCATCAAACGCCTCTTCAAACGAGACAACGCCTTCCTCCACCAGCTTCGTCGTCATGCCGTCGAGGTCGAGGCCAAGACGCTTCACCTCCGTCATAACGTGCTTCGCGGCATCGACATTCTGTTCAAGCGTGGGCTGCACCGTTCCATGATCACGGAACGCATCCAGCGTCGCGGGCGGCAGCGTATTGACCGTTTCCGGCCCGATCAGTCCATCGACATACAGAACGTCGCTGTAGGCCTTGTCTTTGGTGCCAGTCGAAGCCCAGAGCAGACGCTGCGGCTGTGCGCCAGCCGCTTTCAGCTTCGCCCAGCGCTCGCTCTTCATAATCTCCTGCCAGTGCAGGTAGGCCATCTTCGCATTGGCGATCGCGACTTTGCCACGAATGGCCTTCAGAGCCTCGGCGTCCTTGTCGCCAGCCTTGATGCGACGGTCGATCTCGCCATCGACTTTTCCATCCACACGGCTGACGAAGAACGAGGCGACGGACGCAATGCCGGCGACGCTCTTGCCCTCCTTCTGACGCGCTTCAAGACCGGAGATCCAGGCCTCGACCACGGCCTTGTATCGCTCAAGCGAGAAGAGCAGCGTGACGTTGATGTTCACGCCGTCCGCGATCTTCTGGTGGATCGCCGGTAGACCTTCCTCCGTCGCCGGAATCTTGATCATCAGGTTCGGCTCGGAAACAGCCGTCCAGAGACGTCCGGCTTCTTCGATGGTCGCTGCCGTGTCCCGCGCCAGATAGGGAGAGACTTCAAGACTGACGTAACCGTCGAGACCTTTGGTCTGATCAAAAACCGGCTTCAGCAGGTGGGCAACTTCCCGAATGTCTTCCACCGCCAGACGTTCATACAGTTCACCGGCAGAGACGATCTCCTTGGCGAGAACGTCCTTGATCTGGGCATCGTAATCCGTGCCTTCACCCATCGCCTTCTGAAAGATCGCCGGGTTGGACGTCACGCCCTTGACGCCATCCTGCTCGATGAGGGCCGCCATAGACCCGTCCCGCGTATAGCCCCGCCGCACAAAATCCAGCCAGGGTGACTGCCCGAACTGTTCCAGGGCGCGCAAAGGGCTTTTTCCGTTCACGGATGAGGCGTTCATCGAGCAATTCTCCCCGGCAGCAGCAACGGAACCTGCCGATCAATTCATTCAATAAAAAACCCTGCACCCGAACCCGGATGCAGGGCTGGTTTCTTAAAGCGCCAGCTGCCGACGGGCAGCGTCCAGCACGGCGTCAACCGTAAAGCCGAACTTCTTCATCAGGGCAGAAGCCGGAGCCGATGCGCCGAAGCCGTTCATGCACACGACCTCTCCCGTGAGACCGACATAACGATGCCAGCCGATGGGAGACGCCGCCTCGACAGCCACACGCGCTGTGACGGAAGGCGGTAGCACCTCATCACGGTAGGATTGTGGCTGCTCCTCGAACAGTTCCCACGACGGCATGGAGACGACGCGCGCTGCAACACCCTCAGCCACCAGCTTCTCATAGGCTTCGACGGCCAGAGACAGTTCGCTACCCGTGGCGATAAGGATGACGGATGGTGCCTTGCCGCTGTCGGCAAGAACGTAACCGCCCTTCGCCACACCAGCGGCGGACGCATACTTGCTGCGATCCAGCGTCGGCAGGTTCTGGCGGCTCAAGGCCAGCACGGCGGGACGGTCACGGAACGGTATCAGCGTGCGCCATGCTTCTGCGACCTCATTGGCGTCACCCGGACGGAAGGTGACAATGCCCGGTGTCGCCCGAAGCTGCACAAGCTGCTCGATCGGCTGATGCGTCGGGCCATCTTCACCCACACCAATGGAATCGTGCGTGAAGATATAGATGGTCGGCAGATGCATCAGGGCCGAGAGGCGGATCGGCGCTTTCATGTAATCGGAGAAGATCAGGAAGCCGGCGCCATAGGACCGCAGACCTGAGAGTGCCATACCGTTGACGATGGAACCCATCGCGTGTTCGCGCACACCGAAGTGGAAGTTGCGACCGGCATAGCTGCCGCCCCATGCTTCCGGCTGGAACGCGCCGCCGTCCTTGATCAGCGTCTTGGTGGAAGGCGCAAGATCGGCGGAGCCACCAACGAGCCAGGGTATGTGCTTCGCAATGGCATTCTGCACTTCGCCAGAACTGGCGCGGCTGGCGATGCCTTTTGCATCCGCAGGATAGGTCGGAATGTCGGCATCCCAGCCCTTCGGCAGTCCGCCGGACAGGATCAGATCAAGTTCCGCCGCCTCATCCGGAAATTCCTTGCGATAGGCCGCGAACAGATCATCCCATGCCTTGCTGGCTTTTGCACCGCGTGCGCCCAGTCCTGCCTGGAAATGCTCGGTCACGCCTTCCGGCACGTAGAACGACTTGTCTTCCGGCCAACCATAGGCACGCTTGGTCGCTGTGATTTCGTCCACGCCCAGCGGCTCGCCATGAGCGGCGGCTGTGCCGGCTTTCTTCGGTGCACCGTAGGCAATGATGGAATGAACAATGATCATCGTCGGACGATCAGTTTCCGCCTTCGCCTCGACCAGCAGTTTTTTGAACGCCTCCGTGTCGTTGGCGTCCTTCAGCGTCAGGACCTGCCAGCCATAAGCCTCGAACCGCTTGCCGACATTTTCCGTGAAGGCGAGATCGGTCGAGCCTTCGATGGAAATCTGGTTGGCGTCATACATCCAGATCAGATTGCCGAGCTTCAGGTGACCGGCTGTGGAAGCCGCTTCGCTCGACACACCTTCCATCATGTCGCCGTCACCGCACAGCGCGTAAACATGATAGTCGAACAGCGGGAAACCCGGCTTGTTGAAGCGAGCGGCCAGCCATTTCTCGGCGATCGCCATACCGACGGAATTGCCGCAGCCCTGCCCGAGCGGACCGGTGGTCGTCTCGACGCCTGCCGTATGATGATATTCCGGGTGCCCCGGCGTCTTCGAATCAAGCTGACGGAACTGCTCAAGATCCTCGACCGTGAGAGACGGCGCATTGAGCACCTTGCCGTTCTTCACGTCGCGGATGCCACTGAGGCAGATCAGCGAATAGAGTAGCATCGACGCATGGCCGACGGACAGCACGAAGCGGTCACGGGCAGGCCAGATCGGGTTGGCCGGGTCGTAGCTCAGCACGTCCTGCCACAGTGTGTAGGCCACCGGGGCGAGCGCCATGGCCGTGCCGGGATGCCCGGAATTCGCCTTCTGCACCGCGTCCATCGACAGCGTGCGGATCGTGTCGATGCAGGTGCGGTCAATCGTGTGTCCAGATGCGTCACCCGTCTCGGGAGCACGGATCATACCGGCCATGGCATCTGCAGCGCCCCACTCAGTGGCATGGAAAGAACGCATATAAAACGATCCTCTATCAATCTGGCCCGTGGCGGAGATACATCCGGCACGACGGGCCATACAATCACACGCCCTCCAGCCCCGGCAAGGCGGCAGACGTGAACGTTTCGCAAACGGATCTGCCGCTTCAAGCCGGCAGACCCACTCCAGTTCCGGAAGTCACGGCTTTGTGAGCAGCACCAAACTCACTGAGCAGCAGCCAACGCCCGCGCTCCAATGTCCCGTCGCCACACCGCATCCTGCCAGCGGATGGCCCCAACACCCTGATACGCTCCTGCAATAGCCTCTTTCAGGGTTGGAGCGGTCGCACACACAGCAAGCACCCGTCCTCCGGCGCCCACGAGATGTCCCTGCGGATCGCGGGCCGTGCCGGCCTGAAACACGCGCACACCCGGAATGGCCTCGGCCTGCTCAATGCCTTCGATCAGCCCACCCTTCACATAGTCGCCCGGATAACCCTTCGCCGCCATGATCACCACCGCAGAGGCATCATCGGAAAACGTGATCTGCACATCAGCCAGCGAATCTTTTGCCACCGCCACCAGCGCGGGCAGCAGATCGGATGTCAGACGCGGCAGCAGCGCTTCCGCCTCCGGGTCGCCGAAACGCACATTGTATTCGATCAGCTTCGGCCCTTCGGCCGTCAGCATCAGCCCCGCAAAGATCACGCCACGGAACGGCGTTCCGCGCTTCACCATCTCCGCCAGCATCGGACGCACCAGAATGTCGAGCGCCTTTTCCTGCGCTGCGCGGTCGAACCCGGCTGGTGGTGAGACTGCCCCCATACCTCCGGTGTTCGGTCCCGTGTCACCATCGCCGATGCGTTTGTGATCCTGCGCCGCGCCGATCAGCACCGCCGTCTCACCGGAACAGAAGGCGAAGAGTGAGACTTCCTCGCCCACCAGACATTCTTCGATGACCACCGAGTGGCCAGCAT